>CAKSGA010000073.1 GCA_934454435.1 uncultured Oscillospiraceae bacterium | reverse complement strand
GAATAGCCCCTTGTTTGCGCTGACTGATATCTCTCCGCCCTCTTTCGCTATGGCACGGGTGCGGTGCTTGCTGTCCTTGACAAGGCCGAACAGCGGAACGTTTATGCCCATCTCCTCGAACACCTGGGCGACCGCCGCCACATGACCCTGACCGCCGTCCAGCAGTATCAGGTCGGGAAGCGGCCTGAAGCTCTCGTCACCATCAAGGTATCTCTGCATACGCCGGCGCAGGACCTCCTGCATACTGGCGTAGTCGTTTATGCCCACAACGTCCTTTATATTGAACCTGCGGTAGCCCGGCTTGAACGGTCTGCCATTGCGGTAGACTATCATGCCGCCGACACGTCCGTCCTCACCGAAGTTGGACATATCGTAGCTCTCGATTATCAGCGGTATCTTTTCCAGACCCAGCAGGTCACGCAGGTCCTCAAGGGCGTTTATCTCCCTGGCCGTCCTGCCGACTTTCAGCGCCAGGTACTCGCTTGCATTATTCTTCGCAAGGACTATCTGCGCCATGCCCTGCCCCCTCTGCGGCACCACGAACTTCAGCGCATGCCCCGCCTTTTCACGCAGAAGCTGCGTCACGAGCTCCATGTCCTCGAACTCCTCATCAATGTATATCTCTTTTGGGAGATCCTCACGGTCGGGGTAGTAGCTCAGCAGGAAGTCCCTGCGCATTGCGCCGGGGTCGTATTCGTCGCCGATGAAGAAATTCTCCTTGTCCACCAGCCTGCCGCCACGGTATTTCACCACCGCAACGCTCGCAAGGCTGACGTTCTGCGCCAGCGCAACGATATCGTAATCATCCGTCTTATAATCGAATATCTTCTGGGAATTTTTCAGACGGGTCACAGCCTGGATACGGTCACGCAGCTTTGCCGCTTTCTCGAACTCCAGGTTCTCCGCAGCCTCGTTCATTTCCTCGGTGAGCTGCTCAACGGACTTCTGGCTGCCGCTTTTAAGGTAGTCCAGCGCCTCGTCTATTATCTTCTTGTACTCCTCGGAAGATATCTTGCCACGGCAGACGCCCATGCACTTCTTTATGTGGAGGTTAAGGCAGGGACGCTCCTTGCCTATATCCATCGGAAAACGCCGGTTACAGGTCGGCAGCATGAAGATACTGTTGACCTCCTCCACCGCCTGCTTTACCGTGAAGCCGCTGGTGAACGGACCGATATAGTCCGCATTCGGGTCGTTGGTGTTGAGCGCATAGGAAATCCTCGGGTATGCTCCCTTGCTGACCTTGATGTAATTGTAGCCCTTATCGTCCTTGAGCAGAATGTTGTACTTCGGCTTGTGGAGCTTTATAAGGCTGCATTCCAGCACCAGTGCGTCAAGCTCGCTGGGGCAGACGATGAAATCAAAATCGGCGATGTTGTCGATCAGTTTCAGGGTCTTGGCGTTGTGGTTGGCATCGTGCCGGAAATAGGAGGTCACACGGTTTTTCAGGGCTTTCGCCTTGCCGACATAGATTATCTTCCCGGTGCGGTCTTTCATAAGATAAACGCCGGGGCTTAGGGAAAGGCGGTTCGCCTTGTCCCGGAGATAGTCGATATGTTCGTTCATTGCAGCCTCCTGTGAGGAAAAGTGCAGACGCTGCCGTCCGCAGTTATACACTATTTATTGTACCATCTTTTCGCACAAAAAACAAGTATCTGAGGGAATTTTTTTCGCATCTTCTCAAAAAAGCACGATCCGCCCGGTCATGTCGAATAAAACCGCAGGAAATAAGGCATACTAAGGCAATACTGCACAAAGATTGTGCGTGTATTGCGCAGCTAGATTAGCCAATAACACGCTTTGCTGATTGGCTAATCTCGATTTTTCGTCAAATTGTACAATGAGGACAACGCAAGGCTGACGCCTTGCTAGGACGAATTGTGCAAGATGCAAGTTTGGCGCAACACGGAACATTTCCGTTATGCAAATACGTGATTTTTGCGCCAAACTAAAAAGATGCAAGCAAGACACGTACAAAATCCAATAAATGGTCTTTGTGCGGTGTTGCCCAAAATCCGACCAAAACAAAAAAGCGGCATACAGGCGCCGCTCAGGAGGAATAATATGTCATTCTACGGTAAAATGCTTGGAGGTCTGACGGCGCTGGCACTCATGGGCGGAAGCGCAGCATACGTGGCAAAGACCAGCGGAGAGGTCCTGGCAGCGGCGGAGCAGACCGCAGCGGAGCTCTCCTGCTATATCCTGCGGGAATACAACGGCGTGACTGCGCTTTTCAGGGACGGTGCTGACGAGCCCCTTGCCGTATACTCCACCCCGATAGAGGAAATAAACCCGGCGGACGCCGCACATCTCACCGAGGGTATAAGGCTGCGGGGACTGACGGAAGTCAACCGGCTTCTGGAGGACCTTGGGATAGAGTAAGGAGCATAAAGCAAGGGCTGCGAAAAAATCGCAGCCCTCAGCTTGTCGAAAAAGTACTTATCCCAGGCTGCCGAGAAAGGTGCAGATGCTAGGAACCCGCACTGCGACTAGGCTTTGTGCCTGTCGCAGTGCGGAGTGACGACGCAGATGTGCCTTTATCGACAGTCTGAGGGCTGCGAAAAAATCGCAGCCCTCTAATTCATCAGTTATACATATATTTCTGTGTAACGTTAGTGTAGACCTTTTCCATATCCGGCTCAATGCCCTTTGCCTTGAACAGCTCAGACACCGTGACGAACTTGTAGCCCTGTGCCTTTAGCTCCGGTATTATCGTATCCAGAGCCTCGACTGTGGCGGAGTTGCCCTCCATGTCGTGCAGGAGGATTATGTCGCCGTCCTTTGCCTGCTTGAGTATCATTCTTGCACGCATGTCTGCGGTGATCCTGTCCTCCCAGTCCTGGGCGCCGATACCGGCGATGAACGGAGCGTCGATGTTGTCGAACATTATCTGGTGCACCGCAATGTACGGCGGGCGAAAGAACTTCGTATGCTCGCCGGTTATCTCGAACACCTTGTCATCGACATACCTGTACTCTTCCTGTATCTCCTCGGCGGTGAGCTCCGTCATGTTGCTGTGGGTGCGGCTGTGGTTGTTGATCTCACAGCCCATGTCGTACGCACGCTTCACTGCCTTGGCGCTCTCGTCATTGATGTTGTTGCCTATCAGGAAAAAGGACGCTATGACGCCGTGCTTCTCCAGCTTGTCCAGCACCTCGTTGGTCGTGGTGGTGTTCGGCCCGTCGTCAAATGTCAGTGCGATGTACTTGACTTCCTCGCTCATTTCTGTATCCTCCGATGTGCTGCCCGGGTCAGCCGTGGTGTCCGCCGTACCGCTCCCGCTGCTGTCCGTGGAGCTGTCTGATGCGCTCTCCTGCGATGACAGGAAGCTCTCAACGGACTCTGGCAGGCTGCTGCCGCCGGAGCATGCGGTCAGCGAAAACAGTACTGCTATCGCCGCCGCTATTGTCTTTATGGTCATTTGGGCTCTTTCCATTACTTTACAACGATGTTGACCAGCTTGTTCGGAACTGCTATCTTCTTTACGATGGTCTTCCCGTCCGTCAGGGACTTTACCTCCGGCAGATCCAGAGCCAGCTTCTCCAGCTCCTCCTTAGCGCAGTCAACGGGGGCGTTGAAGCGTGCCTTTACCTTGCCGTTCACCTGTACGACTATCTCAACGCTGTCCTCAACGCAGAGCTTCTCGTCATACTCTACCCACTTCTGCTCGTTGAGCACGCCCTCGTAGCCCATTATCTGGTAGAGCTCCTCGGTGATATGCGGTGCGAACGGGTTCAGCAGTATCAGCAGAGTTCTGTAGTCTGCACGGGTCAGGGAGCCTGCGGCGTCGATCTCGTTAAGCAGACCCATCATGGTAGCAATGGCAGTGTTGAACTTCAGCGTTTCGATGTCCTCGCTGACCTTCTTGATGGTCTTGTGCATGGAAGCACGGAGCTTGTCGCTGTACTCGTCGCCGGGAACGACCTTCTCCTGCATAGCCCATACCCTGTCGAGGAAGCGCTTGCAGCCCTTTATGCCGTTCTCCTGCCACGGAGCAGCCTTCTCAAAGTCGCCAACGAACATCTCGTACAGACGGAGGGTATCAGCGCCGAATTCCCTTACAACGTCGTCAGGGTTTACAACATTGCCCTTGGACTTGGACATCTTTGTGAACTCGCCGGGACGCTCGGGGTCCTTGCCGAGTATCATGCCGTGGGAGGTGCGCTTCATGTACGGCTCCTTGCAGGGAACAACGCCCTGGTCGTACAGGAACTTGTGCCAGAAGCGGCTGTACAGCAGATGGAGGGTAGTATGCTCCATACCGCCGTTGTACCAGTCAACGGGCATCCAGTACTTGAGCGCTTCCTTGGAAGCAAGCTCCTTGTCGTTGTGCGGGTCGCAGTAGCGCAGGAAGTACCAGCTGGAGCCAGCCCACTGGGGCATGGTGTCCGTTTCACGCTTCGCAGGACCGCCGCAGCAGGGGCAGGTGGTGTTGATGAAGCTCTCCAGTGTGGACAGGGGGCTTTCGCCGGTGTCTGTGGGCATGTAGCTGTCGACCTCCGGCAGCTTCAGGGGAAGTTCGCTCTCAGGCAGAGCGACCCAGCCGCACTTCTCGCAGTTTACGACAGGGATAGGCTCGCCCCAGTATCTCTGGCGGGAGAATACCCAGTCACGCAGCTTGTAGTTGACCTTCTCACGGCCCTTGCCGTTTGCGGTCAGCCACTCCTTCATCTTTACCTTTGCGTCCTCAACGGAGAGCCCGTCCAGGAACCCGGAATTCACCATAACGCCTGTAGCGCAGTCGGTGAAGGCTTCTTTCTGAACGTCCTCGCCGCCCTTGACTACCTCGATTATCGGCAGGCCGAACACCTTTGCGAACTCCCAGTCACGGGTATCGTGCGCAGGAACCGCCATGATAGCGCCGGTGCCATAGGTCATTAGAACGTAGTCGGAGATGAATATCGGTATCTCTTTGCCGTTTACGGGGTTTATCGCACGGACACCCTCCAGCTTTACGCCGGTCTTGTCCTTGTTCATCTCGGTACGGTCGAAGTCGGACTTGCGGGCAGCGGCTGCCTGGTACTCCCTGACAGCGTCCATGTTGGTGAGCCTGTCAGCCCACTTGTTTATGATGGGGTGCTCCGGGGAAATTACCATGTAGGTCGCACCGAACAGTGTATCGGGGCGTGTGGTGTAAACGGTCAGCATATCGCCGGCGGTGGTGGTGAAGTCCACCTCGGCGCCTGTGGAACGTCCTATCCAGTTCTTCTGTGCGGTCTTGATCTTCTCGAAATAGTCAACGCTGTCGAGATCGTCGATGAGCTTCTGTGCATACTCGGTGATCTTGAGCATCCACTGGCTCTTCACCTTGTGGACTACCTCGCCGCCGCAGCGCTCGCACACGCCGTTTACTACCTCCTCGTTAGCCAGTACGACCTTACAGGAGGTGCACCAGTTCACGTTCATTTCCTTCTTGTAGGCA
The DNA here is from genome assembly GCA_934454435.1 of uncultured Oscillospiraceae bacterium. Taxonomy (GTDB): domain Bacteria; phylum Bacillota; class Clostridia; order Oscillospirales; family Ruminococcaceae; genus CAG-115. The sequence goes on along the minus strand of CAKSGA010000073.1, from coordinate 6,600 downwards.
AGCCCGGCCTTGAACAGCTTGAGGAATATCCACTGGGTCCACTTGAAGTAATCAGGGTCAGTGGTGTTTATCTCTCTGTCCCAGTCAAAGGAAAGACCGAGGGACTTGAGCTGTGCCTTGAAGCGTGCGACATTGTTCTTTGTAACGATAGCGGGGTGTATCTTGTTCTTGATGGCGAAGTTCTCGGTAGGCAGCCCGAATGCGTCCCAGCCCATGGGGAACAGCACATTGTAGCCCTGGAGCCTGCGCTTTCTGGACACGATATCCATAGCGGTATAGGGACGGGGATGACCTATGTGAAGTCCCTGTCCGGAGGGGTAGGGGAATTCTACCAGTGCGTAGAACTTCGGCTTGGAATAGTCGTTCTCTGCATGGAACGTCTTGTGTTCGTCCCAGTATTTCTGCCATTTGTTTTCAATGGCGGTAAAATCGTAACCCATTTTTTTGATGTCCTTTCAGTGGGATTTTGATATACTATTACAATCATATATTATACTATAAATTTGCGTGATTGTCAACGATTATACGCAAAAATCCGCACTCCGTCCTGTTTTTTCAGCTCTTATTCTTCCGTGAGCTCTCCCCCGCCCTGCCTGCGGAGAGTATCAGCATTCCCGCCATTACCATAACACATACCGACAGCCCGGCGTTCACCGAGAACGGCTGCACCTCCGGAGCATTGGGGCTGTAGACTTCTGCGGCGGTTTCTGCAAATCTGCACGCAGGCAGAGCAAACAGTGCGCTCATCAGCGAAGCCGGCAGCCGGGAGATCAGCAGACCCCTTACCGGTATCCTCCCGCCGGAAACCGCAAGTATCTGCAAAACCACGCACACCCCGCCAAAGCTCAGCAGAGCCGCACAGACCGGCGCTGCCATGCCGTCCGGCAGCATGTCCCTTACCCTTGTGACCTCCAGGAACGCCGGGAACAGCCGGTCAGAGTTCCCGCCGAAGCCAGCCAGCCCCAATGCACCGGAAATTAGCCCTGTCAGCCCGGAGTAGTCCAGCAGCGCCGTCACCGCAGCAAACGCCGCCGCCATGCAGCAGACCGTGTACATGACCCGGGCGCCGGCGTCCACTGAACCCGTGAAGCACTCTGCCGTAAGGACCGGGTGCTGCTCTCCCGGGACAAGTGTTATCCTCTCCCCCGTCCGGCAGACCACCACGGCTATCACCAGTGCCGACATGAAGCACGCCGCATAGATCACACCGCCCGCAGCGGCGCTCCCGAACACCTCCGCCCCGGCGGTACCTATCACGAATGACGGTCCGCTGCCGTAGCAGAAGCACAGCATTCTCCCGGCGTCCCTGCGGGAAAGCCTGCCGGAACTGACCAGCTCACCGAGAAGCCTCGCTCCGACCGGGTATCCACCGATATTCGCCAGCAGGAACACCGCACAAAGCTCCTCCGGAATTCCCAGTAGCAGCGAAAGCGGCTTCGTAAGAGGACGGAATGCGGTAAGGTACAGCCTGCTCCGCTGGAGATACACCGCCAGGACTGTAAACGCAAACAGCGCAGGTATCACGACCTCCAGGCACCCCGCAACCGATTGCCGGACTGCTCCGGAGAGCTCCGCAGGGCGCAGCACTATGCCCACTGCCGCAGCCACCGCCATAGCTGCGAACAGGTACTTTTTCGTTCCCATCACTTCTCCGGGGAATTGACCCCGGCGACTCCGCCCGCAGCCGCAAAGCCAAGGCAGAGCAGCACCCTCACCGGCAGCATGACTCCGCCCGCCCTGCCGAATATAAGGCTCAGCACCAGCAGCGGCGCCAGGTACAATACCCCGCACAGGGCTCCTGTCCTCAGCCCATCATGCCGGCGTAGCTTCCCGGCGGTCCTACCGCAAAGGAAGCTCCCGGCAGCGCCTGCGATCAGAGCAGGGAACCACGCCATTCCGCTGTCCGTCCCGGCTATGAGCATTATCAGTGCTCCCGCCGCCGAAGCTGCAAACGTCAGCAGATACCCGGCAGCCAGTCCCCTGAGATAAGGAACTGTTTTTGTGTTGCTTTGTTTCTTTCGCATATCATCACCCGGTCAATTCTCTGCTGACCTTGTCCGGAATATTCCTTTTTGATATATCTGTTATGTGTATTTTTCACAAAAAAAGCGTCTCATTTTAGGCTCCCTTTGATTTTTTTCACATTTTACCCCTTGATTTATTTGTAAAAATCATGTATAATATAATTGTATATAAGACATGGCGATTGTCATGCTATTCATCAAAAACAGAGAAAAAGGGGTTTATTATTATGGATCTTAATAATCTCACACTTCTTGACGTGATCGACAGGCGCACACTCCAGAGCCTTCAGGACGCTTTTGCAGCTGCAACCGGTATGGCTGCCCTTGCTACCGATGAAACAGGTCCCGTCACCGAAGGAAGCAACTTCACGGACTTCTGCATGTCCCTTACAAGAAATTCCCGCATCGGCGCTGAGCGCTGCAACCAGTGCGACCTGAAGGGCGGCGAGGAAGCCTCCCGCACTGGTAAGCCTGCTGTATACTACTGCTCCAGCGGTCTGATGGACTTCGCAGCTCCCGTTATCGTCAACGGCAAGCACATCGGCTCCCTTATCGGCGGTCAGGTGCTACCTGAAAAGCCGGACGAGGACAAGTTCCGCAGAATAGCAGAGGAGCTCGGTATCGATCCCGATACATATATTGCAGCACTGCGCAAGGTCAAGATCGTTCCCAAGAAGCAGATAGAGGCTGCTGCAAACCTGCTCTGGCAGATGGCGAATGCTCTTTCTGAAGTCGGCTACCAGCGCCTCGTTGCCCTTGAAACACAGAAAAGCAAAGACAGTATCATTGAAAATGTCGGCGAAAAATTCACTCACATCACTGACAGCATGAACGATGTCATGACTAATATACAGAATCTTGAGCACAGCTTTGCTGATATAAAGAACTCTGCGGCGTCCTCCTCCAAGGCAGTCGAGAGCACTGACGGTATCGTAAAGGCTATTGAGAACGCCTCCACGCAGCTCACGCTGATAGGCTTCAACGCTTCTATAGAGGCCAAGCGTGCAGGCGCTGCCGGAGCAGGCTTCAACGTTATCGCCCAGGAGGTCCGCACACTCGCTGACAAGAACACCAAGCAGGCGAACGAGGTCGAGAACACCCTGAACGAGATAAAGAAAGCCATTACCGGCATCAACTCACAGCTCAAATCCTGCAACGAGGAGATCGGCAGGAACTCTGACGTTATCGAGAAGCTCAAGGCTCTTGTTGACGAGGCCAGCGAGCAGGTAAAGCTGCTGCAGTAAAGACTGATAACGGCGATATGCCGGTCAGATATAAATTCCAACAGAAAGGGAAATGAAACTATGGCAAACAGATTTGTACTTAACGAAACCTCATACCACGGCGCAGGCGCTATCGCCAATATCGCTGTTGAGGCAAAGAACCGTGCATTCAGAAAAGCGTTTGTATGCTCCGACCCTGACCTCATCAAGTTCGGCGTAACAAAGAAGGTACTTGACGTACTGGACGCTGACAAGCTCGCATACGAGGTTTATGACAATATCAAGCCCAACCCCACCATTGAGAACGTCCAGACCGGCGTTGCTGCATTCAAGAAGAGCGGTGCTGACTACATAATCGCTATCGGCGGAGGTTCCTCTATGGACACCGCAAAGGCTGTCGGTATCATCATCAACAACCCTGAGTTCGCTGATGTAAGATCTCTTGAGGGTGTAGCTCCTACAAAGAAACCTGCCGTACCGATCATCGCAGTTCCCACCACCGCCGGCACAGCCGCTGAGGTAACGATCAACTACGTTATCACCGATGTTGAAAAGAACCGCAAGATGGTCTGCGTAGACCCGCATGACATTCCTGTTGTTGCAGTGGTTGACCCGGATATGATGTCCTCTATGCCGAAGGGCCTGACCGCAGCCACCGGTATGGACGCCCTGACCCATGCGATCGAGGGTTACATCACAAAGGCTGCCTGGGAGCTTTCCGACATGTTCCACCTGAAGGCTATCGAGATCATTTCCAGATCCCTTAGAGGCGCCGTTGCGAACACTCCCGAGGGACGTGAGGGCATGGCTCTTGGTCAGTATGTTGCCGGCATGGGCTTCTCCAATGTCGGACTTGGTATCGTGCACTCCATGGCGCACCCGCTGGGCGCACTGTACGACACACCCCACGGCGTTGCAAATGCGATAATCCTCCCGACCGTTATGGAGTACAACGCTCCCTGCACCGGCGAGAAGTACCGTGACATTGCAAAGGCTATGGGCGTCGAGGGCACCGAGAAGTTGTCCCAGGAAGAGTACAGAAAGGCTGCTATTGACGCAGTTAAGCAGCTCTCCCATGACGTCGGAATTCCGGCAAACCTGAAGGACATCGTAAAGCCAGAGGATATCCCGTTCCTTGCACAGTCCGCTTATGATGACGCTTGCAGACCCGGCAATCCCCGTGATACCTCTGTTGAGGAGATCACTGAGCTTTATAAGAAGCTGATGTAACATCAGTATAATATTGGGGGAGAGGTTATAACCTCTCCATTTTTCTATAATACCATGAAAAAATCCCCCGGAATTTCCGGGGGATCATGTTTAATGTTCTTTAGAATTTGTTTGTTTTAATACAATCTGAAGCACCGTTATCACATATATCATTATCGTGAAACAGCTCGGAACCACGTTAACGGTATTAAACCAAGAGTTGAATGTTAATGTGGTATAAATCGACGAAATACTTAATACCAATGATGGTACGTAGGAACACACTATTTCTGACCCCTTTAGTGCCTTCCTGAATTTGTACACAAAATAAATTACACAGTACAATGCTTCACCGAGCATAACAAAAGAAAAAAAGCCTATTGAAAAAGAAAAGCTCTCAATTGAACTTGAATTGCCACTCAATTCACACATATACTCTGTCCATAAGTCAGGATTATCCGAGGAAAAAACACTGTTTTCAATCAGCTGCACTGAACTCTTATAGCTCTGCTGTGTAGCCATAGTTTTTCTTAGATTGGCAACTTTGTCCTCCAGGTTCATTATCTCAGACATGATCAGTTTTTCATCTTCGTTTGATATTTCATTTATAATCTCTTCCTGACTGCTGGAGTCTTTTTCTCCAAGGTTGGGCTGTTCATGATCAAAAATAATCAACGGTGCAAAAGAAAACAAAACCACCAAAGCCTGTAACAATAACGATATGATCATTGCTTTATTAATACAACCTATTTTCTTTTTACCACCTATTTTCTCAACTACATTTTCCATAGTAAGCACCTCTTTATTGTTTATTCTAGCCCATTCTGGTCTATACGACAATTATAGCACAAAATGGTCAAATTGTCAATAGCCCATTTTGTTCTAGGATATAATATTATTAACTTTTCACAATAAGGAGGTTAATAATATGTACAAATTGAAATATTTACGTGAAAGCGAACTTCTTACACAAAAACAGGTCGCCGACAAAATTTACTGTGGACAACGTGCCTATTCGTATTACGAAACAGGCGAGCGTGATATCCCCACGCAGACCCTTATCCGCCTGGCGGACTTCTACAACGTTTCTGTAGACTTTATCCTCGGCAGGACTGAAAACCCGAAAATGAACACATAACAAAAACCGCTCCCCTTTCGGGAAGCGGTCTTATTATTATGAAGTGGTTTGCACCAGTTCAGCGGGAATTAGCCGTTGATCTTGGTAACAACGCCGGAACCAACGGTTCTGCCGCCCTCACGGATAGCGAAACGCAGACCCTCTTCAATAGCGATAGGAGTGATGAGCTCAACGTCCATAACTACGTTATCGCCAGGCATGCACATTTCCTTGTCAGCAGGCAGGGTGATTACGCCGGTAACGTCGGTAGTTCTGAAGAAGAACTGCGGACGATAGTTGGAAACGAACGGAGTATGACGGCCGCCCTCTTCCTTCTTAAGAACGTAAACCTGACCGGTGAACTTGGTGTGGGGATGGATGGAACCGGGCTTGCAGAGAACCTGACCACGCTCGATATCCTGACGGGTGATACCACGGAGCAGGGCACCGATGTTGTAACCAGCCTTAGCCTCGTCAAGGGTCTTTCTGAACATCTCAAGACCAGTAACTACAGTGGACTTGGGCTCGTCGGTCAGACCAGTGATCTCAACGGTATCATTTACCTTTACTACGCCACGCTCAACTCTACCAGTTGCAACAGTACCACGGCCAGTGATGGTCATAGTATCCTCAACAGGCATCAGGAACGGCTGATCTTCCTTACGATCAGGTGTAGGAATATAGTCGTCAACAGCGTCCATGAGCTCCTTGATGCAGTGATACTCGGGAGCATCAGGATCCTTGGAGTCAGAGTTCAGTGCCTTGTAAGCAGAACCGAAGATAACAGGAGTGTTGTCACCGTCGAAGCCGTTCTTGGTCAGCTCATCACGGATATCCATCTCAACGAGCTCGAGCATCTCGGAGTTCTTGTACTCACCTGTAGTTGCATCGTACTCGCAGTCATCAACGTCATCGCACTTGTTTACAAATACAACGATTGAGGGAACGCCTACCTGGCGAGCGAGCAGAATGTGCTCTCTGGTCTGAGCCATAGGACCATCAGTACCAGCAACGATCAGGATAGCGC
>CAKSGA010000072.1 GCA_934454435.1 uncultured Oscillospiraceae bacterium | reverse complement strand
GATTGTTCGACGGTCTCTGGGCTGCGAGAATTTCGCAGCCCTTTTGTTATGATCCGTCCGTAAAAGCCGGACACAATAATTCCGGATTGAATATCACGCCTCGCCGGCGTCCAGCATCGACAGTATTATGCCTGCGCTGCCAAAAGTCACGAAGAAATAATTCAGACGGCGCTTTGATTCGTCCGTCTGGAGCACACGGTCGGTGTAGGACAGCATCTGGTAGAGCATGAAGAACATCACCCTGGCAGCAATGTCCTCGCCCAGAGCGAAGTACTCCGGCAGGTGTTCCGCTGCGGAAGCCAGACCCAGTGCATGGGACTTCACCGCCGGCGGCAGCTCCGCAGAGCCGATATCCAGCCGTGAGTATATCTCCGAAGCCTCCACAAGCTGCTCCCGGACTGCTGTGTTTATCTGCTCCATAGTCAGCCTGTTGTCCTCGCATAGCTCACGAATACGGCGGCTCGCCTTTATGTAGATGTCAGAGCTTTCCGGCTCATGAGTGAGCTTCGGCTTTTCGGGCTCTGAGTGTTCCGGCTCGTTGTTTTCCGGCTCGGGATTTGCAGGTCCCGGGAGTTCCCCGGGCGGCTCCGGGGCAGGCTCTGGCTGCGCTGCTGGTGTGACCTCCTCTGCGGGGACTTCTGGTGCCTCGTCAGAGTTTATCTCGGCGATGGAGTCCAGCAGGTAGCTCATGGTCTGCTCGTGGGTCATGTCCTCGAGGTCGTCGGGCGTGATGCCCTGCGGCTCCGTGGATTTAGGTGCGCTTTCCGTGACCGGTTCGTGCTTGCCGCTGAGCCACTGTATCTTCTCTTCGGTTATCTCAATGTGCTGTGGGAGCTCCTGGCGGGCAGCCCGTTTAGCTGCCGCTATCTCCTGTACCGCCACCGCTGCCGAGGGGCTCACCCCTGCCATGACCGTTTCACGCTTCTTTTCGCCTGCTTCCTGTACAGCCGATGTGACAGGTGCGTCCTGTGCGGCAGGTGCGGCCTGTGTTTCAGTTTCCAACGCCTTAGGGGATCGCTGCGCAGCATAGTAATCGAGCGCTTCGGCGGTGAGCTGGGATTCCAGTTCTTCCCGGTCGGCGTCCCGCATATTGATGCTCATCCGGCAGAGGGTATTTATAAGCTGCCGCAGGAAAAACTTGTTCAGCCCGCAGTCCGAAATGCGTATGGTCACGCCGGGGGAAGCTATGACAAGCTCGTCCTCAAAGGGAGTTTCATAGCCCGGTATCGTTTCAGTCACACGAATGCTGCGGTAGTATACCTGCTGTGCGTCCGGACCCAGCTTCACGATCATTCTGTCCGCCAGGAACGCTATTCCCCGGCTGCCGTCCGACAGGGGGGAAAGGTCTATCACCCCGACTGTTTCTTCCGGGGGTGCAAAGGTGCAGTAGCGGGTATTACGGTGGTCCGTGGTTATCTTGCCACGGAAATCGTTCACGGCGTCACACAGCGTCAATTGTTCTCACCCCTGCCTTCATTGTCAAGAAGTTCATGCTTGATGTTCCACAGCTTTTCTGAAAGGTCAACGTAGTAGTTGTGCGGGTTCTCGAAGCGCATCACCTCGTCCCACAGAGTTTCGAGCTGCCCTGCGCAGTAGCTGCGTATCTGCTCCAGCGTGGGGAGGTCGTACACAAGCTCCCCGCCACGGAATACCGGCACCTGGAGCTCCCGGGCGGTGAAGTCCGTCAGGCGCTTTTTCTTCCAGGTGTAGTCCGGGTCGAAGATCGTCAGCGGCTTCGTTTCGTCAATGAACTCGTCATGAACGCAGAGCTGGTCGGCGATAGCCTTGCCGGTCTTTTTGCTGTAGAGCCTGTAGAGCTTCTTGAAATGCGGGTTGGTGATCTTTGAAACGTTCTCGGAGATCTTTATCTTCGGGGTTATAACGCCGTTCTCCTCCACCGCCGCCAGCTTGTACACGCCGCCGAAGACCGGCTCGCTGCTTGCGGTTATCAGACGCTCGCCCACGCCGAAGAGGTCTATTCTGGCCCCCTGGCGCAGCAGGTCGGTAATGATGTGCTCGTCAAGGCTGTTGGAAGCTACTATCTTGCAGTCCGGATAGCCGGCTTCATCAAGCATTTTTCTTGCCTCGATGGAGAGGTATGCGATATCGCCGGAGTCCAGACGTATACCGCAGGGCCGCTTGCCCAGTGGCTTCAGGACGTTATCGAAAGCCTTTATCGCATTTGGTACGCCGCTTTTCAGGACGTTGTAGGTATCCACCAGCAGCGTTGAGCTGTCGGGATAGGTGCGGCAGTAGCTCTCGAACGCTTCCAGCTCGGTATCGAACATCTGCACCCAGCTGTGCGCCATCGTTCCGGTGGCGGGGACCCCATAAAGCTCATCAGCGAGGACGCACGCAGTGCCGGCACAGCCGCCGATATACGCAGCCCTTGCGCCTAAAACAGCGCCGCTCGCTCCCTGCGCCCTGCGTGAGCCGAACTCCGAAATGGCCCTGCCCTGGGCTGCACGGACTATGCGGTTCGCCTTTGTGGCGATAAGGGACTGATGGTTCACCAGCAGAAGCAGCATGGTTTCAATGAGCTGCGCCTGGATAGCCGGAGCACGCACCGTTATGAGCGGCTCTGACGGGAACACCGGAGTTCCCTCGGGTACAGCCCAGATATCCCCCGTGAACCTGAAATCCCGCAGATAAGCGAGGAAGCCCTCGCCAAAGATACCCTTGCTGCGGAGGTACGCAATGTCCTCCTCAGAGAAATGCAGGCTGCGGATATAGTTCACCACCTGCTCCAGACCGGCGCAGATGGCGTAACCGCCGCCGTCCGGGACCCTGCGGAAAAACACGTCGAAGTATGCGACACGGTCGGCGTGCTTCGTACTGAAGTATCCGTTTCCCATTGTAAGCTGGTAAAAGTCGCACAGCATCGTGCAGTTCTGTTCGGTTATCATATCTGCGTCCTCCCATTATTATTAGTCTGCGTATCTTGCGATGTAGGGGTTGTTCTCACGCTCATACTGCAGCGTTGTGGTGCTGCCGTGACCGGGGTACAGTTTACAGTCCCCTGGGAGCTTCGCTATCTTTTCAAGGCTGTCCAGCATGTCCCGGGTGCTGCCGGAGAAGCCGTCGGTCCTCCCGACGCCCATGCAGAACACCACGTCCCCGCAGAATGCGGTCTGCTCGCCCTCGTTATCAAGGAACAGCAGGCAGCTCCCGGCGGTGTGGCCCGGCGCCGCCATGACCCGGAAGTTCAGTCCCTCAGCGGTGAACTCCTCCCCGTCATGGAACAGCATATCCGGCTTTATCGGGTGGAACTCCACCGGCATGAAGTCCGCCCAGGACTTCACGGCGCTGGAGTACATCTCCTCGTCCGGGGCGCTGGCGCAGATCCTGGCGTCAGTGCCGTCCCGCAGTATCTCCGCCCCGGCGAAATGGTCGTAGTGACCGTGGGTTATGATGATGGTCCCGAGGGTGAGCCCGTGGGCATTCAGGAACATCTCGACCTCGGTGACGGAAGCCGGGTCGATCACCACCGCACGGGAATCCTCCCCGGGAATGATATAGCAGTTGGTCTGCAAAGCCCCGAGGGGAAGCTGATATATCTGCATGTGCCCTCCTTACTGCTTGCCGGTACGCTCCACGGAGATCACGCCGGGTATCTTCTGGAGCCTGCTCATGACGTTGGAGAGCTGCTCCATTCCGGCTATCTCCACGGTGACGACAAGGTTCATGTTGCCGTTTTTCAGGTGATGTGCGTTCATCTCGTGCAGGGGAATATGGTTTGCGGCTATGGCCGTGGTTATGTCAGCGAAGATGGTTATGCGGTCCTCGGCGATAACGTCAATGGTCGCACGGTAGGTGGAGTCATCAACGCCCGCCCAGCTTGCCTTTATCCAGCGGTCCTTGTTGTCGGGGTTGTCCATGTTGTTGATGACGTTTATGCAGTCCTGCTTGTGGATAGAAACGCCGAAGCCCCTGGTAACGAAGCCGATTATCGGGTCGCCGGGAAGCGGGTTGCAGCACTGTGCGAACTTCACAAGGCAGTTGTCCACGCCCTCAACGATGATACCCTTGCTGCGGCTGCGGCGGTTGGTTTCACTGATAGCTTCGCCGGGGTCTGCCGCCGCCTGCTGGATCGCCTGCTGCTCCTTATGGCTGCGCAGCTGCTCTTCCTTTATGCGCTGGATTATCTTCGACAGGGAAACGCCGCCGTAGCCTATCGCCGCATAGAGGTCGTCCACGCTGTCGAGCCGCTGCCGCTGTGCGGTGGACTGGAGAAGCTCCGGGGTAAGAACGATGTTGTTGCGCTTGAATTCGTGCTCGAGCTCGTCACGGCCACGCTCGATGTTCTCCTCACGGCACTCCTTCTTGAACCAGCTGCGTATCTTGCTCTTTGCTTCCGTGGTACGTGCGATCTCGAGCCAGTTGCGGTTCGGGCCGTAATTCGGCGAGCCGGAGGTGAGTATCTCCACGATATCGCCGGTCTTTATCTGGTAATCGAAGCTGACCATTCTTCCGCCGACCTTTGCGCCGGTCATCTTATTGCCGACCTGGGTGTGAATGGAGTACGCAAAGTCCAGCACGGTAGCCCCCATGGGCAGCGAGATGACGTCGCCCTTGGGCGTGAATGCGAACACCTCGTCCGGTGCGAGGTCGGTCTTGATGGCGTCGGCGATGGCTTCAACGTCGTCGGCTTCCTGCTGGCGCTCCAGAAGCTGGCGTATCCAGTCGAAGCGCTTCTCGCCGGAAACATTGCCGTTTATGCCTGCCTTGTATTTCCAGTGTGCCGCAACGCCGTACTGAGCCGTGTTGTGCATCTCCACCGTACGTATCTGCACCTCGAACGGGATACCCTCACGGCCAATGACCGTGGTGTGCAGTGACTGGTAACGGTTGGGCTTCGGCGTTGCGATATAGTCCTTGAAGCGGTAGGGAATGGGTCTGAACATGTCGTGGATAACGCCCAGCACGTTGTAGCACTCGATGACCGACTGTACTATTACACGCACCGCATAGATATCGTATATCTCGTCAAAGCGCTTGTTCTTGACGTAGACCTTTTTGTATATGCTGTAGATGGACTTCACACGTCCCTCGATGATGGGCTCCGGTCTGATGTCGGAGATACGCTCACGGATACGCTGCTTTATGCTCTCGATGAAAGCGTCACGCTCCTCTTTGTGGAGCGCTATCTGCTCCTCCACCTCCTTGCAGCCGTAGGGGTCGAGGTAGTGGATAGCGATGTCCTCCATCTCCTCCTTGACGTCGCTCATACCCAGACGGTGGGCGATGGGGGCGTAGAAGTTCATCGTTTCGAGGGAGGTCTTGCGCTGCTTTTCCGGCGGCCTTGCGGCGAGGGTGCGCATGTTGTGCAGACGGTCGGCGAGCTTGATGATTATCACACGGATATCCTTGGACATCGCCATGAGTATCTTGCGGATATTCTCCGCCTGCTGTTCCTCCTTGGAAACCAGCGGCACCAGACCTATCTTTGTTACGCCATCGACCATCAGCGCAACATCTTCGCCGAATTTTTTGCGCAGGTCGTCAAGGGTGACGTCGGTATCCTCCACTGTGTCGTGCAGCAGCGCTGCGCAGATCGTGTCGGTATCCATGCAGTAATCCAGCAGGATAGCTGCAACGGCGAGCGGGTGGGTTATATACGGGTCGCCGGAGGTGCGCTTCTGCCCCTCGTGCGCCTTTTCTGCGACCTTGTACGCCTGGGTTATCTTTTCAAGGTCGTAGGGCTTTTCGCTTGCCTTGATCTTCTCCGCCAGCTGGTCGAATGTAGTTACTGTAGAACCGGTCATACCGATCACTCCTCATAGTTTGACTTTTACTGCACCCCGAGCGTTCTGCGCAGGTCTGCAAGAAAACCGGACCCCATCAGGTCGGTCTTGTGCGACACCGGGACGAGCTTCAGCGTCCCTGCGTCAGCGGACTGCTCCAGCATTCCCGCCGAAGCAAAGGTGTCCAGCGCAATGCGGAGCATGCAGTAGTTGAGCTCCGTGCCGCCGTATAAACAAAGCTCCTCGGCGGACATGCTGCCGCCGTGCTTCCTCAGCAGGTCGTAGACTGCCATCAGCGCATTCCTGTCCGGAATGACCCTGGGGGCAAGGCGGCTGTCGCAGCCCTCTCCCCGGGAGATCTCCTCGTAGGTGCGCTGCGCTGCAAAGAACCTGTCCTCCCGGAAGCCTGAGGGGCGCAGCTCCTGCACCTTCAGCGTGACAGACTTCACGCCCCGGAACTCGTTGAGCTCCGCAGTGGCGATAACGTCCACGCTGCTGCCCTGCCCCGGGTGAAATTTCGCAAACGGAATGCCGAAGCACAGCGCTTTCATCTTCACCCCGCCGGAGCGCAGCTCAAAGCTGGTGAACTTCCCGTCCTTTAATGCCCGTCGGTTTTCGACCACACAGTCACGCAGCAGGAACACCGGGCGCTGGTTCCCCTCGCCGCAGGGTTCGAGCTGGGAAAGGCTGTTAAGCCCCTCCTCGGTGAGCCGGTCGCCGGAAAGCTCCATATCTGCGCTGACGGTGTACTCCGGCATTTTGGGGTAGTGCTCCCGGCAGAATGCGTATACCATCTGGCGGAAGTCCTCTATGCGGTCCGCCGGCAGGGAAAAACCGCCTGCCCTCGGATGCCCGCCGAACTTCGTCAGCACACGGCTGCAGCCCTCCAGCAGCTTATATATCGAGAAGCCCTCGACGCCCCTTGCGGAGCCCCTTGCCTCTCCATTTTCCGAGGATATCACCAGCACCGGCTTGCCGTATTTCTCCAGAAGCCTTGCGGCGGCTATTCCGATAACGCCGTGGTGCCAGCCCTCGCCGGACACCACCAGCACACGCTCTTTCAGTATCAGCGGGTCGCTCTCCAGCAGGCGGGAAACGTCCTCCATTATACGGACTTCCTCGCTGCGGCGCTTCTCGTTCATCAGGTTGAGCTCCTCCGAGAGAAGCCCGGCCTGCTCCGGGCTGTCGGTCATGAGCAGCCTTACCGCCTTGTCGGCGCCCTCCATTCTGCCGGAAGCGTTTATCCTCGGGCAGATGGTGAATGCGACCGTAGTGGCGTCCACGCCCTCCGGTGCGACCCCGGCAGAGCGCAGCAGCCGGTCTATCCCCGTGTTCTGGCTGGAGCGGATATCTTCGATGCCCCGGCGGACTATGTACCTGTTCTCCCCGGTGAGGGGCATCACATCGCCGATGGTGCCTACTGCTGCCAGTTCTGCGTACTGCTCCATCACGAACTCCTCGTCCTCTTCAAGGGCGAGCAGCAGCTTCAGTACTACGCCGGCGCCGCAGAGGTCCTTGAACGGGGACTGGTCGTCCGCCCGGTGAGGGTCTACGCAAGCCCCGCACACCGGGAGCTCCTGCGGGGGCTGGTGGTGGTCGGTTATGACGAGCTGAGCCCCACGGCTGCGGATATACTCCGCTTCCTCCATCGCCGAGATCCCGTTATCAACGGTGATGACGAGCCCGGTGCCCTGGTCGAGTATCTTCTCCAGAGCCGGGATATGCATTCCGTAGCCCTCGCTGCGGTCGGGTATGTACCAGTCTGCGTCGGCTCCCATTGCTTCAAGGTAGCCGTACAGCATTGCCGTGGAGGTCACGCCGTCACAGTCGTAATCGCCGTAGACGGTTATCTTCGTGCCCTCGTCAAGCGCCTGGCGAATGATCCCTGCAGCGGCGTCCATGTCCTTCATCAGCATGGGGTCCGAAAGGGAATTGCAGCCGTAGAACTGCCTGGCCTGCTCCAGCGTGGTTATGCCACGGCTGAGCATGACCCCTCCCAGCAGCTCGCCGAACTGCCTGATGATCTCACTGCCCGTCCCTGCGGGCGCAGGGGGGCAAAGCCATTTCTTCAACTGTATCGCTCCTGTTGATCAGACGCTGAGCTCCACATGCTCGCCGAGAAGTCCCTTGTTCTCTTCAAGGACCGGCCATACGCACTCCTTCAGGAACTCCTCGACCTGTTCGGGGGCACGTCCGGTGTAGTGTGCGGGCTTCAGGACTGCCATTATCTCCTCTTCGGTGATCTTGAAGAGCGGGTCTGCTGCGATGCGCTTTACAAGGTCGTTCTCGCCGCCCTGCTCCTTTACGACTGCAGCGGCTGCGATGCTGTGCTTTCTGAGCGCCTCGTGGAGCTCCTGACGGTCGCCGCCCTTTTCTACGGCACGCATCATGATGTTTTCGGTAGCCATGAACGGCAGTTCACGCATTACTCTCTGCTCAACGACCTTGGGATATACCACCAGACCGTTGGTGATGTTTATCATTATGTTGAGGATAGCGTCCACGCCGAGGAAGCCCTCTGCCACGGAGATACGCTTGTTTGCGCTGTCGTCAAGGGTCCTCTCGAACCACTGCGTGCCTGCGGTGAATGCAGGGTTGAGGGTGTCTATCATCACGTATCTTGCGAGGGAGGTTATACGCTCCGCACGCATGGGGTTGCGCTTGTAGGGCATTGCTGAGGAGCCTATCTGGTTCTTCTCGAACGGCTCTTCCATCTCCTTGAAGTTAGCGAGGATACGCAGGTCGTTGCTGAACTTGGAGCAGCTCTGGGCGATACCGCCGAGGGTAGCGAGCACCTGGCTGTCCATCTTTCTGGAGTAGGTCTGGCCGCTGACGGGGACGCATGCCTCGAAGCCCATTTCCTCAGCGATGGACTTCTCAAGAGCCTTTATCTTTGCGCTGTCGCCCTTGAAGAGCTCAACGAAGCTTGCCTGGGTGCCGGTGGTTCCCTTCTGGCCGAGCAGTTTGAGGTGAGCTATACGGTACTCAACTTCCTCGAGGTCCATCATCAGCTCGTTTATCCACAGTGTGGCACGCTTGCCGACGGTGGTGAGCTGAGCGGGCTGGAGGTGTGTGTAGGCGAGGCAGGGCTGATCCTTGTGCTCCTGGGCGAAGCCTGCGAGGTTGTTGATGACGTTGAGCAGCTTCTTCTTCACGAGCAGCAGGGCGTCACGCATAATGATGACGTCTGTGTTGTCGCCGACATAGCAGGAAGTCGCACCGAGGTGGATAATGCCCTTTGCCTTGGGGCACTGCTGGCCGTAGGCGTAAACGTGGGACATAACATCGTGGCGGACGAGCTTCTCACGCTCCTCAGCGACGTCGTAGTTGATGTCGCTGATATGGGCTTCCAGCTCATCTACCTGCTCCTGGGTAACGGGCAGACCGAGCTTCATCTCGCCCCTTGCGAGGGCCACCCACAGGCGGCGCCAGGTGGAGAATTTCTTGTCTGCGGAGAAGATGTACTGCATCTCCTTGCTTGCGTAGCGGGTGCAGAACGGGCTTTCGTAGGTGGAATAATCTCTTGACATGGTTGTACTCCTTATAATATAGAATAAATATACTATTATATTTTATCACAAAACGTCGAGTTATACAAGTATTTTTTGCAAAAAAAGCCCCGGAAACGCCGCCTTTGCGATGTTCCCGGGGCATAAAACAGAAAATCCCCCGTCAGAGACAGGGGATAAATTCTGTAACCAATAACTTATGTCAAATCAGTTAAACTGCTCTCTGTACAAGACCGGAGCGCAGGCAGCGTGTGCAGGCATTTACTCTGCAGGGAGTGCCATTAACGATAGCCTTTACCTTCTTGACATTGGGCGTATAGGTTCTGTTGCTGCGTCTGTGAGAGTGGGATACCTTAATACCGAAGGTTACGCTCTTGCCGCAGATTTCGCATTTTGCCATTTGAAGCACCTACCTCTCTGAGTGATTTTTTCAGTAACGTATAATATTATATCAGAAGCGGCGTCAAAATGCAAGTGCTTATTATATTTTTAAGTGATTTTTGTAGAATATCACAAATACACCGCCCTAAAATCAGCATAAAATCAGCATTGTTAATATAAACGTCCTGTCCACGGCAGCGAAATCAGGACTCCGCAGGCGATGAACTCCGTCTGAAGTATGCCAAGGTAAAAACTCACAAAAAGCAACAATAATTTTTATATAACATTAATCGGAGTATAGTATTGACACTCAAAAATATACGATGTATAATATATACAAGGCAATATATTACAATACATGAAAAGGAGGATAACCATGAACAGCTCAAACAATTCTGTCATTCGATCATTTATCACGCCGGGAGCTGCGGCACGCAGAGTATTTCTGACCGCCGCCATCATATCCACTGCCGCAGCGGCAGCTCTGGACCTTTTCGCCCGCTGCCCCGAGAGATGCGCTGGCAGTGTGATACTTCGTATCCTGCTCTGCCTGACCGCAATGGTCTGCGCCTGCGGATTTATCAACGCCGTATCCGGGTTCAGGGTGTGGAGGTGCGTGATTTGCTCGGCGGTATTCTTTCTGATGTTCTCGGCGCTGAATTCGTTCTGCTCCATCTGGTACAGCCTTGAGTTTCCTGACGATCTTCAGAGCTGGATACTCGGCAAAATAGGTTCGGGGCTTGGGCTGTATATCCTGCCGTTTGCCGCAGTTATGCTGACTTCTGTGCTGATAAAAAAGAGATACAGTGCCATAAAGGCATAAGATCGCCATAAAATCGCATGTAATTAAACGCCGGCATTGCCCTTAAACAGTGCCGGCGCATTTTATATTTCCGGTTTACAGTACAAGGAACCCTACCTTCTTCTGCACCTTCTGAAGAGTTTTTCTGGAGACCCTGAACGCCTTTTCTGCGCCCTTCTTCATGCAGTCCTCGAGGTACGCCTTGTCGGCGAACACACGCTTGAACTCAGCCTGCATGGGAGCCAGCATGTCAGCCACAGCCTCGCCGACTGCGGTCTTGAAGTCGCCATAGCCCTTTCCTGCGAACTCCGCTTCGATCTCCTCAAAGCTCTTGTTTGTGACTGCGGAATAGATGGACATGAGGTTGATAATGCCGTCCTTGCCCTCCTTTGCGCAGACAACGGTGTCACTGTCGGTGACTGCACGCTTGAACTTGCGTATAATGGTATCCTTGTCGTCAAGTATCCATACGCTGGCGTTGGGGTTCTCGTCGGACTTGGACATCTTCTTTGTGGGCTCCTGGAGGGACATCACCTTTGCAGTGGTCTTGGTGATGTAGCCGTCGGGCATGGTGAACACATCGCCGTATATGCCGTTAAAGCGCTGCGCAACGTTCCTTGCAAGCTCCAGGTGCTGCTTCTGGTCGATGCCCACCGGTACGAGGTCAGCCTGATACAGCAGGATATCCGCAGCCATCAGCACGGGGTATGTGAACAGACCGGCGTTGATGTTGTCAGGGTGCTTTGCGGACTTGTCCTTGAACTGGGTCATTCTGGACAGTTCGCCGAACTGCGTGTAGCAGGAGAGTATCCAGCTCAGCTCGGCGTGGTTAGGGTTGTGTCCCTGCACGAACAGCGTGGACTTCTCCGGGTCGAGCCCTGCGGCGATAAGCAGCGCATAGCTCTCCTTTATCTGGTTGCGGAGCTTCACCGGGTCCTGCCTTACGGTGATGGAGTGCAGGTCGGCAATGCCGAAATAGCAGTTGTAGTCGTTCTGGAGCTTTACCCAGTTCTGCATTGCGCCGAGGTAGTTGCCGAGGTGCGGCGTGTTTGTCGGCTGGATAAGGCTCAGCATATTCTTTTTCTGTTCTTCCATGATGTTTTTCCTTTCACTGTGTGTCGTTCTGAAAAACAAAAAACCGCCCCTGCGGCAGATTTGTTCTGCCATAAGGACGGATAAACTCCGTGGTGCCACCTTAATTCACGGCTGTGCCGTGCTCTCTCCGGGTACGTTATACCCTGACGATTAACGCTCGCCGCACGTCGCAGGATACTCAGCGCAGGACTGCGCCTTTGACTGCGCCCTCAATGGTCCATTTACGGCAGACCGCAGACTGCGGCGCCTATACTCTGCGTTCTGCGGCGTTCACAGCTATGCGCCGCTCTCTGGGAGTGCACGGGTATCTTTATCTCCATATCACTGGTTTCAAGGGCATATTTTATTGTTACAGTCATTTTACCACAATGTTCGCCTTTTGTCAAGAGGAAACTTCTGCGTTGCGCTTGACTAACAAAACTATCGTGTGATATAATCGTAGAAATACAATAAGGGAGTCTCTAAAAAACGGTTTGAAAAGGGAAAATGGGTAGAGTGCGCCGAATGCGAGGAAACGCTGAATAAAACAAAATCGATCCGTTCAAA
>CAKSGA010000071.1 GCA_934454435.1 uncultured Oscillospiraceae bacterium | reverse complement strand
ACTGAGCCTTCGTGATACGGGGAGCGACCTCCCTTGTCCTGGTGGAACTCATGAAAACCTGCGTGATATCTACGCCGAAAGACGGACGGATAGTCTTGCTGGAATTGTTCCACACCCGGGAAAGCTCCTCGCCGTTCAGCGGCACTATCTCCAGCAGTACCGGCTCGGTCTGCTCCGCCAGGGAGCCGACCAGGTGATCCGGCGGAATGGACGGCGTGTCCCTTATCACCTGCATCGCCCTGCCGAGGATACGGTATTCATCAGCGCATTTCTGTATTGCCGGAGCCTTAGAATGTGCCGAAACGAGCAGGTGCAGCTTCATCTGCATGGGTGCGAAGCGCTCCATTGCCGGGTCCTCCGGGTCGGGCTGGAATCCGGTGCGGGCACCGGTATCTTTTATCATTTCAATGTTGTATATCCATATCGTCAGCTGAAAATCCTCCGGGGACTGCGGCTCGCAGAGCCCGATGTTCTCACGCTTCACCACCGGCTCCGGCGTGAGCCCGCTGCGCAGCAGCTCCGCCAGGGATTCGCCGGCTTCGTAGATCACGGTGTATTCTGTCATTTCATTCCTCCAAAAATTCACCGAAGGGCGAATAGATATCTATGCGGAATTTCCCCGCTGTTTTGCCGTTCCTGCGTATTACCACCTCGGCGAAGCGGACTCCCTCAGCGGGCTCCGGGGCTTCAAAGACAACGCCCTGACCCACCGCTGCGGTTCCCAGTAGCGTCCCGTTATAGCTGACCTCGACTTCGCCGCTGTCCTTTTCCGGGTCGAATTCCACGGGCATGGAGCCTACGCTCAGCATGACCCTGTCCCCGCTCCTGCGGGTAAGCCACATACCGCTACCACGCAGGCTTTCCGGGAGCACGCTGCGTAACGCTTCTGCCAGACCTCCGCTGACGCCGCTGCCCGCCGTGAGCGCTCCGCCGCTTGCGCTGTCCAGCTCCAGCAGCGACTTCGCATAGTCCGCCTTTGCTGAGAGAGCCGCCAGCTTTGCCTCGCCGAATGCGTCCTCCGCTGCCTCAAGCTGTGAGGCCGTGACTGTTCCCAGGCGGTAATCCTGCTGCGCCGTTTCACAGGACCTGGCAGCGTCCACATAGTTCCTGAGTGCTTCGCCCAGGGCGTAGTAGTTCTTGACTGCGGCGGTGTACTGCGAGGTGATGTCCGAACTCTCCTGAGCCGTTTCAGCTCCGGCGGGAGCGCATATCGTCCCGGGAGCTCCCCACGCTGAAAGCTCCTCTGCGGAGAGCTTCAATGCGTCTGTAATAAGGTACGCCGCACTGAAATCAAAATCCGACTTCAGCGTTTCACCGGTCATGCTCTCGATATCAGATTTCAGCGTACTTATCTCGAACAGCAGGCTTTCAAGCTCGAAATACTTGTCGCTGCGCTGTTTTTCGGCTTCGTCCGCTTCCTGCTTCGTGCATTCGCCTACGAGATACCCGGCGGCGAGCTTCCCGGCATTCGATTTCAGCTTTGAATACTGCCCGGTGCCGTGCTCAAGCCTTTTCAGCATGAGGTCATAATCTATCAGCTTTCCCGCAAGGGAATATTCCTGCCCGGAAAGCTCCTGCGTGAAACCGCTGTACAGTTCCATTCGCTGGCAGTAAAGATCAGCGGCGGTCTCCCCGGGCTGGGCTTCCTCCGTGCCCTCCGGGAGCTCCGGAGCGGTCAGCGCAGCTTCAAACCTCTCGCTGACGGAAACCATCTGATCAGCATACCCCGCCATGGCAGGAACTGCCGTGGAGTTCTCACAGAACAGCCCGTAAGCTGCCGCATTCGCTGTTATGAACAGCCCCGCAGACGCCGCCGCAAGGACCGCTGTATAACGTTTCATTACCTCACCTCTCAGAAGCCAAGGCTCTCAAAATCTTCAATGTCGAGTCCGATGTCCTCAAACAGCTTTCCGATATCCGTACTGTCCTGCTCCGGATCTGCGTCCGCCGGACCGGCCGTCCCGCCGCCTGCCTGGTGCGCAGACTTCATCAGCAGCTCCCCGCCGGAGCCCACCCACCAGTACACAACGGTTTCGGGATATGTCACGGTGTAGCACGTCACGGTCTGCTCAGCAATCCCTAGGAGCTGCGCCTGAACCGGGAGAGTTCCCTCCGTCCCTGTAACAGATACCGCTGACGGGGCGCTGATATCGCCTGCGGAGTTTATCTTCACAGAAGCCCCGCCGATAGGCAGCGCATAGACCGCTCTCACCGCTGCGGGCTCATCGCCGGCTGCAAAGCTGCATTCCAGTATAACTCCGGACTTATCAGTAAGGCGGAAGCAGTCGTCTGAGACCGTCCTCACCGCCCCGGGAAAATACTCGGCCGCCTGCGAAGCGTCCAGACCCGTCACGGAACCGTAGTCTATGTCACCGTCAAGAAACTTGCCCGTGTACACCGTGTTCCCGGCTGCGTCCGTAAGGCTTCCTGCGCCGGAAGGCTGACCCCCGGCGAAGCAGCCCTCGTACTTCATTCCGTTAGGAAATGTGCGTACTGCTGCGCCGCTTATCCCGCCATCACTGAATGTGCCGGAAGTGACCGTCCCGTCAGAGCCGTATAGGGTCCCGCTGCCGCTGTAAACGCCGTTCTCGAACTCTCCGGTATACAGCCGTGAGCCGTCCTGATACAGTGTGCCGCTGCCGGAGTATTCGCCCATCTCAAAGGAACCGCTGTAGAGCTTTTCGCCGTCCACGGAATAAAGCGTGCCGCTGCCGTTGTACTCCCCTGCGGTGAACTGACCGTTATATTTCAGCGTGCCGTCAGGGTAGTATTCCAGGACCTCGCCGTGGGGAACTCCGCCGCTGAAGCTGCCGCTGTAATGCAGGGAGCCATCATCGTAATTCTCCTTGCAGCTTCCCTCCGCAGCACCGTCCGTAAAAGTCCCCGTGAACAGCACCACGCCGTCCCGGGATATCGTGCCGCTGCCCTGGAGATCGCCGTTTCTGAACTCCCCCGACCAGACCTTTCCGTCCCAGAAAAGCTCCCCGGCGCCGTTGTATTTTCCATTGCCGAACTCACCACGGTACTGCACCGAGCCGTCCTCAAGATACAGCACACCGCTGCCGCTGTAAATGCCCTTTTCATAGTCGCCGGCGTACTTCGGTCTGCCGTTTTCCCAGAATTCCTGGCCGTATTCGATGGCGCTGCCGTCTTTCAGCCGCCCCTCGAATTTCAGTTCCGTGAATTCCTTGTCATAGAACAGCCGCACACGGCCGCTGTAGGAAGTCACCGCCTGTTCGTCACAGTACATGTCTTTTACCCACCACCAGCTCATGAACAGCGGGTGTAGAACGAAAATGTAAAGCAGCACCGCAGCGATCACAATGACTGAGGCCACCAGCACCAGCGACTTCGCAATGTATATCCTGCCCCAGTCGAAATAGTCCTCACGCTTCTCAGGCTTGCGCCGGGCGAGTTTTGGGAGCTTCACCACCGCCCCAGGTATCTCTGACGTCACCCTGCCAGCGCTGAACATATACTTGAACTTGCTGCTCACCACCCGGAAAGGGCGGAGCAGCGCATTTTTAAGCACTCGTATTATCAGCGCTATCCCGTTAGTGAGCTTCTTGATCATAAATCACATGTCCTTCCATGCAGAGGTGCTTTCATCATAAATGCGATAGGTGAGCCTGCGCCTGCCGGAGTTTATATTGTGCTCCGCAAGGTAGAGGTAGTTTCTTGCCGCACCGTCGTCCGGGGCGTATTTCACGATATTCATGAAGCGGGTGCGGGCGCTTATGAAGTCGCCCTTTTCAAAGAGCTCCACCGCCGCTGCGAACTCAGCGCTGAACTGCTCCTTGAGCTTTATCATCGCATATGGGTCGCTGTCGAACATATCGTACAGGCTGGTCGTACCGGTACCCGAGGCCGCAAATTCGCCTATACGCCTGCTGCGGTATCTCTCAGCGGGCAGGGTGCGGAACGCTTCCTCGGTGCAGACTATGTAAAGCCCGCTGTCGTCACAGAGCTTCTCGATCTCCTCAGCCCCGGTGATAACACCGGACACTGCGGAGGGCTCCATTCGCTTATCATCGCCGATAAAGCCAAGGAGCACATCGCCCTCGCTTATTACCACACGAACATCTGCGGTACGCTTGCCACGTATTCGGCAGACCTCGTTGTAAGCCGCTGCGGACTCTCTCATCTTGATAGCCGCACGCAGGGCGTCATCGGACTTGTTGAATATCGCACTGAAACCGTTGTACAGGAAATTATACGCCGTGCCTCCGTTCTCGCCGATTATGGGGATAAGCTGCTCGAACACGCCGTTTATGCTCTCGAAAATATCCTGGGAGCCCATCATCTTTTCAGCGTCCGACATATTGAACCGCAGCAGCAGAACAGCCATTCGGCGCTTGGAATGCAGAGATTTGTCCACACGCTCTATCTGTGTTTCTCCGAGGTTCTTCAGGAAGCTCAGCGGAACGAAGCGGTAGTAGGAATTGTTCAGCTTTTCAAGGCTGGTGGTCTTTTCAACGATGTGGTCGGAAAGCGCCCTTACCGACTTCGACAGCTCCTCGATCTCGTCGCCGGTGCTGATGTTTATAGGAACGTTATACTCGCCCGCCGCTATACTGTCCACGGAGCGCTTCAGCTTGCGCACTGCGCCGGCTGTGATGTTCTCAATGATCATGAAGATCACTACGAGCACCAGTCCGCCTCCGACAAGGAACAGGTTTATCAGCCGCTGGATATTCTCCACTGCACTGGAAAGGCTGCTTATGCGAATACCCACGATAAGGTAGACGTCATTCGTTGTCACCGGGACGGAGGTCCTGCGGAGAAGGAACATCTTGTCGCCCTCGATACCGTTCTTCATGAAGAAGCTCTCGTCCGAGGTCATGCGCTCTGCTTCGCCGGTAAGGTTCATGCCGTAAGCGAGCCGGTCTGCGGAGGTCCCCGCAGGGTAAAGGTTGGTAGAAGCGATAAGGCGCATTCTGCCGTCCTTTATTTCAGCAAGATGGACCTGCGGCTTTTCATCATTGCCCTCGGAACCGTCCTCCGGGTCTGCACAGGCCGCCGCTCTGCCCTCTGCTGCAAACAGCTCCTCATAGTCGGAATACCTGGGAGCGTCCCCGGCTGCACCCTTCATGGAGTCCTCAAAGGAATTTGCGATGAGCTGTGCTTCGTGGCTGTAGTTTCCGGTAACGATGTTCTCCACCTGGGGGATTATTATGAGATACGAAAGGGAATACAGCACGATGAAAATCAGCATTATCATCAGCAGCGACTGCCGGAGCAGTATCGAAAGGTGCATTTTAAGAATGCTGACGTAGAAGTCCCAGGTGAGTATCGTCAGCAGTATCACGCCGACCGCCACCGCCGCCAGTGTGAGTATGGAATTTATCTGCGTGCTGCGGTCAACATCATCGGTGAATATTCTTGACATCACCGAGAAGCTGCCGTAATACAGCCGCTCGCTCTCATCATGTATGCAGCCGAATATGTTACCGGTTATGCCCACGGAAACACTGGTGAGATCAGCTGGGGTCAGTGCTTCCTCGGCGTTGATTATCCTGCTTCCGGAAAGCGCCGCAGAGATCGACAGGTCCTTTGAAAGCGTGAAGATATCTCCGGTCGCCGAGTCCATCATGTAGACAAGATCGATACCGTTCCAGAAGCGGTCGAAAACTGCACCCTGCCTTACGTTGCCAAGGCTGCGCCCGCCGCTGCGGTCGAGTATGGAAAGCCCGCCCTCGAGCCCGAGCGCAACGCTGCCGTCAGAGAATGTGTATGCTCCATAGATATCACGGTCCGGGAGCTCATAACCCGCTATCTTCGCTGCAGGCTCTGAGTTGTTCTTCAGGACTGAGAACACCTCGGCGGAGCCATTGTCAAGCAGCGCAAAGTATACGGAATTGTCGTCCTCGCTGAATGAAGAGATCAGCACTGACTGCCCGTTCATGTACCTTGAGGTCTTTTGCGAAAAGACCTCCCCGGCATAGGTACCGTCCTCGTAAAAGCTATGTACCACCGCCCGGGTGATGAACAGCGTTTTCGGGTCGAACTCATATGTTGTGAGGTATATCCCCTTGTCATGCTCGACGTATATCCCCGCCGGTGCGAAGCTGCTGCCGAACACCTCCGGCGAGAGCCGCTTCTCGAACAGGCGCTTGCCCGCCGAGTCGATACACACAAGGTTTTTATTCGTTCCGCTGTCGCTTATGTAGTAGATATCCCCTGCTCGGTCCAGGGCGTAGGTGCTGCTTACTGTCTTTTCAGTGATACCGCCGAACCCCAGTCCGAAGTTCGAGGTGCCGATGAGCAGAGCCGCCCCTGTCGTGCAGAATATAAGAAGTATAACGATAAAGCTTATCGTCTTTTTTACCATGCTGAATTCCTCCGTTTTCTGACAGGGCCTATGCATTTCTACGCTTCCTGCGCTGTTTTTTTCTGGTGCGGACCTTTCTGCCCAGGTATGCGAACAGGCCTTCCCGTAGATACTGCTCCCGGGTCTTTTCCGCTGACTGCTGAATGCCTCTCCAGGCGGAATAGGCTGCGGCGCAGCTGCTGTATTCTCCCTCGCACATTGCGTCTATCAGTCCGCCTATCTCGTCCGGGAAGTACCTGTCCCTGCGGAACATTCTGTCCAGCATTTTCCCGAGCCGTACCGTGCGGAAGTTGCTTCCGCCGGTAATGTCAGGGTCCAGCAGCAGGTTGAAGTGCACCTGATTTTCCATCTCATCGACCACGGCGTTTTCCATCATAAGTCCGCAGGCTGCGGTGCGGTCGTCCGCAAGGTCGAACTCCAGTGCGCCGCAGAGCATGCTGTCCGCAAATTTTATCGTCTTTTCATAGTCCCGGGAGGGAACGCTGAAATACTCCTCAAACGGCGTCCCTGAATGATACACGAACACTGCCGAGAAGCTCCCGCTTGCGGTGACAAGTCTGCGGAGCCCCTTGAAACGCTTTTTCTCAAGGTCGTAGAACAGCGGCAGCAACTCACGGATATACGCCATATTGCTGTACTGATCAACGATGAATTTACTGTCGGAGCTCACCGTAACATCACAGCAGAGCGCTGCTTCAAAGCCGGTGTGCGATCTCAGTACTTCCGTGACTTTATACCTTCCGCTGTCGATGATCATCTGCAAACCACTGCACCTCCCGGGTGTAAATTACTCCTCTACCAGCACGAAAGCCGAGGTCCTGCTCTCACCGTCCGCATTGCTGCATGCAACGATCTCATAGGTCCCCTCAACGGAGGGCGCCTGGTAAAGTCCGTTGTCGTCAATGCTTCCGCCCTCGGGATCGCTGACCGACCATGTGACTGATTTGTCCTCCGTGCCGCTTACCTCTGCCATGAAGCGTACCCTCTCAAGGGGCTTGAGCTTCTGGATATCCGGGCTGATGCGTATCACGATATTGTCACGGTATCTCATCTGCGCCGTGTCCCTGGTGGGTTTGTAAGCAAACCAGCGTACCCTCACGCTGTGGCCCTCAACATAATCCGACAGGCGTATCCCGATGCGGAACGTCCCCTTATCAGGGCTGAGAAGCGCTGCCGCCTGTATCTTCGGAACTGACTTTTCGTTCTTTGCCGCAAATATTTCGCCATCGCCGAACAGCAGCTTCCTGTCGCCGCCGTCGTCATACTCCACCGAAACCGTTATGCTGACATCGCCTATGCCGAGGTTATGCGGTATATCCTCTGAAAAGAACTTTGCGTTCACACGAATGGCGCCGGATATCGGGATATCGCACACGCCGGAGGAAGTCGCATAGTCGTAGGCTTCCGCAGAGGGGATCCCGAACCGGAAGTTCAGGCGCTTATCCTTATTGCTGTAGACCGCAGAGACCTGGGGCTTCTGCCAGTACTCCAGAGTTTCCACCTCGGTCGCAACACCGCCACGCAGGATATTCTCCGGCTTTGCGGAGGACGTCTGTACCGGCTCCGGGACAGCAGAGGTGTGCTCGTCAAACATTACGGAATTCACACGCTGTGCAAAGGGCAGCGGCGTGATGTGCCTGATGATGAACCCCGTGCCGATATTCATGCAGTCCACCTTTGCAAGATATATGGGAGTATTCTCACCGCCGATGTGCTTTTCGAGTGTGCTCATTCGGGTTTCACGCATGAGGGAACAGCTTTCGGCGTCCCTGCAAAGATATATCTCAGGCGCTTCTACCTGCACCTTATCCGTGATATCGCCCATCTGGACGGTTATCACCGCCCTGTCCTTATGGAGAGGCACGGAGATATCCGCAGCCTCGGCGCAGCTGAACGTGAAATCCACGTTGAACACATCGCCGTGCAGGCTGGTATCTTCGGTGAAGCTCAGCCTTGAAACCTCGTCCCCGCCGGAGTGGAAATAGTCTGCGCTGAACGAATACGCAAAGGAGACCTGCGGGTCGTCAATCCCCTTGATCACGATAAATCTGACCGTCAGCTCGTTGCCGGAAACCGCCAGCTTCGGGACCACCCTGACTATCCTCAGCCCATGGGAGCTGTACACCACAGACACGCTGTTGACGCCTGCCCCTCCGCATATCTCGGAAAGGTCGGGCTCGTCGGTGGAGAGGTACAGCCTGTAGCTCTCCTCTATCTTGTTGTACTGCTCGCTGCCGCTGTCCGCTGCGCCGATGTTGTTGACCGGCTCACGCTCCTCCTGGGCATACTGTAGGCAGAGGTATGCACGGTCGGACTTCTCAAGGCTCTCGCAGCCCTCCACCATGCGCAGTTTTCTTATCACCGGGGCGGGAACGCATATCTCCCTGCCCATGTAGTCCAGCGCCATGCCAGTTTCTACAGAGAAAGAAACGTCATCATTGCGGCAGACGCCGAGTCCGCAAACCACGCCTGCGCCGTAAAGCGTCCTGTTGAGCAGCCTGCGCTTGTTGTTGAAATAGCGCTGCTCCGTTTCAAAATCCCTCGCCGTCAGCATTTTTCCGTAGAAATATCTGTTTCGCTCAAGCGGAAAGAAATTACTGTTCTTCATCGTTGCTTCCTCCTAAAATAATATCTCCGGCGATACTGCCTGCGTCGGCTTCCGCACAGGAATATCCGCTGATGACTGAGTTCACGCCGAGATAAGTGTGGTTCTCAAGGATAACGTTCCGTTTCAGGATAACGACCTCTGCCTCCGTATACGCCGGTATCCTGTTTTTCAGCTTTTCGGTGAAAATGTTCGCCGCATGCGTGTCCGCAAAGGTCTTTTCCGGCAGCAGGACGTAGAATTTATACGGATCAGTACCGAACAGCCGCCGGTATACTTCCCGGTCTTTTCCCCCGCTCACCAGCTTCTTGACGCTGAAATGCTCGATTATGTTCGGCTTTACGCCGTATTCCTGCTCTATCCAGTCAGAAAGTCCCTGGCGGGTGCCGATGCTGCGGTATTCCCGGGCGGTGCGGCGTATCTTTTCACGAAGCTCCTCAGTGCTGAGATATGCGGCGTCCTCGGTCATTATCCAGTCCGCAAGATAACGCAGCATGTCGCCCTCCGCAATGCGGGGATCCAGCGAGCTGCGTGCCTTTTCTATCCGCTCGTCCATATCGAAGAATATGCTGTCGAATATCGACATGAAGCGGGTCATAAAGCCGTTTTCGCCGTCCGCAGCACGGTACATCTCCGGGAGATACTGCATCATGCTCTCGCTTTTCAGCAGCAGCTTCAGCTTCGTGACCTCCACCGGCTCCCGGTCCAGCATCATGAAGTCCAGCTTTATCCAGATGTATCTTCCACGCAGGTTCACCGGGACGTCGGTGTAATTAGTGCCTATCGGTGTAAACAGCCCCGAGATAATCCCCAGGCGTTCTTCCGGGCTGACTGTGCCGTCCCTGAGGAGGCTGTCGAGCTCCAGGGTTCTTCCCCCCGCCGAAATGACCGTGGTGTCCGCCGCATAGGCGCTGACCCTTATTATCGTGTTCTCGCCGGAATGCGCCGACAGCTCCAGGCTGCGCCACATGAACCCATGCTCCGTGGAGTCCGCCGAGCCGGTTATCATCGTGCATTCCGCCCGGCTACCGGCTGAAACCACGCTGCCGCCGGATATCTCCATGCCGCTCAGCAGGCAGCGCTGCCACTCCGACGGACGGTTGAGCGTTATGTACGATCTTGATCTGTTCAAGGCTATTCCTCCATTTCCGTCGGTTTATCTTTCTGCCGTGATGAGTTCCACGGCGCCGCAGCACGCTATCGCATGCGGCGGTATCTCTATGCCTGCGGAAGTGCGTCTGCACTCCGGGCGGTCGGTGGTCATATTCAGGTACTTCACCGCAAGGACTCCCTCAACGCTGCACAGCCCGGCTATGAGGTCGGCCTCACGCACCGGCTCGCCGAACCTGCTCCTGCCGTCGCCGGAGTAAATGCTGAACATTCCCCGCAGGAGCTGCTCCGCATTCTTCCTTACCTGACCCACCTCGCTGGAACCGCAGATGATCTCCGCACTGATGTTTATCATGACATACAGCGGTGCGCAGGTCTTGAGCTCCACAGTGAGCAGACGGCTTTTTTCCATGTGGTTCCTTACCGCAGCAAGGAACCCCTCATCCGGCACCGGGAACCTGCTCCTGCTGTATGGGAGCACCGCAAGGGTCATAACGTCCCGCAGCTTTTCCTTGGGTGCGTACTGATCGTCCGGGTCGAAGAATGGTATCGCCCTGACGTCCGCAATGCGCAGACCGGGAGTTCTCAGCGCCAGCCTGCGGCAGTCCTCTGCAGAAACAGCCCTGCGGCAGTCGGAAAGCTCATAGCGGAACCTTCTCAGGGAAGCCTCATAGCTTTCCCGGTCGCAGCCCCCGCCCGCAGCCATCGGCTGGGTAACGGCGAAGCTGCCGCTCTCAGTACGTATCTCGCTGAGGTTTCCCGCCGAGATATTTCCGTGAGCCCCACTGGTCAGGGAGCAGGAAATTATCAGTATATTATCATTCCCGATCGGCGGAACTTCCCCGTTCTCGTTATCTCCGAATGCGATGACCCTGCGCTTTTCATCGTATGTGAACACCCGGTCGTAGGCTCCAGCCCGGGCAAGGTCGTCAATATATGAATATTCATTCCACCTGGGGAAGCTGCTGTCGCTCCTGTCCCGGACCATAACATGCAGGTCCTCAGAAATCAGCGTGCCCTCCGGGTCGAACGGGAACTCCTGGCAGGAAAGTCCGTCCGAGGAAAATGCGATCCTGTTTCCGAAATCGTTCGTGCAGAATATCACACGGACATCCGGGCTGCCGTCCCCTGATGTCATTCCGGAGTACTGCGAAAGGTCAAACCGCACCCTGCTGCCCGTGATCTCTTCCTCCGGGTTGGGGATATCGAGCCAGCCGTGCTCGTCACGAAGCATCACCATTCGCTGACCGCTGACCGCCAGTACGTCCTCCACCTCTGCTCTGCCGTCCTCCAGGAACACGTCCCTGAATGCGCTCTCACGGTGCTTCTGGGTGAGCTCAACAGTGTTCGTGAATATCCCTGACAGCAGCGGCATATCCTCGCAGCCGCCGTACTCCACCCTGGCACGCAGCCAGATCCCCGCCGCCGGGACTTCCGCCTGACACGCCGCCATATCATCGCCCGTGTGCAGCGTGAGCCTGCCGGAAAACGACAGCCCGTGGGTTTCGTCCCGCAGCACTGTGCACTCCCTGAACCTGCCTGCCGTGGAGTACTCCCAGACTATCCTCCGGGGCGCTCCGTCATCGCTGTCGTAGGGATTTCTCGCAACCTCGCAGCGGTCGTCAGCGATGATATCCAGCGTGAGCTCCTGTACCGGGGCATCGGTCTGTATGAAGAGGGAACGCCCGGCGCAGTCAAGCTCCGCACCGAAAGGATAGAAAGCCGTGCCCGGCTCTGCGGAAATGCCAGTTACGTCCACGAAGCCCTCTGCGCTGCGCATGAACACGCTGCGCACTGAGAATTCCTGGCTGACGAAGGGCTCCGTCAGCGTGAACTTCGTGCCGTCCGCAGAAACTGCACTGCTGCCTGCCGGGAGCCGCCCCGGGACCTCACCGCTGAACCCGAGCCTTGTCTTTGCGGGCGCCGGTCTGCGGGGCTCTGCTCCGGCGAGGAGCAGCATAGCCTCCCGGGTGCTGTCCGGTATTCTGTCAAGGGTGTACTGCTGCATTTCTTTGAGCCATGCAAACAGCTCTATAATCGTGATACCCGGGTCGTGCTCGTTGAAGTCCGTCCACTCCGGGAATATCACGGGTATACGACGCTTTGCCGCTTCGACTATTTCAGTGTATTTCTGGTCGTCCAGCCTTGGCAGCTCTATCAT
>CAKSGA010000070.1 GCA_934454435.1 uncultured Oscillospiraceae bacterium | reverse complement strand
CATTACCGGGGTGTTCTGGATTATTTCGACGTACACCCTTGCGATAATACGCAGCGGTTTTGTGTGGCTTGTCGCCATCAGTCCGATGACTACGCCGATGGCCATTGCGAGCGCAAGCCCGAACAGTGCCATCAGCAGTGTCGAGATCGTTCCGTCAATGAAAGTCTGCCGATGAGTCCACACCAGCCCCCATTTTTCTGCGTCAAACATATTATCCCCTCCCTTGAATAATGGCGGCAGCTTTTTCAACTGCCGCCATTGTAGATTCTATTTTGTATCAGTTCAGACCAAATTCTGTGATGAATCCGTCAATGGTGCCGTCCTCGAGCCAGCCCTTGATGAGCTCGTCAATCTTGGAGGAAAGCGGAGAATCCTTCTTGGTGGCAACACCGTATTCCTGCGGAGAGAACGTATCTGTGATGTAATCACGGTCGTCTGTCTTGTATGTAGCAAGGATAGACTTATCAACGCAGAAAGCGTCAACTGTTCCCGCAGTCATCGCATTGGAAATAGCGGGATAATCGCCGAACTGCTCAAAGGAAGTTCCGTTGGTATCAAAAGAAGAAATATCGAAGTCAGCGGAGGTCTCAGGCAGCACATAGTCGCCGAGCAGTCCCTTTTCGGTCATTGCCTTGACCAGCGCATATGCGGAGGTGGAGCCGGTGGAAACGCCGATCTTCTTTCCTACAAGACCGGAGAGGTCGGTGATTCCGTCAGCCTTTTCAACGAGCACGGTAACTGCGTCGGTGTAGTACGGCGTCGAGAAATCCCAGCTCTTCTTGCGTTCTTCCGTGATGGTGAATGTTGCAAGTACACAGTCAAGGTCTCCGGAATCCAGCAGCTCAGTTCTGGTAGCAGCGGTGACAGTGGTGAATTCAACGTCATCATAGCCGAGGCTGTCTGCAAGCTTCTTTGCTATCTCGATCTCCATGCCCTCGTACTCGCCGGAAAGCGGATCCTTGAAGCCGAAGCCTTTGACTGCGTCCTTTACGCCGACCTTCAGTACTCCGCCGGATACGGTCGTATCATCTGCTGCGGAGCTTTCAGCCGCTGAGGAACTGTCTGCGTTTGACGGTGTGCTTGAAGAACTTGTACCGCCGGAGGAGCCGGCACAGCCTGCAAGGGAGAAGATCATTGTTCCGGCAGCCAGAGCTGCAAATAATTTTTTCAGTTTCATAGTTATAAACCCTTTCTCATTTAGTCTTTATAGTCAGCCTTACGGCTGTATCAACGGATTATCTTGCTGAGGAATGCCTTGGTGCGCTCGTTCGTGGGGTCCGTGAAGAAATGCTCGGGAGTTCCCTCCTCAAGTATCCTGCCGCCGTCCACGAAAACTATCCTGTCGGCGACCTCCCGGGCGAAACCCATCTCATGGGTGACTACCACCATGGTGAAGTTCTTTTCGTGGGAAAGCTCAATCATTACATCGAGAACTTCCTGGACCATTTCAGGGTCGAGCGCCGATGTTGGCTCGTCGAAGAATATCACACGATTCTGCATTGTGAGCGCCCTTGCGATAGCAATTCGCTGCTGCTGTCCGCCGGAAAGCGTGGTCGGGTAGACGTTTGCTTTTTCCTCCAGGCCAACACGTTTCAGGTACTTCATCGCTGTCTGCTCGGCTTCAAATTTCGGCACCTTTTTCAGTTTCATCGGAGCAAGAGTCAGGTTTTCCATTACCGTCATGTGCGGGTACAGGTTGAACTGCTGAAATACCATCGAGGAGTGAACCTTATTTATGAACGCCCTGCGCTTTCTGCTCATCAGGTGGTTGTGAATGTATACCTTCCCGGAGGTAGGCTCCTCGAGATAGTTCATGCAGCGGATAAGCGTGCTTTTTCCAGAGCCGCTGGGTCCGATTATTACAAGCTTCTCTCCTTCCTTGACATGAAGGTTGATTCCCTTGAGAACTTCAAAATCTCCGAAGCTTTTATGTACATCTTCCAAACGTATCATAGAGCTGTCCTTTCCCTGTGTTCCTTGTGTTCCGGACTATCCGAATTTGTTTTTATGCTTAGATTATACACGAAGATTTGCAAGTTGTCAATATGTAAAATTCATTTTTATAAAAAATGTGCAAGATTTTCACGATAATCTTGCACAATATATTGAAAATGCCATAGTTCTAATTCTTGCTCCACGGTGCAAAAAGGAGTACAGACCGCCTTCGTATCTCGATATGTTCCACCAAAGCTGTATTATTCATCGGCACTTGTGGATGAATTTGTTTTGAGTGAGTACTTCACAGAAATGAATAAAAGTCACCTCTAAACAAAAAGCTCTCCCCTTTCGGAGAGAGCTGGCAAAAGTCACGCCGCATGCTTTGCCTTTACCTTATCAGCGACCTTATCCGTTATCACAAACGCCGCAATGCCAAGGCCGATACCTATCACCGTTCCAGCCAGGACGTCCGACGGGAAGTGCACGAACAGATACAGCCTGGAGAATGCGATCAGCCCCGCAACCACAAGCGCCGCTATCCCTGCCTTACGGTTATAGTGGAATATCACCACCGCCGCTGCAAACGAGACCATCGAATGTGCTGACGGGAATGAAAAGTCTTTCGGTTGTGCAATAAGCATGGGAAACTCAGGTTCGATCCAACAGGGTCTTGAACGTGAGAACAGGTGCTTCAGCAGCAGATTTCCCACCAGCAGGCTTCCTGCCATCGCTCCTGCGATCGCTATGCTTCCACGGTACCTCTTGAAAATCAGGAACAGCAGCGCAGCAAGCAGCCAGACCGCCCCCATCTCAGTCAGATACGTGACATTCGGCATGACAAAGTCCATAAAGCCGCAGGAAAGATTATCGTGGATAAAGTGAAGTATGTTAAAGTCCAGCTGAGTCAGCCAATCCATATGTTTTCCTCCTGTAAACCATAAGGTCGCCTCTAAAAAAAGACCGCCCATCTCTGAGCGGCCGGCAGAGCGTCACACCTTGACGTTCAGAACAGTTCCCTTTCCGTCAGGGGAAGGCATGCTGTCAAGCATGTCAGTGATAGTTTCCATGCTCTGCTGGGTGGATTCCATAGTCTTTTTCATCATACCTATAGAAATACCGTTCTGCAGATTTGCAGCTGCCATGTTCATTGATAAAGCAGCAATTTCCATTTCCATAAACAGACCTCCTTCTGCATGATGACCTATCATTCCGTTTACAGTATACCACGTTCGGAAAGATTTGTCAAGCACTATCTGTACCTACCGGCTCCCTGTTCAGCGACCGGGTGGAATGCACCACCATGAACACAGCGATCACCAGCACGGTCAGGCACACTGCAAGTCCCACAATGCTGTTCATTATCAGCCTGAAATTACTGTCGGAGCTTCCGAAGCGGGAGGTCAGGGCGTTTTGCAGGTTGAACAGCGACATGAGCGCACCCGCAAGGTTCAGCGCCTTTGACGCAGAAAGCACCGGGCTGTTCAGCCTGCGGAACTTCACGATATTCAAAATTGACAGGGTAAGTATATAGAAAGTATACGCAGCCGTTATGTAAATTACAGAGCCCGGGTAGGCTATCGTGTGTTCCTCCCGCACGAGCTGCACTACCATGACCGCCATTCCTATATTAAGCAGAAACATGAGCGAGCCACACTGACGATACCCCGCAAGCTCCTGGCGACGCCGATTACTGCCCTTGGACTTCTCAGCCTTTCTCCAGCTTCGCACCAGAAGAAGTCTTGACACGCCGAATATGACATAATAACCCGCTACCGCAGCAAACCACGCCGACCGGTAGAATATCGCAGCCGCTCCCTTGAACACCGCAAACAGCGTGCTAATAAACAGACCCTGGTACAGCGAAAGTTCCCCACGAAAGCGGAAATCGCTGATGAACAGACAGGTAATCGGGTTCTCCTTAGCCCAGCGCCACACTTTACTGCCCTGTACCCTCCGCATGATGAACCGGGAAACGTCCCCCATGCTTATTATCAGTACCGCCAGCGCATACGCCGAAACCGCATACACCACATACTCCAGTACCGGGAACACCCCACGGTTGTTCAGTGCGATTATGCAAAGCACCATCGTTGCCGGGAACAGAATGAGCGTCGCCCCCGGCGGCAGCACAAACGCCTTTTTCAGAGCCGGCAGCAGCTTCCTTATCCGCCGCCTGAATTCCGGTATGCCCATCTGTTCACCACCGTTCTGCATAGTATCTCTATTATAGTGTACCACAGAAATGTTATGTTTTTGTAAACTTTCGAAAACGGTCACGGGTTCCGGAAAAATATATTGGGACTTTTTTCTGAACCCCCTTGACAAATCCTCCGGGATATGATAAAATACGCTTGTTTTGTAAACGATTACGTCAAGGAGAACAAACACATGTCCATAAAAACCAGCTACCGCCACACGATACTAGCAAGCTACGGCGGATACATAACCCAGGCAATAGTGAACAACTTTGCCCCGCTGCTGTTCCTGATATTCCAGGACACTTTCGCAATACCCATCGAGCAGATAACGCTGCTGGTAACGATAAACTTCCTGGTGCAGCTTATCGTGGACCTCGCTTCGACGGGATTCGTCGATAAGATAGGCTACAGGGCAAGCCTTATCGCAGCGCATATCTTCGCCTGCGCAGGGATCGCCGGACTGGGTATCCTGCCGTTCATCATGCCGCCCTTTGCGGGACTTCTCACCTCCGTAATACTGTACGCCATCGGCGGCGGTCTGACCGAGGTGCTCATAAGTCCCCTGGTGGACTCCTGCCCCAGCGACAACAAGGCGGGCTCCATGGGGCTTCTCCACTCGTTCTACTGCTGGGGAAGCGTGGGGACTGTGCTCCTTTCAACGCTGTTCCTGTTCCTTTTCGGCAAAGGGAGCTGGAACATCCTTGCGTTACTGTGGGCGATCATTCCGGCGCTCAACACCCTCTACTTTACCCAGGTGCCTATACCTCAGATATATGAAGAGGGCACAAAGGGCATGTCCATGCCGGAGCTCCTGAAAAACAAGCTGTTCTGGCTGATGGCTCTGCTTATCCTCTGCGCCGGCGGCAGCGAGCTCGCTATGAGCCAGTGGGCTTCCGCCTTTGCGGAGGGTGCGCTCGGTATCGACAAGACCCTCGGCGACCTGATGGGTCCCTGCTTCTTCGCCGTGCTGATGGGCACGTCAAGGGTATTCTACGCAAAGATAAGCGCAAGGATCAATCTGCTGAAATACATGATATTCAGCGGTATTCTCTGCATTTGCTCCTACATGCTCACCGCTTTTTCACCCGTACCAGTTCTGTCGCTGATAGGCTGCGGGATATGCGGTTTCTCGGTCGGAGCGATGTGGCCCGGAACCTACAGCGCAGCCTCAGAAGCGCTACCCCGGGGCGGCACTGCCATGTTCGCACTGCTTGCGCTCGCCGGGGATGCAGGCTGCTCCTCCGGTCCTACCCTTGTGGGAATGGTCACCGGAGCCCTGGGAGGAGGTCTGCAGCAGGGTCTGCCGTTCGGTGCGATATTCCCGGCGGTGCTGGTCGTTGCAGCCTTTATCACCATGAGGATAACAGGGAAAAAGTCCCGGTAGTGCCTTCCCCTGATGGCAATATCTATGCATTGAATTCAGGCTCCGGATAGTGTATAATAAACATATCCCACCTAGGGAAATACATATCAGGAGGTTTTTTACATGTTTAATTTCTTCAATGCATGCGGCAGCAGCCTTGAGCAGCTGTGTGAGTTCCTCAAGGCACTCTGCGGCGGTTTCGGCTGCTGATCAGCGGGTTTTCCTCCCGACTGCCTGTAAAATGATCTGACCTTTCAGACCATGCGAGCGGGGTCCTGCGAGTTTGTCTGCCATTCGGCAGGCGGATCGCAGGACCCCTTTTTTTATTCAACGCCGCAGAACGTCTTTTCCGTTTCGTCAAAGCCGTCACAGGAGATGACGCAGACCCTGAAGTCCTTCTCCAGCAGCGGTATAACCTCGCCTGCTTTCATAACGCTCACCTTTCTCCGAAAGTATGACATCACAAACCTGTATTTAACATAAAAGCGCTGTCACAGGGTCCTCATTCACAATTATATCACATACTTTTCAGATTTGAAAAAGAGTCGATTGTGAAAACCAACTGAAATAAAGAACCGTTCCGATCCGCATAACCATGCGAATTTCGGGGATATTATGCGGACAAGGTTTTGCAAACAAATTACCTTGGTAAATTTCACTGAAAGCTGCCCAACAGATATGCCGAAATCTGTAATAGTTGTGAATTTACATTATAAAAAATATGTACTATAATAATAAGGCAACTAATCAATGCAGAAATAATACACAAGGAGGAAATAAAATGCTCAAGACACTTGCAGCACAGATCAGGCAATACAAACGATCGACGCTGCTCACTCCCCTTTTCACTATCCTAGAAGTCGTGATGGAAGTACTGATACCCTTCGTGACCGCAAAAATCATTGACGATGGTATAAACGCTAACGACCTCCAGAAAGTCTACCTCTACAGCGGTATAATGCTGATAATGGCTTTCATGAGCCTTGCTTTCGGCGTTCTCGCAGGAAAATTCGCAGCAAATGCATCATCAGGCTTCGCCTGCAATCTCCGTGACGCTATGTTCGCAAATATCCAGACTTTCTCGTTCTCAAACATCGACAAATACAGCACCGCTGGCCTTGTCACCAGAATGACCACTGACGTCACTAACCTCCAGAACGCATTCCAGATGATAATCCGTATCGCCGTGCGTGCGCCTATCATGCTCATAAGCAGCATGGTGATGTGTATTGTCATCAACCCGAAGATCAGCCTGATATTCCTCGGAGCACTGGTTGTTCTCGGAACCGTGCTCGTTCTCATCGTAAAGAACGCCACAAAGGTCTTTGACAAGGTGTTCACCAAGTACGACGATCTCAACGCAAGCGTCCAGGAGAACATCTCAGGCATTCGTGTCGTAAAGGGCTTCGTCCGTGAGGACTATGAGAACAGCAAGTTCGTGGGAGCTTCCGGCAACCTCTACAAGATGTTTGTCAGCGCTGAGAAGATCATCTCCTGGAACAACCCGGTCATGATGTTCGTCATTTATGCCTGCATACTGCTGATCTCCTGGTTCGGTGCGCAGTTCATCGTTGCCGAAACAATGACCACCGGTGAACTCACTTCGCTGTTCAGCTACGTTATGAGTGCGCTGATGTCACTGATGATGCTGTCCATGATCTTCGTTATGCTGACAATGTCCGCAGCAAGCGCAAGACGTATCTCAGAAGTCCTCAACGAAACCTCAGACATCACCAACCCTGAAAATCCCGTCATGGAAATACCTGACGGCTCCATCGACTTTGACCACGTAAGCTTCGCATACAAGCACAAGACCGACCAGCTCAGGGAAAAGAAGTCCGACAGGGACGGCGGAGAAGAGGTCCTCACGGACATCAACCTGCATATCCATGCCGGCGAAACAATCGGTATCATAGGCGGAACAGGCTGCGGAAAGTCCACCTTTGCAAGCCTTATCAGCCGTCTGTACGACGTTGACAGCGGCTCAGTAAAGGTAGGCGGCACAGACGTCCGCAAGTACGACCTTGAGCTCCTGCGTGACAAGGTTGCCGTGGTGCTCCAGAAGAACGTCCTGTTTTCCGGAACTATCCTTGATAATCTCCGCTGGGGCAATGAGAACGCCACCGACGAAGAGTGCGCTGAAGCATGCAGACTCGCCTGCGCTGACGAGTTCATCGACGGAATGCCGGACGGCTACAACACGATGATCGAACAGGGCGGCACGAACGTTTCCGGCGGTCAGAAGCAGCGTCTGTGCATTGCAAGAGCACTGCTGAAGAGCCCGAAGATACTTATCCTTGACGACTCCACCAGCGCCGTGGATACCGCAACTGACGCAAAGATCCGCCAGGCATTCGCCCAGAAGATACCCGGCACCACGAAGCTCATAATCGCCCAGCGTATCTCCAGTGTGCAGGAAGCAGACCGTATCATCGTAATGGACGATGGACGCATCTGCGGCTTCGACACCCACGAGAACCTGCTGAAGAACAACAAGATTTACAGCGAGATCCACACGCTCCAGACCCAGTCCGGCGGAGATTTCGACAAGCCTAATGATTAAGGAGGTGGAATTATGGCAAGAACAATGGGAAACAGACGTCAGCCAGCCCAGCTGAACCGCAGGAACATGGATTTCAAGGTGCTGAACCGAGTACTCGGCTACATGATGAAGCGCTATAAATTCCGCTTTATCCTGGTGCTTGTATGCATCATCATAACCGCATTGACGACCCTTGTCGGTATGCTGTTCATGCAGAGCCTTATCGATGACTATATCACTCCGATGCTTGATGCCGTCAAAGCCGGCGGTGAAGCGAACTTCGGTCCCCTGCTCGCACGGCTGGGAACGCTTGTGGCAATATACGTAGTTGGCATAGCGGCGTCCTTCACCTACAACCGCCTGATGATCTACATCACCCAGGGCACCATGAGAGATCTCAGAAATGATATCTTTACACACATGGAGTCCCTGCCGATAAAGTACTTTGACCAGAACGCCCACGGCGACATAATGTCCATCTACACCAACGATGTTGACACGCTGCGCCAGCTCATAAGCCAGAGTATTCCGCAGATGGTGAACTCCGGCGTGACGCTTATCATAACTTTCGCAAGTATGATCGTGCTGAACGTTCCGCTGACTATCTTCACAGTGCTGATGGTATTCGTGATGATGTTCGCAGCCGGTAAGATAGGCGGAAAGTCCGCAAAGTACTTCGCAGCCCAGCAGAAGGACCTCGGTATAGTAAACGGCTACATCGAGGAAATGATGGAAGGTCAGAAGGTCGTTAAGGTGTTCAACCACGAGGAAAAGAACCTTGAGGGCTTCCGCAAGCTCAACGACCAGCTCCGTGACTCCGCTGACAACGCCAACAAGTTTGCGAATATCCTCATGCCCGTCAGTGCTAACCTCGGCAACATCAGCTACGTGCTCTGCGTTGCCATCGGCGCCGTGCTGACACTGGTGCTCGGTCCTGAAACCACCGGGCTCACCCTGGGCTCACTGGTCGCTTTCCTTACCCTCAACAAGAACTTCTCGCAGCCTGTTATCCAGGTCAGCCAGCAGCTGAACTCCGTGGTAATGGCTATGGCGGGCGCACAGCGTGTGTTCAGGCTCATTGATGAAAAATCCGAGACCGATGACGGCTACGTTGAGCTCGTCAACGCAAATATCGCCCCGGACGGAACCATCACCGAAAGCGACAAACGCACCGGCATATGGGCATGGAAGCACCCGCATACTGCGGACGGCTCCGTAAGCTACAGGAAACTTGAGGGCAGCGTGGTGTTTGACGGCGTTGACTTCGGCTATGACGAGAAGAAGATGGTACTGCACAATATAAGACTCCATGCAGAACCGGGTCAGAAGATCGCTTTTGTAGGCTCCACCGGCGCCGGAAAGACCACCATCACCAACCTTATCAACCGCTTCTACGACATTCAGGACGGCAAGATACGCTACGATGACATCAACATAAACAAGATCAAAAAGGCTGATCTACGCCGCTCCCTTGGACTTGTCCTTCAGGACACCCACCTGTTCACCGGGACCGTAATGGACAACATTCGCTACGGACGCCTTGACGCCACGGACGAAGAGTGCATAGCTGCCGCAAAGCTCGCCAATGCGCACAGCTTCGTAAAGCGTCTGCCGGACGGCTACAACACCATGCTTACCGGCGACGGTGCGAACCTGTCCCAGGGTCAGCGCCAGCTCCTTGCGATAGCACGTGCCGCAGTCGCAGACCCGCCAGTGCTCATTCTGGACGAGGCGACCTCCTCTATCGATACCCGTACTGAGCGGCTTGTTCAGGACGGCATGGATAAACTCATGAGCGGAAGGACCACTTTCGTTATCGCCCACAGACTTTCAACAGTCCGCAATTCAGACTGCATAATGGTTCTGGAACAGGGACGTATAATCGAGCGTGGCAGCCACGACAAGCTCATTGAGGAGCAGGGCCGTTACTACCAGCTCTACACCGGAAAACCCGCTAAAAAGATTGCAGAATGATCTGATCATTATAGAAAAGGAGCTGCTTCGGCAGCTCCTTTTTTATTCATA
The DNA here is from genome assembly GCA_934454435.1 of uncultured Oscillospiraceae bacterium. GTDB lineage: Bacteria > Bacillota > Clostridia > Oscillospirales > Ruminococcaceae > CAG-115. The sequence goes on along the minus strand of CAKSGA010000070.1, from coordinate 2,458 downwards.
CAAGTTTACTATGGTTAAGTTGTCATACTGCTCCCGCTCAAGTTTGTTAAATGTGCCCAGATATGCTAAATATACATGTTGCTATATCAGTTAAGCAATACCAAAGTAGTAACTTCTGTGTTACAATTATAGTAATGCTGAACAAAAGTTATGCGCATCAGTTGAAAAATTCTGTCGTATTAACCTGCCACTGCACTATACATTACTGTAAGCAGAAACACCGGCGCTTCTCACATATCAGCTAAGGAGGTACATTCATGCAAACCATTCAGCTTGCCGAAGTCGATAAGATCATCGACAGCATCGGCTGCGAGGAAAAGAACATCATCTCTATCTTACAGGGCGTTCAGGAGCACTACCGCTACCTGCCCGCCGAGGTGTTCCCGCATATCGCAAAGCGGCTCGGCGTGGGCGAAGCCAGACTTTTCAGCGTGGCTACGTTCTATGAGAACTTCTCACTGGAGCCTAAGGGAAAATTCGTTATCAAGGTGTGCGACGGCACCGCCTGTCACGTCAGACAGTCACCGCCAATTCTCGCAAGGCTGCGCCAGGAGCTGGGGCTCTCTGAAACCAAAAAGACCACCGACGACCTGATGTTCACCGTTGAAACCGTTTCATGCCTGGGCGCATGCGGACTCGCTCCCGTTATCACTGTAAACGACCACGTGCATGCAGAAATGACCCCGGATAAGGCTTCCGAAATTCTGAAACAGCTGAAGGAGGGCACCGCAGAATGTTAAAGGACAGACAGGACTTAAAGCAGCTCCGTGAGGAATGCGTGAAGTCATACAACGCTTACAACCGCAAGATACTGGTCTGTGCCGGTACCGGCTGCGTTTCCAGCGGCTCGCTGAACATATACGCAAAGCTCCGTGAGCTCATCGAAGCGAACGGGCTCCACTGTGCCGTTGAGCTCGAGGAAGAGCCTGAAAGCAGCGGCGTGGCCCTCAAGAAAAGTGGCTGCCACGGCTTCTGCGAAAGAGGTCCGCTGGTACGTATCGAACCCGAGGGCTGGCTCTACACCAAGGTCAAGGTGGAGGACTGCGAAGAAATAATAGAAAAAACTATCCTGCACGGCGAGCATATCGAGCGCCTTGCTTTCCAGAAGAACGGCGAGGTCTACAAGACCCAGGCGGAGATACCCTTCTACAAGAAGCAGACCCGTGTAGTTCTGGAACACTGCGGTCATATCGACTCCCTGTCCGTGCGTGAGTATCTATCCCAGGGCGGTTATTCCGCCTTTGAAAAGGCTCTGTTCGACATGACCCCTGACGAAGTCATAGAGGAGGTCAGCGAGTCCGGGCTGCGTGGACGTGGCGGCGGTGGCTTCCCCGCAGGACGCAAGTGGGCTCAGGTAAAGCGCCAGACCGCTCCGCAAAAGTACGTTGTCTGTAACGGCGACGAGGGCGACCCCGGTGCATTCATGGACAGAAGCATCATGGAGGGCGACCCTCACAGAATGCTCGAAGGAATGATGATCGCAGGTGCTGCCTGTGGTGCTACCGAGGGCTACATATACGTCCGTGCGGAATATCCGCTTGCAGTAGAGCGCTTAAAGACCGCCATCGCCCAGGCAAGGGAGATAGGTCTGCTCGGCAAGAATATCCTGAACAGCGGCTTCGACTTTGAACTGCACATCAACCGTGGTGCAGGCGCATTCGTATGCGGCGAGGGCAGCGCCCTGACCGCTTCCATTGAGGGCAAGCGAGGCATGCCCAGAGTAAAGCCCCCGAGAACCGTCGAGCACGGACTTTTCGACAGCCCGACAGTCCTCAACAATGTTGAGACCTATGCGAACGTTCCCTCCATCATCTCCCGTGGCGCCGACTGGTTCAAGGGCATCGGCGTTGAAAAGAGCCCCGGAACAAAGGCATTCGCCATCACCGGCGACATCGAGAACACCGGTCTGATAGAAGTCCCCATGGGAACCACGCTGCGTGAGGTCATTTACGATGTCGGCGGCGGTATCCGTGGCGGCGGTAAATTCAAGGCTGTACAGATCGGCGGTCCCTCCGGCGGTACCCTTACCGAAAAGGACCTCGACCTGCCGCTGGACTTCGACTCCGTAAAGAAGGCGGGCGCCATGATAGGCTCCGGCGGACTTGTTGTCATGAATGACAAGACCTGCATGGTAGAAGTCGCAAGGTTCTTCATGAACTTCACCCAGAACGAGTCCTGCGGAAAGTGCGTTCCCTGCCGTGAGGGCACCCGCAGAATGCTTGAGATACTCGAACGCATAGTCGCAGGAAACGGCGAGCCCGGCGACATCGACCTCCTGCTGGAGCTTGCAGAAACTATCTCCGCAACAGCCCTGTGCGGTCTTGGAAAGTCCGCTGCCTCCCCTGTTGTCAGCACTATAAAGAACTTCCGTGAGGAGTACGAGGCGCACATCAATGAAAAGCGCTGCCCCGCAGGAGTCTGTCAGAAGCTGAAGCGCATAGAGATACAGCCCGACAAG
>CAKSGA010000069.1 GCA_934454435.1 uncultured Oscillospiraceae bacterium | reverse complement strand
TGATAAGGAGCACCGACCGTGCTACCCAGCTCAACCTGATGGTCGGGCTGAATGGCTATACGCTCTGCTCCGGCATTATCTGCGAGGAGCTCAACGGCAGCGAGTACCGTGCAGTTCCGTTCCGTGAGGACGAAAAGAACCGCAACACTACCATGGAGATCGGCTATGTCGTGAAGAAACACAGTATCCTGAGTGACATTGCAGACGTGTATATTACTGAGGTGCGGCGTTATCTCAGCGCCTGTGGTGAGTTAAGGGAGGATGCAAGATGAAGCATATATTTGAGTACAGTGAGGTACTGAAACTGAAAGCCGCCTGTGCGGAGCACTACCCGGACCATGTGCATTTTCATGACGGCTGCGGCGGACAGTATTTCAACCTGGACGAGAAGAATGATGGTCTGCGGGAGTTCATCTGCGGCTATTTTGAACGGCAGGGAATGACGGCATTCTTTTTTGAGGACGAAATGACATTCACAGTTTCCGGAAATTCGTGAGCGCAGGGACTTCATTTTTCGGACTTCCTGCCGATAAATAATGTGAAAGGTTCCCCGGCAGGATTATGCAGAAATTTACTTTTCCTATTGACTTGAACGGGAAAATATTATATAATAATAACGTATACTTGGTATATACGGAGGTATTGGTATGAAGATCAGAACCAAACTCGCAGCTGCATTCACAGCGGCGGCACTTATGTTTACAATGACCGACCCGGCAGCGCTGGGCGGTGTGCTGAATGCGGCAAGCACGGCATACGCCAAAGTTCCCCTGAGCATGATAGAACTGAAGGAAAGCAACCCGCTTAGTTCGCCTGTTGCCGACCAGCCCCTGTGGGACTCCAGCGCAGTCAAGGTCAACGGTGATTACATTAACAGCGTAGAGGTAGAGTGGTATCGTGAAAACGGCACTCTTGAAACCTCCGGAATTGCGGATTACAACGAGAAATACAGTGTTAAGCTCAAATTTGCGCCTGATGGTAAATATGAACCCGGAAGCAGTCCTACGCTGTACTATTATACCGTTGAAAATGGCGCTTCTACCCAGAGCACCGCTCTGTCAGTTGACGGCGACTATCTTGTAGCGACGATCACTTTCAAGACCCGCACCGGGCTTCCTAAAGCCGATCAGGCGGTTTTCCCGGTATCCGCTTCAACGGACGGCACCTCTAACCGCACCGCCATTGAGCTGGAAGTGTACTCCACCAAGAATAAGGTGCTGACTTCGCTTCCTATCTATGCAAAAATTCTGACAGGTACCAGCTCCCACCGTGGCGAACCTGTTGAAAATGTTCCCATTACATGGACTAATTCAGCGGGCAATTTCATATTTGAAAAGGGCTCTTTCAATGAGGACGACGTTACCGGGCAGGAATTCACTCTTGTTGGTACCGTTTCGATGGCAGGTTACAGCCAGTACATCAATAATCCCTCTGCTTCCTTTAACCTTTACTGCACGGTGAAGATAAAGGCGGCAGACCAGCTTGACGCCCCGGTTCCACGTTCTGATACAGCTCCCGGTGAGTACGACCATAACCTTACGGTCTATTTTACTGCAAAAGAGGGCGACATTTATTATACTGTAAATGAAAGCCCTGACAGCCAGAACCTCCCGGTGGGCGGCGACGCTGACCAGAAATATCTCAACGGCATTCCGCTCAAGGGCGTTGAGGGCGACACCAAGACCTACTACATAAACGTACTTGCTTACGACAAAAAGAAACTGACAAGTAACACTGTTCAGTATGTATATTCCATCACGCTGGAACCCTCCAGCCTTACCAATATTCCGGAGGTCCGCCTGAAAGTGGATAAGCCGGTAGGCGGCGAGATACTCAATACGGTCGCAAGGTATGAGGGCGGCGTGGTTACAAAGGGCGTTGCGGTGACCTCCGCCATTGCGTGGATAGGCAGCGTGAAGAACGGCAGAGCCGACTATAATGCCTCATATTCCGTCAGCGTTCAGCTCACACCGAAGAACATGTTCGCATTCAACAAGACCCAGGCGTACGTCAATGGAGTCCTGGCGAACTGCTCCACGAACGAGTCCGGCACGCTGACAGTGACCTATAAATTCCCCGGCAGGACCGACAAGCTTGCACTTTATCGTGTGGTAGCTCCTACGGATACGGTGGTCGTCGAGAATGGCACAGATATCCAGGATATCGGCGCACGGCTTCCGGGAATGGTCGAAGTTGAAGCTCCCGCAGGCACTCTTCTTGAAGATACCTACCCGGTAAAATGGGATCTCAATACTTCCGATCCGCTTTACGACCCCAAGCTGGCAAGGTCCCAGACATTCACCATCACTGGTACTGTTTCTCTTCCTGACTTCATGACCTATAAAGAGAACGAGAACAAGGTAAAGGTGAATGTGTTCGTTGGTGCGGCGGGTGCGCTGGCATGGCCGACAGCTGCTCCGTCAGACTCCACACAGGGTCACATGTTCTATGACGCTGTAGATGTAACGCTTTCCGCTTCCGAGGGTGCGACCATCTATTACACCATCGGCGAGAATGCCGAGCCCGAAGTCCCCACAGTCGCAGGCGGCAGGGCGTATAATGGCCCGATAAGACTTTACGGAGTTTCCGGCGAGGTGGTGTATTACTACATCAAGGCGATAGCTACCGCCCCGGGTAAGAACGACAGCCCCGTGAACTCCTTTGTTTACACTATAACGCTTCCGAAGCGCACAGTGGATGCTCCAACTGCGAACTACAAGTCCGGCACATATCAGCAGTCGCTTGACATCTCGCTGAACTGCACCACTGTAGGCTCCGAGATATATTACACCACCGATCCCACCGCAAAGCTGGTGGAGTTCCAGAAGTACACCGGCGTGTTCAGGCTTCCCGGCGAGTCCAACAGCACCAAGATTTATTATCTGCGTTTCTATGCGCAGGACCCCAACGGAAAGATGAACCCTTCGGATATCGTGTCTGAAACTTATACGCTGGCCCTCCCGAAGAACAAGGCGCTGGCTCCGTATCCTAACTATACGCCGGGAGTTTCGTATGAAAAGTCCCTCAGCATAACCCTGAAGTGCGATACGCCTAACACGAAGATATACTATACTCTTGACGGTTCCGACCCCCAGACGGGAGGAAAGGCAATAGAGTACACAAAGGCTTTCACTCTTACGTATGTCAAGAATGATGTCAGGGATTACACCATAAAGACCTATGCCGTTCCCAATGATCTTAACATTGACCCCAGCCCTGTTGTTACCTACAGATACACTCTTGGTACGGATTATGGCGTCAAGGAGATAAAGATCACCAAACGTCCTACCAAGACTTCCTATTATCTCGGCGAGTCGCTGAATGTCAGCGGCGGTAAGATACAGGTCACAAACGATGATGGGACTACCGAAACCATCGACATGGACGAGGACATGATCGACAATTTTGACAGATGGGTAATAGGTCAGCAGGTGCTGACGGTTTATTACAAGGGCTGCACTGCTACATTCAACGTAGTAGTCCGCAAGCGTCCCACTGCCAGCGATGATGACAAAAAGGACGACACCAAGCCTACAGATGACTCAAAAAAAGACGATACCAAGACCGATGATACCACTGATACCACCACTGACACCGTATCTCCTCCCTCGATAGACGGTACGGCAGTCAAGGGCTGGACCCAGATACAGACGAAGATTTCTGCGGCTGAAAAGGGTTCCCGTATCAAGATAAAGCTCAACGGAACGACTTCGGTGCCTGCGGACGTAATAAATGCGGCGACCAAGAGAAAAATCACTCTTGAGCTTATCGTAAATGACAACATCAGCTGGGTGATCGACACAGGAAAGCTGAAAAAGACCGTTGCAAGCTTCAGTGCCGGTGTAAAGACCAAGGACGTCTACATTCCGTCCGTGCTTGTGGACAACGCAGGCGGGACCGAGGTCATGAGGATACACACCTATGGTGCGAACAAGGTCGGTGCAGTGCTTTATGTTAAGATGGGAACCAAGACCAGGAACCGCTTCGGGAACCTTTTCAGGTTTGATGAGGATAAGGGCAGACTGATCTTCGAGTCTACCTCTAAGGTTTCCACAAGTACAGGTATTGCAACGCTGACCCCGTCTGCCGGCGGTGATTATGTCGTAATGCTGGACACTCAGACAAGGCTCCCCGGCGACGCTGATAACAGCACCACGATAGACGCCCGGGACGCTGCTGCGATACTCAAGGCAGTCGTAAGCAGTAAGGATTTTGACGACTCCTGGGATTACAACGGCGATGGCTTCGTGAACGCTATCGACTGTGCGATGATACTCAAGGCAGTAGTCGGAGCAAAATAAAATAGAACGTGGCATCTTCGGGTGCCACGTTCTGTTTTATTTATTCAGGTTTGCTTGACAAAGTATTCCAGCAATATTATAAAGATGAGATATACACACTTTGAAAAGGAAATAATACTCTATGAAGAAAAGAACAAGGACCCAGCTCCTTAACGCAGGAGTTTTGTTATCTGTTTTTGGGGAGGGTGAGGGTGAATGTGGTTCCGCAGCCCTCGGTGCTTTTGACGGCTATATTTCCGCCGTGGAGCAGTACTCCGTGTTTTACTATCGAAAGCCCGAGCCCTGTTCCGCCTATCTTCCGTGAGTGGCTCTTGTCCGCCCGGAAGAAGCGTTCAAATATCCTGTCAGTGCAGTCCGCAGGGATACCTATACCGGTGTCTGCGACCGTGATGGTTATACTGCTGCCATCGTGAACCTCGATATCAGCCCTGCCGCCCTCCTTGTTGTACTTGACGGCGTTGTCCAGCAGGTTGTAGACTATCTCCTCAAGAACCGGGCGAATTCCGGTCAGCCCGGCACGCTCGCCGGAGACGTTGATGGTAACATGCTTTTTGTCAGCGGCTGCGGAAAGACGTTCTGCTGCGAGCTGAGCCACCGTCAGCATGTCTACCTGTTCCTCATGGTCGGAGAATGAGTTCTCGTCAAGCTGGGAGAGCTTGATTATATCTTCGATGAGCGTTATCATGCGTCCAGCTTCGTCCCGGATATTCTTTGCAAATCCGGGAATGTCCCCGGGCTTGACTATCCCGCCGACCAGCATATCGGAAATGCCGTAAATGGTCGTGAGAGGTGTTTTCAGTTCGTGGGAAACATTTGAGGTGAACTCACGCCGGAGCTCGTCACGGGCTTCCTTTTCGGTGATGTCAAGGATAATTATGACGGCTCCGTTGACTGCTCCGTCAGTCACGACCGGCGTAGCGATTATCTGGTAGATTTTTTCGGAGATCTGTAGATTTTCCTCGCAGCGTTCACCGGCAAGGGCGTTCTCCACTGCCGCCCGGAAGTTCTCACTGCGGTTGAGCACCAGCACGCTGTGGCTGTTGCCGGAGAAATCCGAGCCGAGGATATTCAGCGCTGACTTGTTGTAGGAAAGTACCTCGGTGCGTTTGTCGATTATGATGAAGCCCTCACTCATGTTCTCGGTTATGAGGGAGAATTCCTTGCGGCTGCGGGTGAGCTCCTCTATCTTCTCGCTGATCTCCTTGTTCTGGTCGTTTATGCGGTGGAGCAGTGGAGCGATCTCACCGTAGCTCTCGCCGATGTCCGGGTTGTGGAGGTCGATGTTGTTGATCGGCTTGACTATTGCCCTTGCGATCAGCGCAGCAACGCAGAGGGATATCAGAGCTGCTGCAATAACAACAAGCAGCACTTCCCACCACATGCTCACAATTCTTGTCAGGACCGTGTCCATAGTTCCTGCCACCCGGACTACGCACCCGTAGCCGATGGTGCGGGCGCAGTAGACTGTCATCTCGGACATTGTGTAGCTTTCACGTATAGCCGTGCCGGTCCCTGACTGCTTTGCAGCGACCACCTCTTCACGGTTCAGATGGTTTTCCATCTGGGAGATATCAGCCTCGTTGTCGAACAGCACCGTACCATCAGAGGCAATGTAGGTTATACGGTTCTCAAAAATGCCATGAATATCCGAGCTGAGCTTTTCCAGGCTCTCAACGTCCAGCTCGGGGGTCGTGTTATCCATAGTCGCCGCAAGGAGCATCGCCTGCTGTTCCAGCTGGCTTTTGAACACCTGCTGTTCCTTGTTGTAGGCTATGCCGATGACCAGGGCGACCGAGGAGATTATTGCGATCAGCGACACAACGAATGCGCCGCCGAATATTCTTTTTGTCATAGTGTGCCTTTCACTCAGTCAGGTTCGTCATTTACTGCCTTGTAGCCAATGCCACGGACGGTTTCGATCATGCTGCCGCATTCGCCGAGCTTAAGGCGCAGGGTGCGGATATGTACGTCCACGGTACGGCTCTCGCCATCAAAGTCGTAGCCCCATATCTTTGAGATTAGCTTTTCCCTGGAAAGCACCGTTCCAATGTTGTCAAGCAGCATGCAGAGCAGCTCGAACTCCTTGAAAGTGAGCTGGACCTCCTTGCCATTAACGGTGACGATGTGCTTCGAGGTATTCACATTCAGTTTTCCGACTGAGTATTCGGTAGTGGCAACGTTGTTCGTGCGGCGGAGAAGCGCCTTGATCCTTGAAATGAGCTCCATAGTGCCGAAAGGCTTGGAGAGATAGTCGTCAGCGCCGCTGTCCAGCCCGATGACCTTGTCGTACTCGGAGCCCTTGGCGGTCAGCATTATTACCGGCAGACCGGAGTATTCCGGGTTAGCCCGGAGCTTTGACAGCACCGAGAGCCCGTCCTCTTCCGGGAGCATTATGTCCAGAAGCAGCACAGAGGGCTTTTCCTCCCTCAGGGCATCCCAGAATTCGCTGGGGCGTTCAAAGCCCTTTGCTTCGAGCCCGGTGTTGTTAAGGGCGTACAGTACGAAGTTTCTTATGTTGCTGTCGTCCTCAAGCATGTAGATCATATTAATTCTCTCTTTCTGCGGGTCAGCGCTCACCCGTGATGGAATAGAGCACCCACTCCGCAATATTAGTAGCGTGATCGGCGATACGTTCGAGGTACTTTGCCGCCATGAGCAGGTCCATGAAGTAGGCGGCTTCCTCGGCGTCGCTTCTGACAAGCCCGATGAGTTCGTCCTTGACCTTCAGGAAAAGTGCGTCCACCTTGTCATCGGAAGATATCGCCTGCTGTGCAAGGCGGACGTCCTTGCGGACAAAAGAGTCAACGCTCATAGTGACCATGCTGATAGCTTCGTTCGCCATGTCGGAAATATGGACCTTTGCCGCAAGGTCAGTGGAATGAACGAACCCTGCGATCTCTGCGATATCCTGGGACTGATCGCCGATGCGCTCCATGTCCGATATCATCTTAAGCGCCGATGAAACGCAGCGCAGGTCCCTTGCGACCGGCTGCTGGTGCAGCAGGAGTTTCATGCAGAGCGCTTCTATATCGTGCTCCATGTGGTCGGTTTCGACTTCGTTATCGTTTACCTTTGCGATCATTTCCTCGGTCTTTTCGTTGAAAAGAGCCTTTGTGGCGCAGGCGATGCTTTCCTCGCAGAGTGCGCCCATTTTAATAAGCTGAACATTGAGCTGCTCTAGCTGCTCGTCAAAACGGTTTCTCATAATAATGCCTCCAAATTATCCGAAGCGTCCGGTTATGTAGTCCTCGGTGCGCTGGTCCTGCGGGTTCGAGAATATCTGGTCGGTGTCGCCGTACTCTACGACTTCGCCGAGCAGGAAGAACGCAGTCCTGTCGGAAATCCTCGCAGCCTGCTGCATGTTATGAGTAACCATAACTATAGTATACTCCTTTTTCAGCTCAATTGCAAGGTCCTCTATCTTAGAAGTTGAAATAGGGTCGAGGGCGGAGGTGGGTTCGTCCATCAGCAGCACCTCCGGTTCAACTGCAAGGGCCCTTGCGATGCAAAGACGCTGCTGCTGGCCGCCGGAAAGTCCCAGCGCTGATTTCTTTAGCCTGTCCTTGAGCTCGTCCCAGATGGCTGCGTCCCGCAGGGACTTTTCAACGATGTCGTCCAGCTTCACCTTTGAATGTATACCATGGGTGCGGGGACCGAAAGCAACGTTATCGTACACGCTCATCGGGAACGGGTTAGGCTTCTGGAACACCATGCCGACACGCTTGCGCAGGAGGTTCACGTCCATCTTACCGTAGATGTCCTCGCCGTCCAGCAGGAATTCACCGGTGATACGGCAGCCTTCTACGAGGTCGTTCATACGGTTCAGGGACTTCAGCAGGGTGGACTTGCCGCAGCCGGAGGGGCCGATGAATGCAGTTATCTTATTTTCAGGTATCTCGAGGTTTATACCCTTGAGCGCCTTGAAGTCGCCGTAGTAAAGTTCGGCGTTCCTTATATCGAATTTCATGTCGGTTATCCTTTCTTTTTCGCAATGTGACGCTCAATGAGGTCGGAGATGAGATTGATGATGAATGTAAGAGCGAGAAGTACTACGGCGGAAGCAAACGCCTCGTTGACGTGCAGACCCTCGTTGGAGAGAATGTACATATGAACGGTGAGCGTTGCTGCGGAGGTACCCGAGCCGACCAGACCGCCCGGCAGGGTGTGACCGGAGCCGGAGGTGAATATCAGCGCTGCGGACTCACCGACGATACGTCCGATAGCGAGGATGATACCGGAGGTGATACCCGGGATAGCGGTCGGAAGAATGACACGGAACACGGTGCGCATTTTGCCTGCACCGAGTCCGAAGCTGCCCTCACGGTAGCTGTCGGGGACTGCGAGGAGGGCTTCCTCCGTGGTCCGGATAATGAGGGGAAGTATCATCATAGCAAGGGTGAGCACGCCTGCAAGGATACTGAAAGACCAGTGCAGAGAAATGTTGAACATCAGGTAGCCGAACAGACCGAACACGATGGATGGGATACCGGAAAGAGTTTCGGTGGTCACTCTGATGATCTTGACGAGCTTGTTGCCACGCTTTGCATACTCGACCAGATATACCGCAGCGAACACGCCGATGGGAACTGCGATCAGAAGGGTCATGGCAGTCATGAGGAGCGTGTTGATGATGGCGGGCATCATGCTGACGTTTTCGGTGGTGTAGTTCCAGTCGAACTGGGAAGCGGTGAGGTGCGGCACGCCATTTATAAGAATGTAAGCGATGATGAATATCAGCATGCCGACAGCGAACAGTGCGGACAGAATGACAAGTATCATCAGGATAAGGGACAGCGGGCTTCTTGCGTACTGCTTGAGCCTTGCGCCGAGGGTAACACGGTTTATGTAATTTTCCGGAGCGCCGGTGGTAGTATTATTATTGTTCATAGCAGTATCTACAGTGTCGGTCATCAGTCTTTCCTCCTTTTAAGAACGGAGAAGCAGAGGTTGATAATGAGTATGAATACGAACAGTACAACGCCGGTCGCAATCAGTGCTTCACGGTGAAGTCCGGTAGCGTAACCCATCTCGATAACGATGTTGGAGGTCATCGTGCGGATACCGGAGGTGATGTTCTTGGGGAGAATAGTCTGGTTGCCTGCAACGAGTATCACTGCCATTGTTTCACCGATAGCACGTCCGACGCCGAGAATTATCGCCGCCAGAATACCTGACCTGGCCGCCGGCAGGGAAGCGAAGAACACGCTGCGTTCATGCGTTGCGCCGAGAGCCAGGGCGCCCTCGTAGTAGCTCCTGGGGACTGCGTTAAGGGAAGCCTCGGTGGTCTTGATAACGGTGGGAAGTATCATTATACCCAGCAGGATTCCCGCCGTGAGCAGCGACTTACCGGAGCCGCCGCAGAGCTCCTTCATAAACGGAACGATCACCACAAGTCCGAAAAAGCCGTATACGATGGAGGGTATGCCTGCAAGAAGGTTGATGGCGGGTTTTACGAACCGGTACAGCTTCTTGGGGCAGTAGTGGGACATGAACACGGCGCACAGAATTCCTATCGGAACGCCGATCAGGACTGCGATGCCAGTTACGATTATGGAGCCGATGATCATCGGGAATATGCCGAAATAACCGCTTGACGGTTTCCACTTTGTGCCGAACAGAAAGTCTGTAAGACCTATTTCCGTCATTGCAGGAATGCCGCTTGCAAACAGGTAAACGCATATCAGCACTACCGCAAGTATCGAAACACAGGCGCATATCAGGAACAGCGCATGCATTATGCCTTCTTTTACTTTTTGCATATTAACACCTCATTATCTGGTAAAAAATAACTTTACATTCCAGAATTCATAAAAATGCGCTGCACTGCAGCTGTGAAGCCGCTGCGCAGCGCAAAAGGGAAGGGAGAAACCTATGTTAGATTATCAGTCAGCGAGTTCGCTCCAGTTGTTGATCTCGCCGGTGTAGATCTTCATGACCTCATCGGAGGTGATGTTCTCGATGGGGTTGTCGAGGTTAACGATAACTGCGATACCATCGTCAGCGATCTTCATCTCGGTAAGACCTGCGTCGAGCTCTTCCTGTTTGAGCTCACGGGAAGCCATACCGATATCGCAGGTGCCCTCGGTTGCAGAGGTGATACCAGCGCCGGAACCGGTCTGCTGAATGTCGATGTTGACATCGGGGTTCAGACCCTTGTAAGCTTCTGCGAGCTTCTCCATAACAGGCCCTACGGAAGTAGAACCGTTGAGGGAAATGGCGCCTGTAACTCCGCTTGCCGCATAGTCGCCGGAAGCGTCGATTGCGATATAGCCGTTGTCAGCGATGATCTTCTGACCGTCGTTGGACTCGATGAACTTGATGAAGTCCTGAGCGGCTGCGTTCTCATCGAGCTTTGCCTGCTGATAGCAGATGTTGAACGGTCTTGCAACTACATAGTCGCCGGACTTGATATCTGCTACGGAGCATTCAACGCCGTTAACGTCAAGAGCCTTTACGGTGTCGTTGAGGGAGCCGAGGGAGATGTATCCGATAGCGTCAACGTTGCCTGCAACGCTCATCATAACGCCGTTGGTGGAGTTGGAGATCTCAGCGTCGCCACGGGTCATATCTTCTTTGTCGCCTGCTTCGTTCTTCTGCTCGATACCCATCAGCTCAACGAAAGCGCCACGGGTACCGGAGCCGTCCTCACGGGAAACCACGGTGATATCGGTGTCGAGCTTGGTCTTGGTGCTGTCAGAAGCAGTATCGCTTGCGGAGCTGCTGCCCTGGGCTGCGGAAGAGGTTCCGGATGCGGAGCTGTCAGCGGTGCTTGTATTGCCGGAGCAGCCTGCGAGTGCAGCCATTGCGAGAAGAGCTGCGGTACTGAGTGTAATAGTCTTTGTGAACTTCATAGTTGTTGTTCTCCTTTATGTAGCGGTGGTTCCGCCTTTGATCTGTACAAGTTCTTTTTTCCTTGTTACAAGTTAATTATAACAGGCGAATGTAAAATCCAAAAGCACCCCAGTGTTAAATCTTCGTAAATTGATTTTACAATTCATTTCGTACTTATTATAATAAAAAAGGCATCAAAAACGATGCCCTGATTTTATTAATAGTTCTCCGGCTTCTGCTGGAAGTATGACTTCGGATATCCGCAGACGGGGCACTTTTCCGGGGGCTTTTTCCCGAAATGAAGATGCCCGCAGTTGCGGCACTGCCACATTATCTCGTCGGTTTTCTCGAAAACCTGCTGCATTTCCACGGAGTTCAGCAGGCGCATGAAACGCTCTTCGTGTGCCTTTTCAACAGCCCCGACCATGCGGAATTTCTGCGCAATGGACTTGAAACCCTCTTCCTCTGCGACCCTGGCGAATTCCTCGTACATATCCGTCCATTCATAGTTTTCGCTGGAGCGGGCGTTTTCAATGTTCTGAGCGGTATTGGAGAGTGCTCCCAGTTCGTTGAACCAGATGTAGGCGTGAGCAAGCTCGTTATCTGCAGTTTCCTGAAATATTGAGGCAATCTGCTCAAAACCTTCGTTTTGTGCAGCTTTTGCGAAGTAGATATACTTGCTGTGCGCCTGGGTTTCGCCAGCAAAAGCGGAGCGCAGATTGGCCTCGGTTCGTGTTCCCTTTATATTGTTCATGTGTGAACTCCTTTCTCCTGTTTTATGTTAGTATTGTTCCCGTATGAGGTGTTATTATACAAACTGGTATCAAAACAAGCATGCATTGATGTGTATATTTTGTACAAAATATATAAATAAAAATTAGCAAATTCGCTTGACAAAAAATAGATAAAGTGATAAAATACAAATTGTAAAAAAGAGATCGGTTCAATAAACCGACCAATCTGAACAAAAGAGGTAATTTATCATGAAGATTTCTAAGATCGTTCTTTCTGCTGCAATTGCTGCTACTATGGCAGTATCTGCTGGTGTTGTTGCTTCTGCTACTGACGAAGCTGCAACTGCTGAGACCACCGTTGAGGCTGTTGACACTGCTGAGGCTGCTACAGCTGATGTTGCAACTGCTGACGCTGAGACCGCTGAGGTTGCTACTGCTGAGGACACAACCGTTGAGGTTGCTACTGCTCCCGCTGAGGACAAGGGTTCTCCTGATACTGGCGTAGCTGGTGTTGCTGCTGTTGCAGGTGTTGCAGTAGTTGCAGGTGCAGTAATGGTAGTTTCCAAGAAGTCCAGAAAGTAATCTGAACAGATAGAACTGAAGCGCATCGCATTTGCGGTGCGCTTTTTGTTTGTATAAGGTCACCTCTAAAAACCTTGTGTGAGTGAAAATGTGTATAGCACA
>CAKSGA010000068.1 GCA_934454435.1 uncultured Oscillospiraceae bacterium | reverse complement strand
GGATTTTTTCCATCAGCTGAAATATACCAGCTCGCTGGCGGCGGGCTCGGTGGGCTTAATTTCACGTGCGGCGATAACGGGACCCTCGTCACGGTATGCAGCCTGTTTCTCTACAATAACCTTACCGGTCAGCTCTACCCAGTCGCCGTTCTTGAAGTTCGCTTCATCGGGGGACTTCACAAGGATACCCACTACCTGAATATCGTCTGCGCAGCAGGTCATGGCACGGCGTGAAATAACAAAATAGCCCTTGGGCACGTTGGAAGCACGGAATACCATGCCACGTACATGCAGGTTCTTGCCGATATAACGGTCAGGGGTGCTCATGATATCGACATACCACAGACCGAAGTCGTCATGCACTATCTCAATGGGGTCTGCCTTGAGGTCATATGGCATTTCATCGTCGCCCTGGAAGCCCTGCTCGATGGTGCCGTCGGTGTACTCGAACATCATGTCGATCTTGGGGTTGAGCGCCTTTATGCTGCGGCGCAGTGACTTCTTGTCCACCTTATTCTTCTCGCAGCGGTTGAACACAACGATATCAGCCACAGAGAAATTATCGCTCAGCAGCTGTCGCATATTGTTCATGTAGACCTGATATTTTGAGTGGTCAACGAACATGAATATCTGATAGAATATCCAGTCCTTAGGCGCCTTTTCAGCCATGGTGCGGAGGCTCCACATGCCGTTGTACTCAAGCATGATCTGGGTCGGGCGGTGCTTCTTCACCAGCTCGTTGAGGTGCTCCGCATTGAAGTCGTCCTCGTCCTCAATGAACTCAACTTCTGCCTTTGCTGCTTTAAGGATATCCTGAGAGTACTCCACCTCGCCCTCCTCGCAGGCGATTACCAGCGTACGCTGACCCTTAGAAAACTGCTTGTCCTGGATAGTATCGAGAATAAACGATGTTTTACCGCTCTCAAGAAATCCGGTTATCATATAAACAGGAAGCTCCATTTTGTGCTCCTTTCTCATAAATCACTGTAAATAATACCGTGCCCGGAGTTTTGCCTCCGGGCGCATATTTAATAATGTTGTTGTCAGATACCAAACAGGTCCTTGATCTTCTGTTCCTCGAGCTTTGCGCCGATAACGCACATTCTGCCGGTCACGTCAGCGGAACCGGTGCGGACTTCATACTCCTCAGGAACGAAGTCAAAGTGATACCATACGCCCTCGGCACCCGCTACGATGCCCTTAGCACGCAGAACGGAACCGTACTCCTCGCCGGAGAGCTTGGAAAGAGCATTTTCAAGCTCAGCCTTGGTAAACTTCTTTGCAGTCTCAACACCAAAGTTGCTGAATACCTCGTCAGCGTCATGGCCGTGGTGGTGATGGTGATGATGTCCGCAGCCGCACTCGCCGTCATGGTGATGCTCGTGGTCATGATCATCATCGTCATGGTCGTGATGGTGGTGGCAGCACTCATGCTCGTCATCATCGTCATGGTGATGCTCATGATCATGATCGTCGTCATCATCGTCATCGTGATGATGGTGATCGTGGTCGTGGTGGCAGCACTCGTCATCGTCATCATCGTGGTGGTGTCCGCATACGGGGCAGATACCCTCGTCCTTAAGCAGCTCTTCTGCAAAGCTGTTCTTTATCTCCATAGCTTCAAGGATCTGCTTGCCATTTATGTCGTCCCACGGAGTGGTGACAATAGTTGCATGCTCGTTGAGCTGTCTTATCATCGCAAGAGCCTCTGCGAGCTTGTCCTCGCTGAGCTTCTGGGAACGGCTGAGAATGATGGTCTTTGCGGTTTCTACCTGGTTCTTGTAGAACTCGCCGAAGTTCTTCATATACATCTTGATCTTGGAAGCGTCAACAACTGTTGTGTATGTGTTGAGTACAAGATCATCGCTCTGAACATTCATAACGGCCTTGAGCACGTCAGAGAGCTTTCCAACACCGGACGGCTCGATAAGGATACGGTCAGGGTGGAACTGTTCAAGCACCTGTGCAAGCGCCTTGCCGAAATCACCAACAAGCGAGCAGCAGATGCAGCCCTGATTCATTTCTGTGACCTGAATGCCGGCGTCCTTCATAAAACCGCCGTCAATGCCGATCTCACCGAACTCATTTTCGATAAGGACCAGCTTTTCGCCTGCATAGGCTTCCTTGAGAAGCTTCTTTATAAGAGTAGTTTTGCCTGCTCCGAGAAACCCGGAGAACACATCTATCTTTGTCATAATACAATCCCTCTTTCTGAATAATACTGCCGAAGATAGTCAGCAGCTCCTAACATATTATTTTAGCACATTTCAACAAATAAGTCAAGGGTTTTTCTGACAATCTGTCACACAAAAAATGATGGCGGGAGCATTACTTCCGCCATCGCATATTTACTTGACACTGTAGAGCTTATCGTAGTTTACAAGCTCATTCAGAAGCTGAGGAACCTTTTCAGCCATCTGGTTGTCAGGGAACTGGCAGGTGCCGACCGCCATATGTCCTCCACCACCGTACTTCAGCATGAGGGAACCAACGTTCACGTGGCTGGTACGGTTGAGGATAGAATAACCGACTGCGCAGGAGCAGCCCTTGCCACCCTTGCCGTTGACTATCCAGCAGGAAATGTTCTGCTCAGGGTAAAGGCTGTATATAAGGAAGCGGTTGCCGGTGTAGATGGTGTCAACGCCACGCAGGTCAGTTATGATAACATCGCCCTCGACACGTGTGTACTTATGTACCATCTCCTTGAACTTCTCGGTCTGCTCGTTGTAGAGCTTGATGCGCTCCTGGATATCAGGCATGGCAAGTATTTCGTCAGTGGTCATATAAGCGCAGCACTTCAGCAGTTTTTCCATAAGCTGATAGTTGCTTATAGTGAAATTGCGGAATCTGCCCAGTCCTGTACGGGGATCCATCAGAAAACCGATAAGTATCCAGCCCTGGGGATTGAGTATCTCCTCACGGGTGAGGTTGCCGCTGTCCACCTTATCGACAGCTTCCATCAGGTCATCAAAATTCGGGAAGCGCTCCTTGCCGCCGTAGTACTCATAGATGATACGTGCGCAGCTGGGAGTTATACGGCTCTCTCCCTTATACTTTCCCTTGTACTTCCTGCGCTCTTCCTCGCTGGAATGATGGTCGAACCACAGTCCACAACCCTCAACGAAAGGAACGTTTGCAAGAACGTCATTCTCAGTCACCGGAACAAGTCCGTCCTGAAGATCCTTGGGGTGGGCAAATGTCCAGGAATCCGGCTCAACAACTCCTGCGCACAGAAGAAGTGCACCGCATGCAAGTCCATCAAAATCGGAACGTGTGATCAGTCTCATGATGATACCTCTCTATACTGAAATAATAATTTGCTTAATAAATGATTGCAGCATTCCCTTGCCACTTATATCATTATATCAAATTCTTCTGCAAAAATCAACAGGATTTTTACAAAATACTCAATAAATTTATGCAGGTTTATTTTTTGTTACCCTGGCTTATGATGAGTTTCATCACCTTTATTTTCCACGGGAAGCCAAAAGGACTGACGCTGGTGATAATTCTGCTGAGCTCCGTAAATATAATTTCATGCTCTTCATCGTCCGTTTCATATGCGCCGAATTCCAGAGCCTCCAGAAGTCCTGTATGTTCGCTGAGGGAGGTCCCGAAACGTGCGTCTATACGCTTCCAGAAGTTCTCAGCAAACTCGCCCCTGCCAGGCCGCAGATCGTAGAATTCCAGCAGGGAAAGCATCAACAGATAGATCTCACGAGAAGAGCTGCTGTCTAAACTCAGTCTTTCCAGAACCGCCTGAGCTGAGCGTTTCAGCGACTTAACCCGAAGAAGAAGCACCAGAATGATCACCGCTGCTGCGATAATGCATAAAACGAACGGCAGATACGGAACGACTTGTTCAAACACCGACGATCCGGGAGCTTCGCCCGTTTCCTGGGCTGTTTCCTCGGCTATTTCAGCTGTGGTATAATTCTCTGTTGCAGGCGTGATGGAATTTTCATCATTAGTCACGGAATCATCCTGACTTTCAGTGGTCGGAACTAAGGGCTGTTCTGTAGAAGCCAGAGAAGCAGGCTCTGTGGTTTCGCCGGTCCCCTCGGTGGTGAGAACGCCGCTGTTTCTGTCCGGATATGCAGCGGAGCTTGTGGGGTCAAAAGTCACCCAGCCGTACTCGCCGACATATACCTCGACCCATGCGTGGAGGTTCTTTTCCCGGAGCATTACTGAATTGCTGCCTTCGGGAGCTTCCACGTAGAAACCGGTGCAGTATCTTGCGGGAACTCCCAGTTCACGCAGGATAAGCGTCATTGCGCTAGCATAAAGAGAACAGTGACCACGCTTGGTTTCGTTCAGGAACTGAAGCACAGGCTCTCTGCTGTTATTGCTTCCGTCAAGGGAGTAAGTGTAGTTGCTGCGGAGATATTCCGCAACAGCCGCCGAAAGCTGGTATCTGTACTGGACTTCGGACAGCATTCCGCTTTCCCGCTTTGATTTCAGGCTCTGGACTTCATCGTAAAGACATCTTTTGATATAACTGTCGATATCCTGGGAATAATTGTCCGGTATCGACAGGTAGGTACTGTTGACGTATTCCTCATATTTCAGAAGAATGTCAGTTTCTGTCATTTCCGGGAACCAGGAATTGTAGAGGTCGTTAGGCGTGCATCTTGAGCTGTCGAACTGATTTTCTATTCTTGCAAGCCCCTCGGCATCGCCGGCGTTTTTTTCATTGCTGGTGTATGAGGGTATCATCGCATAGCATTCAACAGAATTTACGTGGCTTCCGGCACTTTCGCTCACACGTACGGCATAATCACCGAACACCTCGAAAAGCTCATTTTCATAGAAAGAAAAATCTGACGTGTACGGTGGTAGAAAAACGACATCGGTGTTGCAGAGATAGTCAATGCTCACAAGATCCCAGTAGATCAGCGGAAACCCGTCAACAGATGAGTCCTCATCAGCGGATGATGCAGAAAGCAGCGCCTGAATTATCTGGTTCTCGCATGGACGGTAATTCTCTTTAAGAGGGGAATTCTTCCACTGCTCCGGCTCGTTTCCTACTATCGTAGTCCAGGACCTGCCCGTGAAGTCAACGCCGACATCGCCACGAAGATAGAAAGGCCTGTTTCCGCTGTATGTCACGAGCAGCATTTCACGCTCTCCCCTGCCGGGAGAAACTATGTTCAGCAGGTCCTCCTGTTCTCCGCTATGGGTGAAGTAATCGGAAGTCGTGTCGTTGTCTGTGGCCGGAAGTCCGGAAGCGGAGTCGCTTGCAAGCTCTGCAAAGAATGCATAAACTTCCGTGTAGTCAATGCTGCCCCCTTCTGGAATTACAACAGCGCCTATCATAAGGCACACGGCAGCCAGTGAAGCGCAGTACATACCTGAGCTGAAATACTTGGAATAGTAATTGCACCGCATTTCAATACGCTTTTTCAAGGGAGCCTTTGAAATGTGTTTCAGGAACGAACGTTCTTCTGTACGTAACTTCCTGCGGTAATCGTCAAAGCTGCTGTGCTTTACAGCGAGCCCTGCGGAATAATTCTTGCGAATGGCAAAAGCGCCCGCAAGCGAGGCAAGCGCCGGAATGAGCCAGAAAGAAAACTCTATTCTCTCTGAAAGTACCACCGGCACGCACAGCATTATAAAAAGAAGTGCCGGAATGACGGGCCTGATCTTTCCGGAAAAGCACAGAGAAATGATCAGGCTGTACAGCAGGCACATCAGCACGGTTCCCAGGACCACGCCCTCAACGAAGTAACGGTTATACCCATTCAGGGACTCGTCAAAGTGGAAGAGGTACCTTCTCGGGTACAGAAATCGGCCCTCCACAAGAAGCATGCAGGCATCGGCAAAATAAGACAGCTTGTCCCGCAGAACGCCTATATTCGCCCAGACAGTCAGCCCTGAAATCACAAGAACAGAGGGCAGCAGCCACCGCTTCTTAATAAAAACCAGCAGAACAGAAAAAACGGTGCAGGATATCCCGCAGACCGCCGCCATCTCCGGCAGGCTCACCGGGAAATCAAATTCCGTGAGGATATACATCATTGAGCTTACGCAGAAAAGGACCGCAAGCAGTATCCTCTTTATAACAAGCAGAGCAGTGTGCGGCTTATTACAGTAATACCTGTCATAAACCAGCACACCGTCTGAAAATAAGTCTTTTGTCATCAATTATCCTTTTTCGGTTCAGGGAAATATTTTCAGCCCGTGTTTTTTTAGCGAGTCATTCGCATAGGCATAATGCATGTTTTCCCACTGCTGATATCCGTCAAGCTCTTCCAGCTTTACCCCTCCGCAGATTGCAGAGGCGGCAGTCATCTGGTTGCATACAGAGCCGTTCCAGATATAGCTTACCCCATGGTATTTCTTCCTAAGCCGGGAAACGTCCTCCTGACGCACTACCTTCGGGCAGATCACCCTTGTTATCGAGAAATCATCACTGACCGGTGCTTTCACCGTGCAGCTGGTTATGCATTTTTCCATGGAGCTTTCGATCGCATTTTCTGCGCCAAAGTAACTGCACATCTCCCCGAACGGCATTGACAGCTGCTCCTCAAAGCACTGACGCAGTATCTTTACGACTGCCTTTGCAAGAGCCTGCTCGTCATCGTCCGGCAAAGCAAGAATGCCGGATTTTCTGAAATACTCCTCCAGCTTTTCCTTGGGCACGCTGTCTGCGAGCTCATCGAGCTTTTGACGTACGTTTTCATCGTCAAGTGAGAATGCTTCCGTTACGCAGCTTCTGCCGGAGTTGTCATCCCTGATGCTGTCTATAACGCCGCCACGGTTCATGGACATCTGCTCGAACGGCGCCATCGCTTTCATCAGAGTGTTGTTGTAGTACTCGGTCAGCTTCCCGTTCAGCAATGTGAAGAAGTCTATCATAGGCTCGCTGCACTCAACGACTACGCAGGCTTCAGAGTAGCCTTTCAGCTCGAACAGGTACTGTTCCACCGCCTTGTTCATGAATAACGCAGAGCGCACTTTCTTGTATGCGGAGCGCTCCAGCTCCCGGGTGCGTGAGATCTGATCCTTCATATCGTCGGTTTCGGCCTTTATCTTCGCAATGTTCACACGTATCTCAGCAAGGCACTTTTTCAGTATCTCCTGGACATAGAACGGTCCCTTTCCGAAATCTGACTTGGCGTTCTCGCACTCCGTGATTATGCTGTCTGAAATCTCCCGGGCGCACACCGGTGCTCCGGCGATGACCGCTTCCTTTGTGGCGCTGACCCATTTCTGAACAACGGACAGCGCATTGTCGCTGCTGCTCTTTATTGATTTAGCAGAAAACGCCGGCTCGGCACGCTCGTCAAACTCCAGTGACGGCAATGTGCCACTTTTGGACGCCACAAGATCCCTGGACGGAGAAACAATGCCTGAAAATCGCTGCAGCAGGGCTTCGCCTGCGTTGTTGCCGTTAAGGGTGTGGTTCAGCCTTGTGAACAGCTTTACACTGAGATAGGACATCATCTTCCCTACCGGGGCTTCGACTACTGAAGCTCCGCAGGCAAGGTATCTGAAATCATGCGAAGCGTCGGCTTTCAGCATGTTGTATGTCATTATCCTTTCAGCGTCATCGTCCTTGCTGAAAATGATCTCCATGCGGTTGAGTATCTTTTCTGCTGCTATGCTCATCGTGAGGTCATAGTTCTCCTCGGCAGGAATTATAAAGCACGAATTAAATGGCGGCTTGTCGGAGTCCACGCTGAATGCTTTTGAATACTGCTGGGTAAAACGCTTCTTCCCGGTCTGGAACTTTTCCAGCTCATTTTTCGCCACGATGGTATTTGCGGAGTAACCGCCGATGTCACGGCTGTCCTCCTCAACAAGTGCAGCAGTATCTGCGGCAAACAGATATGCGTTTATGCGAACGGGACCCAGATACACTGCGAATATCCTGTTTAGTATATACGCAAGGTCAATGAACATTCCGCCAAAAAACGGGTCGCCGAGGTTTCCGGTCAGAATAATGTCCAATGGCTTGTCGCTGCTGCCGAAGTCGGTCAGGGCGCTGCCTGTCAGCTTCATTATCTGCTTCAGGTAATGGAATAGCGCAACACGCCCGCACTGGCGCTTGGTCAGGCCATATACAGGCGTTGCGGGTGAATAGTTTTTCAGACCCTGATCGAACCATGAAAGCGCCTCGTCAGGAAGCTTAGCGGGATTGTTCAGATACTTGTATATTGCGTCTTCAGCTACTATTGGCAGAACATCGCCGTCAGTCGGGACGGTACCCTCAAAGCAAGCAGATTTCAGCTGACTTTCCTCGCCGATACAGAGGAAGCGTACCTTCTTAGGATCAAGGCCAAAGCGGCGGCTGGTGCTGTCAATGCACCGGAGCACACAGTCAGTGCCATTTCTGCCTATGCCTATGATATATAATCTGTTCATGCCGAAGGAGCTCTTCTGCCCCTCATACAGTTTCTGGATCCTTTCTGGTCTGAGCCATTTGATCTTCTGTTCAATCTCCACGAAAAAGCACCCCTTACTTTGCGTAAAAATCTCTGTACAGATCCTGTCGTCTGTCGTTCTTCAATGGGAACCCACTTCTCACCCGGCTGACCTCTTCTGTGTCGATATCTGCATAGATCAGCATTTCCTTGTACGGCTCCGCAGCCGCAAGGACTTCCCCGGTCGGCGAACATATCATTGAGTTTCCGGAATAGCTAAGCCCACCGCTATTTCCGCAGCGGTTGCACCCGGCTATGTAGCATTGGTTTTCAATAGCCCTTGCCTTTATGAGGGTTTCCCAGTGATAGTTTCTACTGTCGGGCCAGTTTGCGACAACTAATATCAACTGGCTCTTCCCGGACAACGCCTGATAGATCTCTGGAAAGCGCAGGTCATAGCACACTGAAAGGCCGGTGTCTACTCCACTGACCTCCGTCCGGCAAATCTGATTGCCGCCGGTATAAACAGCGCACTCCCCGCCGTAGGAAAACGGGTGTATCTTATCATATGCCGCTGTTATCTTTCCGTGATCTGCAATGCACATTCTGTTAGTAATAACGCCGCCGGAACGGCATGCAAAGCCGAACGCCGCTGCAATTCCGCTTTCCGCCGTTTCTTTGCAGAAGAATCCGGCTGTTTCGCCGTCCGGCTGTTCGGCGAGATCTGCGTTCATCGTGAAGCCGGTCAGTGAGAGCTCCGGAAAAACAATGAGCTCTGCACCGTTCTCTGCTGCTTCCATTGTTAAATCATGGTAATGGCGCATGTTCTGAGATTTATCCTCCCATACTATATCAGTCTGGGCAAGACACAACTTCATCGCTCACACCTCCCGAAAAGCATAGAAACAGCGCACAGACTCCAAAGCCTGCGAGCCAGAAATCAAATAGTAATACTTATGTTATTATTATACAATAATATTTCGTTTTTGTCAACAAGCAATGTAACTTTTACATAAATTTATTTAATTAATTAGGCAAATATGTTTGATCAATCGGCACGGTGATGTTTCTTTAACTGGTCCGCTATAATAACAGTCAGCGCCGAAATCGCAAAAAGTACCAGGCTCACAATAATAACGAAATGGTCAGTAAGTCTGCCCTGTTCAACGACCATAAACGGTTTTTCATCTTTGCCGGAAAGCAGAAGAAGTGAGAACACCGGAGCTTCCGCAATAATCATTAAAGCTGTTGTTATCGTCTGTTTTCCCCGAACTCCGAACAGACATTCCTTTGCAGCCGCATATATCACCCAAATCACGTACATCACGGATGCGGCAAATACAAGACCTGCAAAGCAGCTCTCCAGAAATCCAAACATATCGTTCGCCAGAACCAGAAGTGCAGAAAAGCCCGCATATATAGCAAGCACCCTGAGTGTTATCTGAGTTCTCAGATACTTCTGGCGCTCGTCAAATATCTCCTTTTCGGAGCCGGGTTCACCAAGAATGATGCGCTCGCAGAATTTGTCAAAGCTCTTCATGCTCATTTCGTTTCCTCCTCTTCCCAGAACAGTTCGTCAAGCGTTTTGCCAAGTGCTTTACATATCGCAATACAAAGGTTTATGGTGGGGTTGTAGTCGCCGTTTTCTACAGCGTTTATCGTTTGCCGTGTTACGCCCACCTTTTTACCAAGTCCCTCCTGCGACAGATCGAGGGCGGCACGGGCGGCTTTAAGTCTGAGATTTTTTGCCATCTTCTCACCTCACCAAAAGTATAACATATATCAGTCAATCTGTCAAGTATATTTTACACTAATGGATATACTTTTTTTCGATTTTTTACTGGTCCGTTTAGCAAAAAGGATTACGGCGTTTTACAGAAAATTAGCTGAAAAGGTCTTTTGCTCCCGCTTGTTATTTCCTTTTATATTTTTTCACAGTCTGCAAATAGTAAATGCGTGACGGAGAGAAATCTCCGAATGAATATATCGGGGTGAAATGATGGAAAAAGCAGGCAGGTTTATTTCCGGCTTGTTCTGCTGTCTGATTGCGGCAGCGGCAGAATTTATCGGATTATATTACGCTGTGCTTCCGGGGGAAATCACAGCACAGACAGGCGGAGAGGTGCACGGTGGCTTCATCGGGGCAGAGCTTACGCAGCAATATGATGGCTGGGGTTATTCGGTCGGGAAAATGCGCATCAAGCAGGTCAGTATTTCCCGGGAGGAACGGCGGAGTCTGGTCCCGGGCGGAATGCCATTCGGAATAAAGCTCAGAACGGAGGGGGTCATGGTCATATCTGTCAACAAGGGTTCCCCTGCTGACAAGGCTGGAATTCGTGCAGGTGATATGATTACCAGCGTCAACGGCGTTCCGGTCATGACCAATTCAGAGATCTCATCAGCGGTGCAGATGGAACCCTCCGCCAGCGTGGTCGTTCTTTCCAGGGGAACAAGCGAATTGTGCGTAAATGCTGAGCCCCAGGAAAGCGGCGGGCATCTTCAGCTCGGAGTATGGGTGAGGGACAGCGCCGCAGGCATAGGGACCCTTACGTTCTACGATCCGCAGACCGGAATGTTCGGCGGACTCGGGCACCCGGTCAGCGATATCACCACAGGTGAACTCATGCCGCTTTCAAGCGGAGAGATAACCCGTGCGGAAATATACAGCGTTTCCCGGGGCGCAAGCGGCGAAGCCGGAGAGCTCTGCGGCGACCTGTGCTCCGGAACTGTGGGTACTCTCAGCGCTAATACACCGGTAGGGGTTTTCGGAGAGCTGGAGCAGGAGCTCACAGGGCAGGCGCTCCCGGTGGCTTTCCGGCAGGAGGTCCAGTGCGGCCCGGCAACTGTCCTTGCGACTATAAATGGTACTGAACCGCAGGAATACTCCATCGAGATAGAGAAGATAAACTTGTGTGCCCTCAACGGAACCAAAAGCATGGTCATCAGAGTTACTGACGGCAGGCTGCTGGAGTCCGCAGGCGGGATAGTCAGGGGGATGAGCGGAAGTCCTATTATCCAGAACGGAATGATAGCCGGTGCAGTGACCCACGTTTTTCTGAATGACCCGTCAAGGGGGTATGCGGTCTTTGCTGAAACTATGATCGAACAGATGTATGACGACACTGCTTCCCCCGCCGCCTGGGGGTTACATAAAAAGGAAGCGAAAAATCTTTATTTATCCTGAAAATGCCTTGATTTATCCGAAAAATCTGCTATAATATTTATAGTAGTGTCGTTTATTCGATATTTCGGGGAAAATATATAAAGAGAGGTTATTATTATGGATAAGGTACTTCTTATCGGTGAACCGATGGAACTTCTGCTTGCTGAGGAGGAGGGTGCACTTTCTGAGATATCACACTTCCGGGCAAGCGTTTCCGGCGCTGAAATGAATGTCGCTGTAGGGCTTTCCAGGCTTGGTCTTTGCCCGAGGTTCATGACCAGGCTGGGTGACGACCCGAGAGCAATGCGTATCCGCAGCTTCATGAAAGCAAACGGGATCTCTGACGATCTGATAATAACTGACCCGGAGCACCTTACCGGCGCAATGATGAAAAGCAAGGCTGAACCCGGCAAGCATGAGATCTATTATTTCCGCCAGGATTCCGCCGCTTCGTTCCTATGCGAGGACGATATTGACTCTCTTGACCTGTCTGACATCAGAGCAGTACATTTTACGGGGATATTTCCGTCTATTTCCGCTTCTGCGGTGCAGGCGGCACGCCGGCTCGTAAAAAGGGCAAAGGAGAACGAGATAACTGTCGTTTTCGACCCAAACCTGCGTTGCCAGCTGTGGGACAGCTCACCGGAAACGATTGCGCTTCTCAACGAATTCGCAGCGCAGTCTGACGTATTTCTGCCCAGTCTTAAAGAAGCGGAAACCCTGTGCGGACTTTCTGACCCGGAAGAGATCGCAGACCACTACCTTGAGCTCGGCACCAAAAAGGTCGTTGTGAAACTCGGCAAACAGGGAGCATACTATAAGAGCCACGTTGAAAGCGGCATAGCGCCTACCTTTGCAGCCGACACAGTAATTGACACTGCCGGAGCCGGTGATGGCTTCGCCGCAGGACTTATCAGCGGCATCTGCGAGGAGATACCGCTCGGCGAAGCCGTGTACCGTGCTAATGCGGTAGGCAGCATGCAGATACAGAACGCCAGCGACAATGCGGGTCTGCCCACGATGGCAGAGCTGCGTGAATACATGCTCGACCACAGATTTGTTGACCCTCAGCGGGACATCTGACTGAC
>CAKSGA010000067.1 GCA_934454435.1 uncultured Oscillospiraceae bacterium | reverse complement strand
GCCGCAAGCACCCCGGCAAGTTCTACGCCCTGCCCCAGGCTCCGCAGATCTTCAAGCAGATCTACATGGTTTCCGGCTTCGATAAGTACTTCCAGATCGCTCCCTGCTTCCGTGACGAGGACGCAAGGGCTGACCGTTCCCCCGGAGAGTTCTACCAGCTCGACTTTGAAATGAGCTTCGCTACCCAGGAGGACGTTTTCGCTGTCGCTGAGGAAGTCCTCTCCGCTGTATTCTCAGAGTTCTCCGACAAGGAGGTCTCACCTGCTCCGTTCAGACGTATCACCTACAAAGAAGCTATGCTGACCTACGGTTCAGACAAGCCTGACCTGCGCAACCCGCTGGTCATCAAGGAACTGTCCGACCTGTTCGTTGACAGCGATTTCAAGCCTTTCTGCAACAAGGTAGTCCGTGGTATCAGGGTCCCCGGCATGGCTAAGCAGTCCAAGACTTTCTTCAAGAGCATGGAAGAGTTCGCCACCGAGGAAGTCGGCATGAAGGGTCTCGGCTACTTCAAGGTAGAAGAGGGCGAGAACGGCATGTTCAAGTACAACGGCCCGATCGACAAGTTCCTCAACGACGACCAGCGCAAGGAGCTGGCGACACGCTGCGAGCTTGAAGTCGGCGACGTGCTCTACTTCATAGCAGACAACAAGAAGAACGCTCCGAAGTTCGCAGGACAGATCCGTACCGAAGTCGCAAAGCGCATGAACCTCATCGATGAGAGCCGCTTTGAACTCTGCTTCATCGTGGACTTCCCGATGTACGAGCTGGACGAGGAGACCGGAAAGATAATCTTCACACACAACCCGTTCTCCATGCCCCAGGGAGGTCTTGACGCTCTGCTGAACAAGGATCCGCTGGATATCCTCGCTTATCAGTACGATATCGTATGCAACGGTGTTGAACTTTCCTCCGGCGCAGTTCGTAACCACGACCTCGACATCATGATCAAGGCATTCGAGATCGCAGGCTACACTGAAGAGGACGTTGCAAGCAAATTCGGCGCACTGTACAATGCATTCAAGTTCGGTGCTCCTCCTCATGCTGGTATGGCTCCCGGAGTTGACAGAATGATCATGCTGCTCACCGGCGAAGAGAGCATTCGTGAGATCATAGCATTCCCGCTGAACTCCAACGCACAGGACCTGCTCCTCGGTGCTCCTACAGAAGTTACCGAACAGCAGCTGCGTGAAGTTCATATCAAGGTTCGCAAGCAGATGTAATAAATCAGGGGTGACTTCTCGTCACCCCTTTTCTTTACTATAGCAAAAGTGCGCCTGGCTGAGCGCACTTCTCTTTTACTTATTTGTCGTAGAGCCGAAACCGCCGTTTCTCACTCCGTCAGCGTCGTCATCAACCGTTATACCGTACTCCACGAAAATTCCCTGGGCAAAGCCGGTGCCTGCGGGTATCTCAAGAGTTTTCCCCTCGTTGCTGTCGTTGGTTATCTTGATGAAAATGTGACCCTCGTTGTCCGAGTCGGAGTAGTCGCTGTCAATGATACCGACCGTGTTGTTGAGCTGCAAGCGGTACTTGAAGCCCAGCCCGCTGCGAGGGTACAGCTTGAGCACCCAGCCCGGCTCAATGAGCGCACGTATCCCGGTGGGGATTTTGGCGGTCTCCCCGGGCGCCAGCTTAACGTCATAGGGAGCATAGAAATCATACCCCGCAGAGCCCGCAGTAGCTCGGTGCGGAAGCCTGATGTTGCCGTATATCTCCCCGGCGTCAGGACGCTCGCAGCCCTCCAGGAACTGCTTCTGGCTGACCTTTTCAAACTTTGCTATTCTCTTCATAAAACCTCCATCAGTCAAAAAGCACGACCTTGCCGAGCTTCAATGTTTCCTGAACGTCA
Organism: uncultured Oscillospiraceae bacterium; assembly: GCA_934454435.1. Classification (GTDB taxonomy): domain Bacteria; phylum Bacillota; class Clostridia; order Oscillospirales; family Ruminococcaceae; genus CAG-115. The sequence goes on along the minus strand of CAKSGA010000067.1, from coordinate 10,936 downwards.
ATTACACGCTGATTTGCGCTGCCCTTCCAATGGAGCTTCGGGTCCCTGACCGCTTCAACATACTGCCCGTCCACCAGCACATCAAGGTACTGGATTATCTCCAGGTCCTGAATATCCTCCCAGGTATAGCCGGTGTACAGCCATATCGTCTTTTCCGGCAGGGTCTCCCGGACTTTTTTCGCAAGACGGGTTATCTCGTCACGGTTGCGCTTGTGAAGAGGGTCCCCGCCGCTGAAAGTCACGCCGCTTATATAGTCGGCGGACAGCTTCTCGAAAAGCTCCTGCTCCGCTGCCTCGTCAAACGGAATGCCGCCGTCTATGTCCCAGGTTATCGGATTGTGACAGCCACGGCACCGGTGCTCGCACCCGGCTACCCAGAGCACGGTGCGCAGTCCGTCGCCATTCAGCATATCGTCCGTTGTAATATTATGGTAACGCATAGTATCAATTCACTTTCGGTTATTTTTACATGCTCTTTCTGTCTGCGATCTCCGCCATCTTTGCGGCATTGAGCCTTGTATCGCCCTTGACCCTTGAATAGCTCAGATAACCGTTCATACGGTCGATCTTGGTCAGGTTCTTGCTGCCGCACTTGGGGCAGACGTCCATCTCGAGCTGCTGGTATCCGCAGTCGTCGCAGTAAGCAAGGGAAAGGTTCACGCCCTCGTAGAAGCCCTTGCCCATCGCACGGCGAACAAGAGTTTCAACGGCTCCCTTGTTGTAGTCGATGGGATAGCGGACGTACTGTATCTTTCCTCCGTTGAAGAGGTTCCAGAAACGCTCTTCCTTGTCCTGCTTCTGTATCGGGGTGATCTCCTCGGTAACATGACAATGGAAGCTGTTGCTGACATACTCACGGTCAGAAACGTTCTCGATTATGCCGTACTTCTTGCGGAACTGCTGTATCTGGAGCCCGCAGAGGTTCTCCGCAGGAGTGCCATAAATGGCATACAGGTGGCCGTCCTCTTTCTTGAACTCTGCGATACGCTTGTTAATGTACTCCATGGTCCTGAGGGCGAAGCTGCCGTCCTCAACAAGCGACTTCTTGTCCGCAAGCTGCTCCAGCTCGTTCAGGGCTGTAATGCCGAAGGACGCAGTAGCAGACTTCAACAGCGGCTTTATCTTATCATGAATGCCGAGATGTCCTCCCAGGAAGCCGCCCTCGCAGTAAGCAAGCGGGTTGGTGCTGGCTTTCATCTCGCCGAGGTAATCGTAGGTACGAATGTGTATCTTGCGAATGAGGTTCAGGTAGTAGTCAAGCACCTCGAAGAAATCCCGGCTCTCCTGCTGAGCCTTTGCGTAGATCATAGGCAGATGTAGCGACACGGCGCCGATATTGAAGCGTCCCACGAAAACCGGCTGGTCATTCTCGTCAGCGGGCTCCATTCCGCCACGCTCAAACCACGGCGACAGAAACGCACGGCAGCCCATCGGGCTGATTATCCTGCCGTACTTCTTGTAAATGGAAGCAACGTATCCGTCCCCGGTAAGGCTGAGCCAGTCGGGGTACATCGCCTTTGCGCTGCATTCTACTCCCGCCATGAACACGTCCTCAAGGGGCTTTCCGGGGCCGTGGAGGTTCTCGTCATACAGGAATACGATCTTCGGGAAGAGCACCGGCTTCTTGCAGGACTTCTTTCCCTGACCCTTACGGCGGACATCAAGCATGGTAATGCTTGCCATCTTCGCAAATCTTCCGGTGCCTGTGCCGGCGGTCATAGTTATGAACGGGTAATCGCCACGGCTGGAGCTTACAGAATTGAACTTGTACTCCCAGCCCTGGAAGCCCTGCTCAAAATCCACCTTTACGTCCGCCATAGCTTCACGGTCAGCGACCTCGTCAGAAAGACCAAGGCTCTTGTAGCGGTCGTACTGCTTCTTGTAGGACTTCTCCGCATACGGCTCCAGCAGCAGGTCAACGCTGGGCACAGTGAAGCCGCCGTACTGCTGGCTGGCAGCGGACAGCGTGATATCTCCGATGACGTCGAATGCAACCGCAAGGGTCTTGGGCTCGTTATACCAGAGGTTGCCCATCTCAAAACCGCCATCCAGTACGTTCTTGACGTCGAACAGGCAGCAGTTCATCGTGTCCCTGCGGGCGCTCATGTCGTGGACGTAAATATAGCCGTCACGGCACGCCTGGAGCTCCTCAGTGGTCATGAAGAACTTCTGGTACAGCTCCTTGTTCAGCTCGTTGAAGATAAGGCTGCGCTTCGTGGAAACCAGTGCTGAGTCCGTGTTGGAATTCTCCTTGTCACCGATGTACATGATGGACTGGCTCTTCTTGTACACCTCGTCCAGCATGCTGACGAAATCCTGCTTATAGTTGCGGTAATCCTTGTAGCTTTTCGCTACTGCGGGATTTGTCGCCTCCAGAGCGCCCTCGACTATGTTGTGCATCTGGGCGATGGTTATCTCATCGGAATGAAGCGCCTCTGCCTTATCGGTCACGAATTTGCATATAAAGTCGATCTCCTCGGGGGTAAAGGTGTACATCACACGGGTGGCGGATTTGTTGACCGCATTCACCACTTTCTGCACGTTGAAATCTTCCTTGGTGTTGTCTTTTTTGATTACCTTTATCATTACCGATGGTCCTTTCGCTTTATATATTTGGGACACATGACGTGTCTTTTATTCTATATGTAGTAGCAATATATCTATAATACCACTTTTGATTGTAGTTGTCAACAAGATTTCCGGAGTATGCCGTTAATAAATTTGTAGAAAACCCGGGGCTGATTTCGTCTATTTTTACCCTTGACAACAACAAACGCCCACGCCATACGGTGTAACTGGTTTTCACAAACCGCAGGCGCTTCCTGAGAAAGGAACACAAAAAGACGTTCCGGACAGGGACAATGACCCGGAGAGATCTCCGGGCATATGTATCCCCATTCAGAACGCCTTCTATTTTTTATATGGCGTTTACTTAGTGCCGAAAAGTCTGTCGCCGCAGTCGCCGATACCGGGAACTATGTAGAGGTTCTCGTTAAGACCCTTATCGATAGAGCCGGTGATGATGTCAACGTCCGGGTGAGCCTCCTGAACAGCCTTTAAGCCCTCCGGGCAGGTAATTATGCACATGAACTTTATCTGCTTTGCGCCTGCATTCTTTACAATGTTGATAGCCTTGGTCGCAGAGCCGCCGGTAGCGAGCATAGGATCAAGAATTATTACCTCACGGTTCGCAATATCGAACGGGAGCTTGCAGTAATACTCGTGTGTGGTGCTTCCATTGGCTTCGTCACGGTAAAGGCCGATATGCCCTACCTTTGCGGCAGGGACCAGTGCCAGTGCACCGTCCATCATGCCAAGCCCCGCACGCATGATCGGAACGAAAGCGACCTTTCTGCCGCTGATTATCTGGGAATTAGCAAGACCCAGCGGTGTTTCGATCTGAACTTCCTTCAGGGGGAGATCACGTGTAGCTTCGTAGCACATGAACATTGCGATCTCCTGAACCAGCTCACGGAACTCCTTGGAACCTGTGTTCTTGTCCCTCAGCAGGGAGATCTTGTGCTGAACCAGCGGGTGGTCACAAACGATCACATTACTCATATTACTTTTCCTCCAGCTTCATTATTTTTTCAACACGGCGTGCATGACGCCCGCCCTCGAATTCAGTTTCAAGAAACACATCAGTGATCTCGGCGGCAAGGCCGGCACCGATAACTCTTCCGCCCATGCACAGTACGTTTGCGTCATTGTGCAGGCGGGTGTACTTTGCGGAATACCAGTCGCCGCAGAGTGCAGCCCTGATACCCTTTATCTTGTTTGCGGAGATGGAAATGCCAACACCGGTTCCGCAGATAAGTATCGCCTTATCAGCCTCTCCGGAAGTGACCTTTGCACAGGTCGCCTCGGCAATATCGGGATAATCCACGCTCTCGCCGTTGCAGCCGCAGTCCACGAACTCCACGCCTTTTTCTTCAAGGTGCTTTATAATCTCACTTTTCAGGCTGTAGCCTGCATGATCTGAACCAATTGCGATCATCTTACTACCTCTCTTCACAGGAATATAAAAATATTATACAACAAATATGCGCCAAGGTCAATAGCTTTTTTACTTTTCCACAAAAAAAAGACGAAAATGAACCGGCGGGAGCCCTCAGACCCGCTGAGAACTCCCGCCTTACCGTCATGCGCTTATTATTTCAGGGAACCCTCTCCCCCCATAAGGCGGGTCAGCTCCTCTATCCTCTCTATCGGGAACGGAGGTTCACACAGCGGCTTCAGCGCTATGCTCATCAGCTTCATCGGGTTGTCGTCGGCCGCCACACGGTTGCTCGACAGAGCCCCGCAGCGACGGCAGCGATGTATCACGGCGCACTCCCCGTTCTTCCTGACCCACAGGGCTATTGCGTCCATGAGCCCTCCGCAGTCCGAAGCCCGGTCGCCGGGCTCTACGTCAACATGCAGACTTGTCAGTCAGTTCGGGCAGTGGTTCCTGTGGTCGCTGCCGGCGCCCTCCGGCACGACTGTCCTGCCGCACAGACGGCAGGTAAACACTTCATTGCACGGGTGAGTTTTATAGTATCCCTTTTCATAAAGTCTGCGCTTGTTTTCACGGTTCATATTGTTCCTCCTACAGTATCCCAAGTTACTCAGGAACCGGGAGGAATGCTGTCCGCAAACCTCCCGGTCAGCGAACAATCTCCGATGTAAAGTTAGTCAAACAATTCTCCTTATACGTTTACTCCGAACCCACGGCAGATAGCCTCAAGTCCGCCCTGATAGCCTGCGCCGACTGCATTGAACTTCCACTCGCCGTTGTGGCGGTAGAGCTCTGCGATGACCAGCGCCGTTTCGATGGAATAATCCTCCGAAAGGTCATAGCGGATAAGCTCCTCATTGGTGTCGGGGTTGTAGACCCTTATGAACGCATTGCGCACCTGACCGAAGTTCTGGTTGCGGGTCTCTGCGTCATAGATAGTTACTGTGAATGCGATTCTTGTGATGTTCTGCGGAACACGGCTGAGATCTATCCTGATGGTTTCGTCATCGCCGTCGCCTGCACCGTCACGGTTGTCGCCGGTGTGCTCCACCGCCCCGGAAGAATGGGTCGTGTTGCCGTAGAAAACAAAGTCGCCGTCAGAGGTCACTTTGCCGTTATCGCCCAGCAGGAACACCTCTGCGTCAAGGTCGAACGCTGCGCCGCTGTCAAATGTGTTCACGTCCCAGCCAAGACCTGCATTGATCTTCGTCAGACCAGGGTTGCTCTTTGTGAGCTCGACCTTCTGACCTTTAACAAGATTAACCATAAAATTACCTCTCTTTCATATTCCATAATATGCCACGGGTCGCCCCGAAACTTACTCCCGGACCGGCTTGCCCTCCCGGGCGAGCCTTTCACGCTCAGCCTGGGGCAGCCTGAGGTAACTCGGCATGAGCGCTGCCGGTTCTATCTGCTCCCTGCCCTGTGCCGCAAGGCACACTCCGCTTCCCCGCTGATATCTCAGCGGATAGGGGGCTAGCTCATACTTCTCCTCCAGGAACCTGTGCGCAAGCTCTGCACCGTCACCTGCGAGGATAAGCCTGCCGGACATGCCTGAAAGCTCCTCTCGGAGCTGCTCCAGCTTTATCGCACGGTCAGCGCACTGCCGGGTGATCTTCCCGCCCTCGCTGCTGAATACCGCATTGTAGACCTGACCGCAGCGGGCGTCCATGCAGCAGACTATCGTGCCGTCTATACCCGGAAAATTGTATGCGATCGCCTCCAGTGAGGACACCGGCACGCACTTCTTCCCGGCGCCGAAACACATTCCCTTGACGGTCGATACCCCTATCCTGAGCCCCGTAAAGGACCCCGGACCCACAGTCACCGCTGCTGCGTCAATGTCTGCTATAGTGACTCCGGCGCACTTCATCATGCTCTCCACCATCGGTAGGAGCGTCTGGGAATGGGTGTGTTTAGTGTTCAGGAACTGCTCCGCTATCACCTTTCCTGAGTCGTCCATCAGCGCACAGCCTGCGGAAACTGCTGAACTGTCTATACCCAAAATCATATCGTCACTTCCTTCCGAGAACGCTGACCCTAATGAGCCGCTCGTTCTCCCCGGATTTTTCTATGCGTATCTTCATTATCGTCCGGGAGCTGTCACCGGCAAGCTCCTGCTCCAGACCCTCTATGTTCTCGCTCCACTCGGCGGCGATTATGCCGTCACGGTCGAGGTAATCGAAGAAGCCTATAGCATACAGGTCATCGTAGCTGTCGATGCGGTACAGGTCGAAGTGGAACAGCGGCAGCCTGCCCTCGGTGTACTCGTTCACCAGTGCAAAGGTCGGGCTGGTGACCGGGTCGGTTATACCGAGCGCCAGCGCAAGCCCCTTCGTGAACGTGGTTTTTCCGGCGCCCATGTCGCCTTCGTAGAGGATAATGTCCCCCGCCCGGAGCTGCGAAGCCACCCCGGCTGCTATGCGTGCGGTATCCTCCGGGCTGTGGGAAACGTATTCCATTTTTTCTTCCATCAGAACAGACCTGTGATCCTTCCGTCTGCGTCAACATCGATATTATCAGCGGCAGGTACCTTGGGCAGACCCGGCATTACCATAACATCGCCGGTGTAAACTACCACGAAGCCTGCGCCAGCGGACGCTCTTACATCACTGACGGTTATCGTGAAGTGCTCCGGTCTGCCGAGCTTTGTAGGGTCATCGGAAAGGGAATACTGGGTCTTTGCAACGCACACGGGGACCCTGTCCAGGCCGAGCGCTTCGATCTCCTTGAGCGCCTTTGCTGCCTTGGGAGTGAAGTTCACGCCGTCTGCACGGTAGATCTCCTTTGCAATGATATCCAGCTTCTCCTTAACGGTGAGTTTCTCGTCATAAAGGGGCTTGTAATCGCTCCTGGTGCTCCCGATGGTCTCAACGACTGCGTCTGCGAGCTCCACGCCGCCTTCTCCGCCCTTGAGGAATACGTCAGAGAATGCGACCCTTGCGCCGTGCTTCTCGCAGTAATCCTTAACGACTGCTATCTCAGCATCGGTATCGGTGTAGAAATGATTGATGGCAACAACTACCGGCACGCCGAACTTCCTGAGGTTCTCAATGTGCACGCCGAGGTTCACGATGCCTTTTTCAAGGGCTTCAACGTTCTCCTTTGTGAGGTCGGGCTTTGCAACGCCGCCGTTGTACTTCAGCGCACGGATAGTGGCTACCAGCACGGTGCAGTCAGGCTTCAGGCCTGCATAGCGGCACTTGATGTCAAAGAACTTCTCAGCACCGAGGTCGGAGCCGAAGCCGGCTTCAGTGATGGTGTAGTCGGCGAGCTTCATTGCGAGCCTGGTCGCCCTCACGGAGTTGCAGCCGTGTGCGATATTCGCAAACGGACCGCCGTGGATGAGCGCCGGGTTGCCCTCCAGGGTCTGAACGAGGTTCGGGTTGATGGCGTCCCTGAGCAGGGCGGTCATAGCGCCTACTGCGTGCAGGTCACGGGCGAAAACGGGCTCGCCGGAATAGGTATAAGCCACCAGGATATTTCCAAGGCGCTCCTTGAGGTCCTCAAGGTCGGAAGCAAGACAGAGGATAGCCATGATCTCGCTTGCAACGGTTATCTGGAAGTGATCCTCCCGGGGGATGCCGTTGACCTTGCCGCCCATACCGATAACGATGTTGCGCAGCGCTCTGTCGTTCATGTCCAGCACACGCTTGAACAGTATCCTGCGGACGTCGATGCCGAGGGCGTTGCCCTGCTGAATGTGGTTATCCATAAGGGCTGCGAGAAGGTTGTTTGCAGCGGTGATGGCGTGCATGTCGCCCGTGAAATGCAGGTTGATGTCCTCCATCGGAACTACCTGGGAATATCCGCCGCCGGCTGCACCGCCCTTTATCCCGAACACCGGACCGAGGGAAGGCTCACGCAGAGCCAGGATAGCCTTTCTGCCGGTCCTGTTCATGGCTTCGCACAAACCTACGGAAGTGGTGGTCTTGCCCTCGCCCGCCGGGGTAGGATTGATGGCGGTGACGAGTATCAGCTTCCCGTCCGGCTTATCTGCGAGCCTGTTGAACAGCTTCTGGTTCAGTTTTGCCTTGTAATGACCGTACTGCTCAACTTCGTCCTCTTCAATGCCAAGACCGGCTGCGATCTCGGTGATTTTCTTCATCTTCGCCTGCTGGGCGATCTCAATATCTGTAAGCATTATTATGTCCTCCGGTTCACATCATTGTTATCTGGTCGATATCCTCGCCGGTTGTGGTTCCTGCCGAGGGAATAGTCTTTATGCGCAGCGCTTCGATGTCCCTGACGCCGCTCTGTTCTGCGGGATAAGCCCCTGCAAGCTCTGCCTTTGTAAGACGCATTACCTGGACTCCCTGGGTGTCCCTTGCCGCCTTGGGCAGCACAAGCACCGTATTGAACGTCAGCGCCTTACCTGCGGTGGATTTCAGCACGAAGTCCGCCTCGCCCTTTATAAGGAATATACCCACAAGCTCCGAAAGATCGGAATATGCGCCCGAAAGTTTCCTGCGGCGGGTCTTTGTTTCATAGCTGGAAAGCGGGACCTTTGCGCACTTGCCGTTGCGGAAGAACATAACAAGCGTTTCGCTGTAGTCCTCCGTGACCGCCATGAATCGAATGCTCTCGCCCTCGTCAAAGCCGAGCTTCGCAGGTACGTAGTCGCCCATCGTGCTCGCCTTTGTTTCGTCAAAGTCGGTGCAGCGGGACTTGTACACCTGGTGCCTGTCCGTGAAGAACAGCAGCTCTGCGCCGCCGTTCACCTCGCCGGAATAAACGATCTCGTCGTTCTCTTTCAGCTTGTGCTGACTGCTCATGCGCAGGGACTGGGGCGTGATCTTCTTGAAGTAGCCCTCCCGGGTCAGGAATATATTCACAGGACCCAGCTTTACTGGCTCCTCGACTGCTGCGGAGATCTCCTCAACGTCATAGAGGAACATCGTGCGGCGGGGCTGCCCGTACTTCTTGGAGATATCCCGGAGCTCATCGATTATGAGCTTATTGACCCGGTTCTCGCTGCCAAGTATATCCTCCATGTCTGCGATCTCCTTTTCGAGATCGGCGGTCTCCTGGGTACGCTTGAGGATATATTCACGGTTGATGTGACGCAGCTTTATCTCTGCGACATACTCCGCCTGCACCTCGTCAATGCCGAAGCCGACCATCAGGTTCGGTACTACCTCGGATTCCTCATCGGTTTCACGAATGAGCTTTATCGCATAGTCGATGTCAAGGAGTATCTTCTTCAAACCGTTCAGCAGATGGAGCTTTTCCTTCTTCTTTTTAAGGTCGAACGCCACACGGCGCTTTACGCAGTCACGGCGGAATATCGTCCACTCATTGAGTATCTCATATACGCCCATGACCCTCGGCGTGCCGTTTATCAGCACGTTGAAGTTACAGTTGAAGTTATCCTGGAGCGGAGTCAGCCTGAACAGCTTGTTCATCACTGCGTCCGGGTCCTGGCCCTTTTTCAGGTCGAACGCCAGCCGCAGACCGGAAAGGTCGGTTTCATCACGGATGTCCGAGATCTCCTTTACCTTGCCGTCCTTGACCAGCTCCACCACCTTGTCGATTATCGCCTCGATGGTGGTGGTGGGAGGTATCTGCGTGACCTCTATGCAGCGTGCCTCGGGGTCGTAGCTGTACACCGCCCGGACTTTCACGGCGCCCATTCCGGTGCGGTATATCTTGTTCATCTCGGCTTCGTCATAGACGATATAGCCGCCGCCCGGGAAATCCGGACCTTTAAGCGTGGACAGAGCGTCATGCTGCGGGTCCTTCATCAGTGCGATGGTGGTTTCGCAGATCTCGCTGAGGTTGAACGAGCATATATTGCTCGCCATGGATACCGCCAGACCGAAGTTGCTGTTCACCAGCACCGCCGGGTATCTCACCGGGAACAGGCTGGGCTCCAGCATGGTGTTGTCGTAGTTCGGCACCATGTCCACGGCTTCCTTGTCTATCTCGGCGAAAAGCTCGGCGCTTATCGGCTCCAGCTTGGCTTCCGTGTATCGGGACGCTGCATACGCCATGTCCCTGGAATACGCCTTGCCGAAGTTTCCCTTGCTGTCGACATAGGGATGGAGCAGCGCTTCATTTCCCCTTGCAAGGCGGACCATCGTTTCATAGATGGCTGCGTCGCCGTGGGGGTTCAGACGCATGGTCTGGCCAACGATATTTGCAGACTTCGTGCGGTTTCCCGTCAGCAGTCCCATCTTGTACATCGTATAGAGCAGCTTGCGGTGAGAGGGCTTGAAGCCGTCTATCTCCGGCAGCGCACGGCTGACGATGACGCTCATCGCATAGGGCATGTAGTTCTCTTCAAGGGTGCTTACGATGTCCTTCTGCTCGACTATTCCGCTGCCCTCGATGTAAGCCCCGGCGATGGGGGAGCTTATCTTCCTGGGCTGCTTCTTTGGAGTGTTTTTCTTCAAATCTATCTTCCTTTATTATGGAATTCAACTGATATCAGCTGCGGCAAGGTACCTGCTGCCGTTGTCCTTGATGAAACGCTTGCGCCCCTCCAGGTCGTTGCCGAGCAGTACGTCGAACATCTCCCGGGTCGCTGCTGCGTCGGTCGGGTTGACTTTTATTAGGCGGCGGGTGTCGGGGTTCATGGTGGTGAGGCTCATCATGTCGGGGTCGTTCTCACCAAGACCTTTGCTTCGCTGAATGGTGTACTTCGTGTCGCCTATCATGCCGAGTATCTTGGTCTTTTCCGGCTCGGTGTAGGCGAAGTAGGTGCGCTCCTTCGTGGTGATCTCATACAGCGGGGACTCCGCAATGTAGACATACCCCTTTTCTATCAGCGTGGGGCAGAGCTCCTGTATCATAGTGAGTATCAGCGTGCGTATCTGGAAGCCGTCCTCATCAGCATCAGTGCAGATAACTATCTTGTTCCAGCGCAGGTTGTCCAGGTTGAACGTTGAAAGCTGCCTGTTAGCCTTGGTCTTGACCTCCACGCCGCAGCCCAGCACC
>CAKSGA010000066.1 GCA_934454435.1 uncultured Oscillospiraceae bacterium | reverse complement strand
CGAGTGTTTTTAACGCCGGCATAAACCGCCTGAATGCTATTTCTGACGGACAGAGCACACCGATTTTTATTTTTTTCATGATTTTCTTCACCTCAAAAATCCAACAGCGACAATAAATTGCGCAGCTGAATATTAAGAACATTATTGAACTGGACCATCAGGTTCAGCGTTTTGTAATCAAGCCAGAAATACCCCTCTGGCGGCTCCGGAGCCTGATCCGGGGCAATGCGCAGTATGATGTTCCTGTTTTGTTCGTGGTAAAATCTGCCGCCCTCTTCGGACAGGATCACGTCGTTCCTTATTTCTGCACCGTTCTGCAGAAGCCTGAAGAACAGCCTGTCAATATCAGAGTATTCACTTTCAGGAATACCCGCTTCAAGCTGAACCGTGGGAGCAAGCTCGATCCCGTCGAAACAGCCTGCTTCCGGCTTTGCGTGGACAAGGAACTTCTTTACTCCGTCAATATCAGCGGTGATCATTCCGAATGTCGCCATTCCCTCTGCCTCAAACAGTGGCTGCGTCCAATGCGTGACCTCTCTGCCCTCGATCTCGATATCGCAGAAAATCACCTTGAACGGATATGACGTTTTGTGAGCTATTTCGCTGTCGGTGAAATCCCAGTTTTTCAATTCCGTCAGCGGAACGATTTTATTCTCACGCTGATGGAGCATCTTGTAATCGTTGATGTAGCGGAATACCCTGACAAGCTCCGGCTGTTCACTGTTATACATCGAATGAAACAGCGCCTTGTCTTCAAACAGTTCGTATGCCTTACACCTTTCGGTTTCCGGTAATTCAGGAATGCAGTATGGGATACACGAAAGTACGGTACGTGTATCCATATTTACAAGGTTGTCAATTTTCATCAGCTGCTTTATGGTGCCGAGAGTCATCCAGCGATGGCTGGGAGCAGCTTCAATATCGTCATCGACGGTAATGATAATGTTTCTGTTGCGTTTGCCCAGAAACCGTGAGGACTGCTCCGATTGGATCTGGTCAACGATTATATTTTCGGGTTTCGCATTCAGGAAGTAATCTAGGTACGCAGGCTTTCTGCCGCCATGCTTTTGCGTAAAGTTGCTTCTGGTCGCCTGTATAGTCGGGGAGATCTGGATTTTATTAACGTTGCCTGGTTCGATCTTGGCTTGCATCAGAAATTGCAGAACTCCGTCTATCTCCCTGCATATTATCCCGAGGTAGCCTATCTCGTTCTGCAGCAGGACCGGCTGCTCCAGAATCATTTCATCTTCGCTGAACTGCTGCAGACCACATATCTGAAAAAAGCTGCCATTCTGGTTTCTTATCTCACCGGTCTGGTTATCATAAAACCATTTATCACTTTCCGACAGCCTGTTTCTGTTAATCGAAACCTTCAGACTTTCGTTTTTCCGGGATACCCATGAGATTATTTCACGGAGATGATCTTCGCTCGCCTGGGTATGCATGGATCTGATGATTTCTGTGATCATGTTCACTGTTATTCACCTTCAGTCGGCTTTGTTTTTAGCTTACTTAATATAGAGTCCTTGTGCCTGAACAGAATACAAAGACCTATCAGGGCAGCTATGCCTAAAATGCTTAATACTACACCGGATTTAAGATATGGGGTGCAGAATTTCAGTTCGATCTCATGATGACCTGCGTCAAGCTCCAGACCACTGAATGCTATGTTGGCATTAAGCAGATCGGCCTTTTCGCCGTCCACATATGCCGTCCACCCTTCAGAATACGGCAGCGACATGCAAAGGAACATGGGCTTGTCCAGGTCGATGGTGCCTGTTATTCTGTTATTGGTGAATTCAATATTCTCCATGGCATTCCTGCTGCGTGCTTCAACATATTCGGGAAGTTTCTCCATAGGCTGGCAGATGATCTTTAATGAGTCAAAGCTGTAATCGCCCTTATTGGAGAATTTTATGTCAATTGAATTCCGTTCTTCCTCAGAATACCCTAAATTCAGCAGATAGTCAGTCCTGCCTTCAGAGTACAGATTGTTTTCGGTGTAGTGATATGCATACGCCTTTACATAGCCGCTGTCTGCACGGATCAGGGTATAGCTTTTTCCGTTAGTATATTTGAATCCCGTAAACTGCACATATAGCTCGCCGGTTGTATTCTCGTCGAATTTGAGAGTGATGGTGCTATTGTCCTTCTTAACGTGCAGGACGTTATTTTCATCAGCCGAAACATCCTTTCCATATTCCAGCTGATAATCTATCTCGTAATCGCTGTATTCAGGTTCCACACTTGCTAAAGCTGACGATGATACGTCGTCTACCACACAGCTTTGAAGAGCCGCCTGCTGTCTTTCGGCGATCGAGAGGTTCTCAAAGTCCGACCGGCTCATTACGCTTTCATAGGTGCTGCCAAATGGAAGGTAGTTATCTGTTTTATAAAGGCAGTATTCACCAGAACGTCCTTTCGCTGTTCCCTGATATTCATATCCATAAGGCACAGTATACAGAATACTAGGATCATTTGATGCTGTAAAATATTTTGCGCTGTACTGGGCTCCCAGCCATGCCCTGGAACATAATCCGGAAAATATGAAATTATTTTTATCATAATCATTGTTGATCTGTCTCCACTCAACCAATTCCTTGCTGTTGAGCGACCAGTAGGATGTAGTCGTTGGCTGATGAAGGTAAAATGGAAAGTTAGCCTGATCCAAATCTACTGTTGAAACATCCGTGCGATAAAACTCTTTGTCATGGATAAGCTTCCATGTTGAAGCTAATTCGTTTTCCAGAATATCATTGGCGGAACCTGCATCCCTGAATTCGCTCAGATAATCATTCTGGGTGTCTGAATATCTGTAATACGCAATATTAAAAACAGAAGCAAGTATCAGCGCAATTGATGTTGCCTGTACGCCCCTTTGTGCAGAAACATTCTTCTTGAATATTCTGAATCCACTCAGCGACTTCAGTTCAGAGGAAAAGATCGTGATCACAAGGGCGATCAACAGGAACACGAGTCCAGACAGACTGGCTTCAGTATGTGATTTTTCTATGAGCAGGCATAAAACCGTGTAGCCGATACAGCCGGTGCACAGGAAAAGTTTTTTCTTTGTGCTTAATTTCAATATGTCCGGAAATTCTTTTGCAAACAAATACGCAGGTATAAACGGCCAGAAGAATACCCAGCGATTGGTAACATATCCAAAGCCGTTAAACATACTTCCAAAAAACGGCAGGAGGATGAAAACCAGCTCCAATAAAAAGAGTACCCTCGCCCAGCGCTGCTTTTTGTCCCTGTTTGCAAATGAACCGAAAACTCCGATATACGCTACTGGTGACATACCCACCACCAGCCAGCTTGTAGCCGCTTCTGTCGCACTTACAAAGTTACCCGGTATCCTGCTGTACTGGGTCAGGGTGTATAACGGGTCATAGGCATATGTGTCGCTGATGCGGGTATCGTTTGACAAAAAGGACATTACCGTCGGCAGGAACAGAATACACGATATCATGATCCCAATCAGGGCGAAAGCAAATAATTTCCCAACATTTGTGGCAAGGAACTTGCAGTTTCTGTATTCCGGAGTAAAGATGATCCTTACAAACACATATAAAACAGTGAAAATGACGACCATATAAAAGAAATAGAAATCAAAAAAAGCCGCCAGTGCAACAGTCAGGGAAAACAGAACAAACGATTCTTTTCTGAAGATTTTTTCACATCCCAGAAATATAAGCGGAATGACGTACATTGCATTCAAAAAATATGGATGGCGTGGTCCGGCAAAAAGGGAAAATGCGCAGAATGTATATGTGATAGATGAAAATACTGTTGTCCACTTTGCACAGTCCATTTTTCTGCAGTAAAGGCAGAAAGTGAAGCCCACCAGATAAAGCCTCAGCACCACGGTGAACCCATAACCAAATTCCGCAAACCTTGTAGGGAAAAATACGGACAGCAGGTAGAACGGATCATATAATATCTGATTGCTTATTACATCGGCACCTCCGCCAAAGCCCCATTCCCACATGGGAAATGAGAAATTGCCATCGGATATTACACCCCTTATAAAGCTTCTGATCTGCTTGCCTACATACAGGAACGCATTATAATGCTGATATAATCCGTCATTCTTCCATATAAAAGACTTCTGATATATTGCAAAATAAGAAAAGCAGAGCACTGCGGCGACTGCAAAAAATATTGTATACCAAAGGAATAGCGAATGCTTTTTTTTGTTTACAGCTGCTTCCACTGATTTGTCCTCCACATAACTATATTGATAGAATTGCTCAACAGGTCACTGTTCTTTCGGAAGTTCTTTTGTTTTCAGGAATGCTGCGTAATCGTCGCATATTTTCGCAGTTTCACCGAAAGCTATCTGCTTCCCGTGGTCGAGCCACAGCACCTTGTTGCACATCCGCCGTATCTGGTCGAGTGAATGCGACACAAGTATCGTTGCCTTTCCGTTGCGGATTATCTCCTTCATTTTCGCTTCGCTCTTTTCCCGGAATGCGCCGTCGCCTACCGACAGCACCTCGTCAAGTATCAGTATCTCCGGGTCTACCATGCTCGCTATCGAAAATGCGATCCGTGACTTCATGCCGCTGGAAAGCTGCTTGAACGGTCGCTTCTCAAACTCCTCAAGCTCTGAGAACTTCAGTATCTCCGGATAGCGCTCGTTCATGAACTCCCGGGTATAGCCAAGCATTGCGCCACGCAGGTAGGCGTTCTCCTTCAGGTTGAGGTCGCCGTCGAAGCCGCTCGCCAGCTCCAGCAATGCAGAAATCTTCCCGTGGACCTTAACGCTGCCGGTGGACGGGCACAATATCTGCGTTATGACTTTCAGCAGGGTGGATTTCCCTGCACCGTTAGTGCCGATTATCCCGAGCATGTCGCCATTTTCCAGCGAGAACGAAACATCGTTCACCGCAAGGAATTCTTCCACCCTGTATTGATGCGTCAGCTTCTTCATGACGAATTCTTTCAGCCCGATGTTGCGCAGGTCGCCCGTGATGTATTTCACGGACACGTTCTTAACTTCAATTATTTTGCCCATAAACGCCCCCGTCAGATGTAGTATAGGAACTTGTAGTTCTTCTTCTTGTAAATTATGGCACCCAGCACCAGCGCAGCCAACGCATATCCCGCCGCCAGTAGATGGAACGTCCATCTTGGTATCTCGCCCTCAAGAATTATCTTGCGGAAGTACCTGATGTAGACGTACACAGGATTAAGGTAGAACATGTACTGTTTCTCCATCGGGTAGGCGTCTATAGAATAGAATATTGCCGAAACGTACATCAGCAGGAGCGTGAAGATATCGTAGAGGTACTTCAGGTCCTTGAACATAATGTACAGTGCCGAGAGGATAAGCCCCATTCCCAGGTTAAAAGCCACAAGGCAGCACACCGGGTATATGAGCATTAGGAATTTCCATGTAAACGTGACCCCGTCAAACAGGCAGAACACGAACAGCACACACAGGTTTATTCCGAAATTTATGAGCGATGAAACATTCTTCGACAGCACGAACATATACTTCGGCACGTTTATCTTGGAGAATATCTTAGCATTTGCCTGGAGGGCGGTCATGCCGCCGTTGGTGGATTCCTTGAAGTAACTGAACAGCAGGTTTCCGCAGAACATGTAGATAACGTAGTGCTCCATATTCCGGCCAAAAAACTGCGTGAACACCAGAGCCATGACCCCAAGCGTCATAAGAGGACCCAGAATGCTCCAGAACATTCCCAGCACCGTTCGCTTGTATTTCTTTGTGAAGTCACGCTTCACCAGCTCCTCGAACAGGAAGCGGTTCTGCTTTACTTTCTGCTTTATTCGTTCCAGCATGTTCTCACTTTCTTGTTCCCACGGGACAATCATTAATCATCAGGCTTTGTTAACCAGTTTCTGAGTTTATTGTTCCACAATGCTTTTGCTGCCTTAACTATCAGTATATTCAGTATAACTAATAATACCGTATAGATCGTCATCCACCGTACGCATACACCATAGCTGCAATCTGTAATTGTATTTTCAACTATATTCACTGCTATGCAATGGTTAATATAAATGTCCAGCGAAAGCGGTGCGAAGTATTTCATCCATCTGAATCTGAACAGCTTTCCAACATAGCTCTGACCGCTAAACGATATCGCCATAGGGACAGGCAGCATTAGCATAACGGACATGATGGCCATTTTGTCTCTGACAACGAACCAACCGTAAAAGAAAACAGAGTACAAAATCACTTCCGCAAACGTGATCAATATACGTGCATTCCGATTGAGCTTTGCGTGTTTTATTCTGATATATATGGTATAGGCACATATTCCGAAACACAGACCGAAAAGTCCTCTAATAAAACCGCCCATCATTACTCCATACTGCATTGTATGATTCAGAAAATGATAATCGTTTTCTTGACACATATATCCGAACGTACCGACCGCAATGAGCGGAGCAAGCACATAAAGCGTAAGGTCACGCTTTGCATACAGTAGATAAGCGAGCGGGAGCATGCATATCAGCATTGCAGACAGGTACCATGTCGCACCATTATTGTTCATCCAAACTCCGGAAGCATATAAACAGAACATCTCCGGGAATATTCTGGTGATCCTTAATCCAAGACCCCTTCCGTAAAGCAGAACATTTGTGACTACACCAATGCTCATTGCAACAAGGTACGGAAGTCCGAACGACTTGAATTTGTTCAGCACGAACTGAATAGACAACTTGGCGCAATTCGTTGTTTCATTTCGCTTAACTATACTGTTCGCCATAAGCATTCCGGACAGCACAAAGAAAAAATGCACGCAGCCAGCCCCAAGCTGAGGGGGCAGCATCTCTTTGACCTCATTACTGAAATTACCCGTATGGTATATGACAACCAGCAAAGCAAACACCAGCCGGAAGAAATCCAGCTCGTAGTTCCTGCCCTGCTTCTGATTTGGCGAAGCTGTCGGCTTCACTGCTTCAACTGTCTGCATCAGTACACTCCTTTTTATTTATCGTTCTGCACGCTTTCCTCAGCGGCGGAATGCGTGTTTGTGATTTCCTTTAACAGCCTGACGATGCGCTCGCTGGCATGGCCATCGTCCACGCACTCCTTCTTTGCAAGAAACTCGTCTATCCGCTTCTGATATGCGCCGTCATCAAACGCCAGTATATTTTCCGAAAGCTCGTCCGTGTTCTGGGAAATGGAGAACGGCGTTTCTGTCAGCGGATAGTAGAACCCACGCCCCTGGTCGTACTGATCGAGATCGGTGGCGTAGATGAACAGCGGCCTGCGGGTCAGCACGTAATCGTATGCCCAGCTTGAATAGTCCGTGATACCTGCGTCTGCCACCGCCATCAGCTCCTGCATATCCAGATAATCAGTGACGTCAACTATGAACTCGCCGAACACGTCCTCCGTGACGTCCTTTGAACGGTTCTTGAAGTGCTTGCGGATAAATATTACCCAGTTCCCCCCGAACCTCTTCTCAAGATCGGCGCACAGGCGCTCAAAATCAATATCGCACCAGTCTGTGCTGCCATCATCACGGAATGTCGGCGCATACATCATGATCTTCTTCCTCGGGTCCACTTTATAGCGTGCGCATATCTGCTTTCTCAGGCTGCGCAGATCAGTACGGAAAAGAATGTCGTTGCGTGCATGGCCGTATCTCAGATACGGAACGTCTTTCCAGAACGTGTCGCTGTAGACATCCTCCTCGAACTTGCAGTTGGAGATACAGTAATCGGTCGCCTTGTTGCACAGCTTCGCACGGCTAAGCCAGTACTTGTCGCCATTCAGACGCTTTATGCCCATGCTTCCGTGCCAGGTATTGATGTACACCTGCCCGGGCTTCTTCTTCATGCCGTTGTCCCAGACGCAGTTGAGCGCATTGTCCAGCCAAACCTTTGCCGTGCTCATCTCATAGTACATCTCTCTGCTCTGGTACCTTATCAGGCGCACCCCTGCAGGATAGTCGTTCCGATTTATCTTGCCGCCTGCCGGCACCACCCACACGATATCAAGCGGCAGTTCCTGCCGGAGCGTCTCCTCCACGATATATTTCAGATTGCAATTATAGCGCTTGTCGAAAGTTATCGCAAAGACCTTGTTCTCCTGTATCGGCAGACGGCTGAACTTACTGCGGAAATGTGCACGCTTCATTTTACGATACTGGTTCAGAATCTTTGTGAACAGCCACCCTATAGGGCCACCCTTCTTTGCTGTCGCCTTGAATCTCCGCCTGAACTTTGCACTTAGCGGGTCAGTCTTGAGATTTATGCTCTTTACGGCAGCGTCTGTCTTGTCAAGGCGCTTGTCGAACGCTTTCCTGTTTGCTTTCACCTGGCTGCTAAGGCTCATTATCTGCTGCATCAGCGCTTCGTAGTCAGAATCCGTCCGGGCGTAGACCTCCGGCTTCGGAGCAGGCGCATCCTCAAATTCGTCATACTCCTTGAAGCACGCCGCCATCCGCCTGAACATCTCTCCCAGCGGAACATGCGCAGTCCACCCAGCAGCCTTCAGCTTTTCTATATCCATCATGAGATAGCCAGACGGACGGTATATGTTCTTCGGAGCTTCCCGGGTCTGCGCCCCGCAGTTGATCAGCACCGACACTTTTCCGTCGCCCAGTGTGTCTGCCACGGTCTGCGCCATCTCTTTCACGGTGCAGTAGCTCTCTTCATTGCCAACGTTGTACGCTGAACCACGCTCGCCATTCACCAGCAGAAACAGTATAGCTCCCACTGCGTCTGCAGTATAGAGATACATGTTCTCCTTGGAACCATCTGTGTTCAGGCGGATATCCTCACCGCTCAGGGCACAGCGTGCAGCATAGGCGAATACCCGTCCGTCGTCATACTTCACGCCGGGTCCGAAAGTCTGCACCAGCCTTGCCGTAGTCACTTGCACGCCGTACTCCGCCGCATAGGAGCAGCACATGTTTTCCGCAAGGCGCTTAGCCTCGGGATAGCTGCTGCGTGGGGCGGAAAGGTCAAGGTACCCAAGATCGCTTTCAGACAGCGGTCTGCGCTCGTTTATTGTGCCGAACACCTCCATACTGGAGAGGAATACAACACCGGATACCTCCTTTTTACGGGCGAGCTCCAGCACGTTCTTCATGCCTGAATAAATAGTGTCTATAGTTTCTGCCGCATGTTCCACGAAATACTGGCTGGAAGTCGGGCAGGCGCCATGAATTATATAATCTATATCTCCGACTATCTCCGGGATATGCTCCGCCGTTCCCCGGATAAAGGTAAGGTCGCAGCCCTCTGCAAGCTGGCTGCTGAACTTTGCCTGAGCCCTGCTCACGTCACGTACGAGCGCCACTACTCTTATTCCCGCATCATGGAGCTGGTCATAGCGCAGCAGTGCGCACACCGCCGTATAGCCTATGAGCCCGGTCGCACCAGTCACGAACACCGTACTGCCGCTGAGTTCATCCCACGGCATATAGTCATAGGAAGCGAGCCTGTCGAGGTCCTCCCTGAATACCGGATCTTCTGTCCACATAACGTCTTATATCCCCCAGATCTGCGAATTTTCCCTTGCCTCTGATATAGCTCTGAACACGTAGAAATCTGACGGTGTGGTGATCTTTATATTCTCCACCGGGCCCTCCACCACGTGGAGCTTTGCGCCATAATGCGACATCAGCATCGCAGAATCTATCATATTCAGTGCGCCGTCCGCTATCGCCCTCTCATGAGCCTCCACGATATCACACAGGCGGAAAGTCTGCGGGGCACGTGCCATTCTGCACTTGCTGCGGTCCATTATCTGTTCAACGTTGTCGTCCTCAGAAACGGTGATTATAGTTTCGATAGCCGGGGTGACCGTTATCGCATTGCCGTACTCTCCTGCGCACGCTATGCTGCGGGTGATGATATCCTCATTTATGAGCGGACGCACACCGTCATGTATCAGTACCAGGGAATCCCTCGGGATATCCTGGTCCCTCCAAAACGCCATCAGTCCGTTCCTTATCGACTGCTGCCCGGTTTCTCCGCCCGGAACTACGAACCTCACCTTTTTTATGCGGAACTGCTCCAGCAGCTCGTTAAGATACTCTATCCAGCTCTCAAGGCAAACCACGGCGATGGCGTCTATCTCAGGGTGCCGTTCAAACAGTTCTATCGTATGTATGATGATAGGCTTTCCGTTCAGCTCAAGGAACTGCTTCGGCTTGGTCTTGGAATTCATTCTCGTGCCGGTTCCTCCGGCGAATATCAGTGCAAGATTCATCTGTTTTCTCCCTTTTCATTATTTATTTTTTATGCGAACTTCTGCGTTCCTCCTCTGGAGGAAGCTCCATATAATTACCGTAATTTCTGCTGAGATAGCTGTCCCAGCCTGATGGTGCGTCGAGGCTCTCTCCCTCGAACTCCACCTTTACTTTCCCGCCGAACCACTCCGCCGGAAAAAACTCCTTATCCGCTTTGTACGCCCCTCCGGGAGAACAAAGCACGCTGCTGTCACTGCCGCCGTATATTCCCGAAATGAACCGCCGCCGCAGCTTTCTCAGCCCATTGACCGGGAACAGGCTCAGCGCCCGGTATCCCAGCCGTGCCGCCAGCTTTTTATAAGGTGTGAACTCCGACCAGTCCAGCTTCACCTGCATGACGTAGTTCGATACATTTATCATACTGAACAGCAGTTTTGTCCGCCGGTTCAGACCCTTTGCCGGGATCAGCGGGAATATGTCGATGTAAACGCCCTTGGGTCTGTTGGGAAAGCCCGTTTCGTAAGGATACCGTGTATCGCACAGCTTTATGAACACAAATGGATACCGTTGATCGCTGCGTTCCGACTGTATCTCTATGTATTCCGGCAGCTCCCCTGCGAAGCGTGCAAACTGCTCCACATCGCCCACCGGCATAGCCACGTCAATGTCATCGTCCCATGGAATGAACCCCCGGTGCCTTACGGCGCCCAGAAGCGTACCCCCAACGGCGAAATATGTGAGCCCGTGCTTCTCGCAGAGCCTTTTGAATGTCCGCAGGAGCTCCAGCATCTGCGATTGCTCCTCTGTCATACAGGGCACCCTCCCTCCATGCGGCTTCCGGACAGTTATTTTCTGCCCAGCAGCTTTTTCAGGCGATCAGTGTTCTTTTTGCCTATTACCTGCGCCACTTTCGTATGGAAGCGCTGCGAGCCCGTCTGCCATGAAGCGTCGAACCAGTGTATCGCATGCGTGGTTTTCGTTGTAGTCAGTCTGCCGGTCTCCAGGCTCTTGGGAGAAAAATACTCCTGCGGGAATATTTCCATGCCCATGACGCTCTGCCTCGTACCATCGGGCTCCAGACCGCTGCGGCGCAGTAAATCGGTCAGTATCCGCACATTGGTGGTGACATTCTCCGGGCAGAAAGTGCGCCCCTGGTACGCTTCGAGCGCCTTTCCGAAGAACTCATGCCCCTTCTCGCCGCCGATAACGCAGGTGCCAATATCCGAGCTGCTTTCAAATCCCATGAACCCTCTGAGTTCCAGCAGCTCCCCGAACGGCTTAAGAAGCTCCACATCGGTGTCGAGGTATATCCCGCCCTGCTCATACAGTGCCTTCAGCCGGAAATAATCCGACACGAACGCCCACTTTCCGCACCTGTATGCGCCGCTGACATACTCGTTCTCCTGCATGTCGCAGTTATCCTCGCTCCAGCAGACTATCTCAAAATCCGGGCAGACTGACCTCCAGCCTTCAATGAACCGTATTGTCTTTCTGCTCATGGGATTTCCGCCGAACCAGCAATAGTGTATCTTCCTTGGAATGGGCATATCTCACCTCGCATGCGTGCTGGCACTATTCGCAGCTCTTTTTTCTTTAAGCCGTTTCAGTGTTTTCCGTGGCAGCAGCCAGACCACCCACGGCTTTATGGCGTAGGGCAGCGCCCGTGGAAACAGTCCCAGCGCAGCGAACCTCACCCACCGTGTTCTTACTTCATTAGTCCTGTCCCTGAATGTCCGGGTGGAAATGCCGTTATGCGGCAGAGAATATGTGAACAGGAACTCCTGTATGTTTGCACCGCAGTATCCCTTTTCGTACAGCCGCAGCAGCAAGTCGAAGTCCTCACAGCGGTCGCACCTGGGAAGCGCAGAGTAACCTCCTGCCGCCTCCAGCGCAGTCCGCCTGAACATAAGCGCCGGGTGGACGAACGGCATGCTGAACAGGAAATCCTGAACCTGTGGCATTTCTGGGAAACACTGTACGCCTGCGTCAGCGCCGTCCTGCACCAGGTTCACATTACTCCCGACGAACGAAATTCCGTCATGGCAGCGGAGATACTCCAGCTGGCGTGCGAAACGTTCCGGGCAGGAGTAGTCGTCATCGTCCATTCTGGCGACCCATGCGCCGTAGGAATTTGAGAGACAGATGTTGAGCTGCTCAGAAAAGGAGCCTGCACCAGAGCCGTCTATGAGCTTTATCCTGACGTCCTGCGCAGCATACTCTGCGAGGAGAGCCTTTGCCTGTTCCGTCGAACCACGCTCGCATATCACAAGCTCGAACCCGTGATAAGTCTGTGCGAGTATCGAATCAAGGCTTCTTCTGAGGGTATCGAGCTCAGGTCTGCAATACTTTATCCCCATAATAACAGATATCGTATTTTCCGGCAGCATTTCCGCCTCCCAAAACAGCTTGTGAACTGACTGTGCAGGCATATTCCCACATAGTCACCTATCATATAATTATAACTCATTCCAGATTATTTGTCAATAGATTTCGCCATATAGCATAAAAGATTCCTTTGATGAGAAATTTTGTGGATAATTGCAGTTTGAAACGGCGCATAATCTGATCACGGGGGAACTCCCCGCATGAAATAAGCGTCGCCGCAGACACCGCTGAACTCGCTTTTCGCATAAAATAACCGGTGCGGACTCTTCACAGATGTTCGCACCGGAATTTTATTTTTTGCTTCGTTTACACACCGAGGTCACTTGACGGGAGTTGCAAACACGGCGTCAGAGGGATCCCAGCCGCACCACTTGCCGTCCTTGTAGGAACGGACGATGAAGCCGTA
>CAKSGA010000065.1 GCA_934454435.1 uncultured Oscillospiraceae bacterium | reverse complement strand
TAGACTGTCATGCCGCCGAAAAGAAGCAGTATGAACTCTATCAGCGTAAGCACCAGGTAGATGGAATATAGCAGCAGGGCAGTGGTCTTGACCCTCGGTACCAGCTTGCTGACGGAGGGCCCCGGGCTCTCTGCTTTCATGATGTGCATGTTCTGACCGCCGGAGAGGGGTATGAACGCCATGATGAATACCAGCACGCCCATTCCTCCCACCCAGTGGGAGAAGCTGCGCCACATCCTCGAAGCATGTGAAATCGCTTCAACATCAGTAAGAATGCTGGCTCCGGTCGTCGTGAAGCCGGATACCGACTCGAACAGAGCGTCAATATAGTTCGGTATCTCGCCGGAAAGAAAGAACGGCAGGGCGCCGAACGCACTCAGCACTATCCAGCTCAGCGAAACGATCACGCAGCCCTCACGGGAGTAAAGCTGCCGCTTTTCAGGCTTCTTCAGTATCAGCAGGCTGCCGATAAGCAGGCATATGCTGGCGGTCAGCAGGTACGTCCACAATGCGGACTCCCCGAATGCCAGCGCCGTTATGGACGGCACTGCAAGGAACATTCCCTCAAATATAAGTATCCAGCCCAGGATATAGGTTATCATTCTGTAATTCATATCCGGCTCCTGTTACTTCAGAATGTCTGTTATGTCGTGGAGCGCAAGGCGGCTGGACACGATTATAACGGCGTCCCCTATCTGCAGGCTGTCATGTCCACGGGGAATAAGCACCTTCTTGTCCCGGAGTATCGCAGCTACCAGCACGTTGGGCTTCAGCGAGAGCTCCATCAGCGGTATATCTACCACCGGGGACTGCTCCTTTATGATGAACTCCGCAGCCTCCACCTTGCCCTTGATGATGTTGTAGAGCGTTTCCATGTTGCTGCCGATGGAACTCCTCATCGCACGGACGTACCGCACTATGTTGTCAGAGGTTATGTTCTTCGGGTAGATTATCGTGTCGAGGTCAAGGTGGTTTATTACACCGCCGAAGTCTATACGGTTTATCTTGGTTACCAGCTTGGCGCTGCCGGCGCTCTTGGCGAACAGCGACAGAAGTATGTTCTCCTCGTCAAGATTGGTGAGCGCCACGAATGCACCGGTGTTTTCCAGTCCCGCTTCAAGAAGGATGTTCTGGTCGCTGGCGTCGCCGTTGATTATCGTGACGTCGTTTAGAAGCTCGGACAGCTCCTCGCAGCGCTTCGGGTCCTTTTCTATCAGCTTTACCGACATTCCCGAGCGTACAAGCTGCTCGCACAGATAGTGGCCTATCTCGCCGCCGCCCACTATCATCACGTCCTTGACGGAATTCATTTTGTACTTTATGCGCTTGAAGAACTCCGCCGCCTTGCGGGTCGCCGCTACTATCGAGATAACGTCCTTTTCCTCAAACACAAAATCGCCGTTCGGTATGTGGACCTCATCGCCACGCTCGACTGTGCAGACCAGGACGTCACAGTGCAGCTTCGTGGCTATCTCCTTTGCTGCGCAGCCGACCAGCGGGCTGCCCTCGGGGAGCCTGAACTTCAGCAGCTCCACACGGCCTCTGCCGAAGCTGTCTATCTTTATCGCAGACGGAAATCTCAGCACACGGGCTATCTCGTTCGCCGCTGCCTGCTCCGGGTTTATTACCATGGCAAGACCCAGCTCGTCTTTCAGGAACGGTGCTTCGGTGTAGTACTGCGGGCTTCTTACCCGGGCTATGGTCTGGCAGTTACCGGCTTTCTTTGCGATTAGGCAGCACAGCAGGTTCAGCTCGTCAGAGCCTGTCACCGCTATCAGCAGATCTGCCTTGCTTATTCCGGCTTCCTGCTGGATAAGGTGCGTGGCGCCGTTTCCTACCACTCCCATAACGTCAAAATGGCTGGATATCTCATTGACCTTTTGGGCGATAAGGTCTATTACAGTTATATTGTTGCCTTCCTCATTGAGCTGCTCCGCAAGCGCCTGCCCGACCTTGCCGCAGCCGACTATGATTATATTCACTTAATACTCCTTTTTACATTACCCTTTTATCTGTATTTACAATATATACTATACACCTTTTCGGCTCAAATGTCAATCCCGGCAGAGCTGCACGTTTTTTGACGAAAAAGCGGGTTTTGCAGTTTTTTGCAGTATATCGGGAGTTAGTATTTAGTCACGGAGGAAAAACGGCAGGACGCCGTGAAGCTCCGCAGCAAATTAAAGGAGGAATGTGAATTGGGCGTAAAGGACTGGCTGTTCCGACAGGGCAGCCGGAACACGGGAGCAAGCCTCACCGGGTACTATGCTGACGTCCGGAAGTGGGACGACATCTACAACGGCGGCGGAAGCTGGAGGTACACACGAAAGGGTGGTATACAGGGCGGCACCCGCAGGCTCGCTTCCCTCGGGGCGGCAAAGGCGCTGTGCGGGGAGCTCGCACGGCTGTGCTTCACGGAGGGGACCTCGATATGCTACCAGGATGATGAGGCCGGGCGCTTCGTTGAGAGAGTGCTCCGGGAGAGCCGCTTTGCGGAGCGCTTCCAGCAGTTCCTGGAAAAGGCGTTCGCACTGGGCGGAGGGGTCGTCAGGGTGTACTATGACGGGAACGTCAGGGTCGATCTTGTGACCGCCGACTGCTTCGTGCCAACTGCGTGGAACTCCAGGGAGATCACCGGGGCTGCGTTCGCTTCAAGGATAATGTCCGGCGGTAGGGGGTATATTCTGGCGGAGACCCAGGAGATGGACGGCGGGAGTGTCGTCATAGAAAACCGCCTTTACCGTGAGGACGGCTCAAAGGCGGATATTCAGTCGGTCCTGCCGGGGCTTTCTGAGCACAGCAGGATAGATGGGCTGGACGCTCCGCTGTTCGTGTATTTCAGGGCGGGCTCTGCAAGGCCGGCGGAAAACACCGGGGACTGCCCGCTGCTGGGAAGCTCGGTGTACTCCGGCGCAGAGGACACTCTGAAAAGTCTGGATATCGTGTTCGACAGCCTTTCGAGGGAATTCGTGCTTGGCAAGAAGCGAATAATCGTCCCGGCGTATGCAGTCCGGGGCGAATGGGACAGCGACGGTACAAAGAAGCATTACTTCGATGTCAACGATGAGGTGTTCCAGGCGATGTCCACCTCAGAAAACGAGGAGCTGAAGATCACCGACAATACCGGTGAGCTTAGGGTCGGCGAGCATGTTCAGGCTCTGGGAGAGCTTCTCGACCTGCTGAGCATGCAGGCGGGGCTTTCAGAGGGAGCACTTTCCTACAAGGACGGTTCCATTCGCACCGCCGCCGAGGTGGTCAGCAGGAACAGCAGGACATATCGCACCCAGGCGCACTGCCGAAGGCTCATAGCAGACGCTCTCGGGCGAATGGTAGGCAATATCTGCAGGCTCGGCAAGATGGCGGGAGAGCTTTCGGACGGCGCTTCAGAGAGTGCTTCGGTGATGTTCGCTGACGGTGCGGCGGAGGACGATGGCACACGTACGGACAGAGCCGTGAAGCTCTTCAGTGCCGGATTGATCTCAAGGACCCGTGCGCTCTCGCAGATATACGGTATTTCGCTGGAGGACGCAATGGCGATGGAAAGGACGGATAACGATGGATAACGAGAACCTGGAGCTGGAGCAGGAAGAGTTCCAGCCCGCTGAAGAGAACGTGCAGCAGGAGCAGTCCGGCGAGCTTGAACAACTCCGCAGCGAGGTAACGGAGCTGAAGCTCAGGCTGGCGCTGATAACCGGCGGAGCGGCTCCCGAGAAGCTGGAAGAGGGTGTCAGGATGGCAGGAGGGCTCATTTCCGCAGAGGGAAAACAGCCCGAGGAAGCGGCTGCGGAGATACTCAGCGAGTACCCGCACATCAGGCTTGCAAGGCGCACGGTCCCTAAGCTCTCTGCGGAGAGCGGCGGCAAGGGCGACGGCTTCGCCGCTATACGCAGCATTTTCGCAAGAAAGTAAGCGCTGAGTCCCCGGGCTCTGTTCCCGACGGAAGATAACGGTTCTGCCGACAGGTCAAGCCGGGCAGGGGGGAGCCGGGGATTTTGGCGATACGGGTGGGCGGAGGGTCAACATATATTACCTGCACGACCGGCGCTGCGGCACGACCAGGGCGGTCAGCCGTAAAACAAGAGGTGCGCAGCAGGCCGGTCCGGTGCGGGGTACACATGAATTTTCAGGAGGAATTAATTATGTCAAACACTATCGAATATGCAAAGGTATTTCAGAAGGAACTGGACAAGCAGGTACTGGAGGGTGCGACCTCCGGCTGGATGGAAGAGAACGCTTCCCAGGTCATCTACAACGGTGGCAGCGAGATAAAGCTCCCCAAGATGTCCCTCCAGGGACTTGGCAGTTACAGCCGTGACGAGGGTTACTCCGGCGGCGCAGTCACCTATGCTTACGAAACTTTCTCACTGACCCAGGACAGGGGCAGACGCTTCCGTATTGACGCCATCGACGTTGATGAAAGTGGTTTCGGCCTTGCGGCGGCAAATGTCGCAGCGGAGTTCCAGCGTACACAGGTCATTCCGGAGATCGACGCTTATCGTTACTCCAGGCTGGCTGCTGCTGCGGGTATCCGTGAAACATACACTCCGGACAAGGCAACTGTGATGTCCACCCTGCTTGATCAGCTCGGCAAGGTTCGTGATATCACCGGCGACGAGGGTGATGTTGTTATCATCATGAGCCGTCCGGTATACGACAAGCTCATGCTCTCCGGGGAGATCTCCTACGCCGTGGAGAATTCACAGTTCAAGCAGGGTGAGCTTGAATTCGGTGTTAAGTCCATAAACGGCGTCCCCGTTATCCCTGTGCCCTCTGCAAGAATGAAGTCCGCTTATACTTTCAGGGCGGACGGCAATGGTGGATTTGCTCCGGCTGATGGGGCTAAGGAGGTTAATTGGATCATCTGAACTATCACTATCCCCCATCGAAAAATTCAAAACCTCATAAACCGCATAACAGAGTCAATCAAAAAATGGAGCAAAGATGAAAATCGATCGAAAAATCCTGAAAATGTGGGCAAGTGTGGGCAAAATTGTGGGCAAAAAAAGCACTTGCCTGATAACGGAATATATAGGAAACCCGAGGAATAATCGTCCTCGGGTTTCTTTTTGTAAGTGTAGAGGTAAATATTGTATGAAATTTCATAATGACATATTCCCAGATGAAAAATCAAAGAAACAGATTACTCATTTTCTTTCGGTACAGGAATGTAAACCATCTTCAGCGGTATCATCTTGCGATACTTTTTGCCGAGTTGGTCATAGTATTTCAGAATAAGGTCAACAAGTTCTGTACCGTTTATACCTCGGATTATCGGAGTGTTTTCTAAGTATATTGTCGCATTTTTGGTGTAATTGGACAGCGTTACAAAAAGCCCGTAATCTCCCTCTCTCATTGCGCCTTTAAGTGACTGTATAAGCGATTCCTTGATATCACTATCCTGACTTTTTACCTGTACTAGAATGCGCGGCGGGAGTTCGTCTTTGTATGCGGTGATGTCTATTCCGCTGTCGCCTCCATGCTGTGATACGGTTGTTCTGTAACCCATAGCACGGAGCAGATCTGCAACAAATTCTTCAAAGTCATATCCCTTGAGATTTTTGCTTAGCTCTTTCAGAATATAATCGCGGGTAGATTCAATTATCTCATCTGCTGTTGCAGCAACGCTTTCATCGTCTTCGGCGGCAGAAATAGTCGGCTTGAAACCGCTGTCAAGTGCAGATAAAAATTCACTTGCATAGTTTTTAACTGCAAACAGTGACAAAGCAGACCCCACTTCGTATAATGCCCCCTGTGAGAAAGCAGTGCGTGGAAGGTGTTTCAGCCACTTTACTGATCTTTGCTGAACATATTCACCTGCTTCGGGAGCGTATGTATATTCACCCTCAACAATGCCAATATTTATCATTCTATCCGTCTTTGAGGGGTAAACTATATAATCTCCGATTTTGATTTCGTGAATAAATCTGTAAAGCATTCCGGAACAAGTGCCTATCGCCCCTTTTTTCCCTTTGGGGTATGATTTTTGATAGTGTTCCTTAAATGCTTCACGAGAAGATTCAACTTTGCTTAGATCTCCGAAATCTTTCCAGCCGAGCACTATTTTGTTTTCTTTCAGAAATATGCTGTCATCCGTACCGTGAATGCCCCATACCGCTTTTTCAGTATTTTTGTCCATAATCTCTCCTTATATCTACATTATGCTTTAAAACTGCCCAGACCCGAGTATTTCTCAAAGAAAGCTTTAAGTTTGCCAATTACTGCCTGCTTCTTGGCTGCTTTACCTCCGCCGACGAACCGACTTGCAGGTGGCATGATCTTTTCTATATCAGTGCCTGTCGTTTTTATCTCTCCGTCACGGAATGAATGTTCGATGAATTTGCGTGTTTCATCAGGTTTGAGGTTTTCCTCTGTAATAATAGTTATAAGATCCTGTTCACGTTGCTCAGCAACAAATGTGTGCCACTCGTTCATAACATCGTCAACAGCGTTTATACCTGCAATAAAGCTCTCTATGAGCTGTTTCTTGCTGCGGAGTTCCGGGCTTGCATCTACTGCTTTTCTGATCGTTACAAGTATTTCCTTGTCAGCACAATGCGTCCCATGATATTTTGACACAAGCATAAGAATATAGTCGATGTTAATTTCAATCTGTTTTATCAACTCAATTTCAAATACAACATCGTTTACTATATCTTTGCTGACTCCGCGCTTCATTTTTTCTTTCCACTCATCGTGAAGATCCTGGTATCTGCCGAGATAATCCTGAAAATCACGCTCAGATAATATTTCATTTCCTTGAAATTCATCAAATGAAGAAAGCAAATTACTCATTTTAAGAACTGCTCCGAACAGGGAAATAAATTCTTTTTGTTTGTTTTCTCCACTGATAGTTGGCTCGGTCAGCGGAAACTTGTTTGTCAGCTCAGCTATCATTTCTGAATAGCCCTGTACTTTTTTACCATCGTCCGTGATATATCCATTATAGTAGTCCTGATATTTCTTCAGCAGAACTGTACCACCGGCTTCACGGTCGCCGAACAGCGAAATAGCGGCGTCAACTCGTTTGGCAAGATTTCTAAAGCACACAATGTTTCCAAATGTCTTTATGCTGTTAAGAATACGGTTTGTGCGGCTGAATGCTTGAATAAGCCCGTGCATTTTGAGGTTCTTGTCCACCCAGAGGGTATTAAGCGTAGTCGCGTCAAATCCTGTGAGAAACATATTTACCACGATAAGCAGGTCAAGTTCCTTATTTTTCATGCGCAGCGAAACGTCCTTATAATAATTCTGGAATTTCTTGCTTGATGTGTCATAGAATGTATGGAACATCTTATTATAGTCATTGATTGCTTCTTCAAGGAAATCACGAGCTGTCTGGTCCAGAGCTGTGGTATCTTCGGGATTCTCCTCATCGATTATGCCGTCTGCGTCCTGTTCGTTTGCACCATAGCTGTAAATCACGGCAACACGCAGTTCCTTTGACGGATCTGCTTTCATCTGCTTTTGAAATTCATGATAATACAGCTTTGCCATTTCAACGGAGGATACTGCAAATATGGAGTTGAATCCGCTGATACGCTGTTTCTGCTTTATTTCTGCGACCTTTCCATTTGCCGCAGAAGCAACTTCTTTGATATTGGTGAGCTGATTAAACGCATACGACTTATTGCCGCGGTAGGTCTTCTGATCAAAGTGGTCAAGTATGTACTCGGTGATAAGTGAGATCCTTTCAGGCGCTTCAAGAGCGGCTCTGCGGTCAATGTCCCATACCTGTTCATCGTCTATGTCGGCATCAATGTCCATTGTTTTAATGTAATCCACCCGGAATGGAAGAACATTCTTGTCGTTTATTGCGTCAACAATTGTGTATGTGTGCAACTGGTCGCCGAATGTCTGGGCTGTGGTAAATAACTGTGGATTTTTCACTGCACCAGAGTTTTCCGCAAAGATAGGCGTGCCGGTAAAGCCGAAAAGATAATACTTTTTGAAGTGCTTGACTATTGATGAATGCATATCTCCGAATTGGCTTCTGTGGCACTCATCGAATATGATAACGACCTGTTTCTGATAAACCTCATGATCTTTGAATTTTTTGATAAATGTCGAGAGCTTCTGAATAGTCGTGATGATGATTCTGGCGTTGGGGTCTTCAAGCTGCTTTTTAAGCACAGTGGTGGAGCTGTTGGAGTTTGCAGCGCCTTTCTCAAATCGGTCATACTCTTTCATTGTCTGATAGTCGAGATCTTTTCTGTCAACAACGAACAGCACCTTGTCTATGAATGGAAGATTTGACGCAAGACGCGCAGCTTTAAACGAGGTCAGGGTTTTTCCCGAGCCGGTAGTGTGCCATACATATCCGCCGGAGGCGATTGAACCCTGTTTCTTATAGTTATTTGCTATCTCGATTCGGTTGATAATACGCTCCGTTGCGGTTATCTGATAAGGACGCATTACCATGAGCATATTTTCTGAAGTGAAAATGCAATATTTCGTCAGTATATTAAGCAGCGTGTGCTTCGCAAAAAACGTTTTTGTGAAATCCACAAGATCAGGTATGACTCTGTTTTTGGAGTCAGCCCAGAACGAAGTGAATTCAAAGCTGTTGCTGGTTTTCTCTTTCTTGGATTTAACAGAATTGGCGTCCTTGATAACATTGAAGCGTGTGCTGTTGGAATAATATTTGGTATTAGTTCCGTTGCTGATAACAAATATCTGTATATACTCATACAGACCGCTGCCAGCCCAGAAGCTGTCGCGCTGATAACGATCTATCTGATTGAACGCCTCGCGGATCGGAACGCCGCGTCTTTTCAGCTCGATATGTACAAGCGGCAGACCGTTCACGAGTACGGTAACATCATACCTGTTGTCGCGCTTGGCTCCGTCGTCCTTGTTTATCACATACTGATTTATGACCTGCAAGCGGTTATTGTGTATATTACGCTTGTCGATAAGTGTAATGTTCTTGGTGGTGCCATCATCGCGGCGAAGTACCTGAATATAGTCTTCCTGTATCTTACGGGTCTTTTCGATGATATGGTCATTGGGATTAGCTATGGCTGTGCTGAAAAACTGCTTCCACTCGGCGTCTGAAAAGGTGATTTCATTAAGTTCTTCAAGCTTTGTGCGGAGGTTGTCCACTAAGTCATTTTCCGTGTGTATCGGAAGGTAATCATAGCCCTGCTCAGTGAGCATACGTATAAACTCATGTTCAAGCTCTGCCTCCGACTGGTAATTATCAGAACGGTTGGCGTTGAATTCATATTCGGTGACAACGGTATTTTCGGTGGTCTGCGCGACAATGTTAAAGTAAGCCATAGCATTTGCCTCCTTATTGTGCAGGTGTGAATGTCAGCAGCTTATCGCGGTAGTATTCGTATTGTTTCCTGCGGGATTCTATCTCTGCCGGAAGTCCCTCGGTAAGGTCGTTACAGAGCTTGTCAAATCGGTCTAGGATTTTTACTATGCGTTCTTGCTCATGGAGAGGTGGTACTATTATTGTGGCATTTGCAATATTATCATTATATAACCTCGCAATAGTTCCACCTGTTGAAACTTGCCAAGGATTTAATTGATATACATAAAACAAAAAACGATTAAGTACTAATTTCTCATCATTGTCTATCCAAACAATGTTTGAATCTTGATAATAAGCAGGTTTTCCATCATATATTACCGTTTTTCCAATAGTGCCTGCTGCAGAAATAAGTATATCGCCTTTTTTCGGATACGAATATTGTGATTTGTATTTCTCAAACAGCTCTTTTGTAATATACGCATTTGCCTTACCTCCAAAGGTACCTATTTTATAGAATGGAATATCCCCAGTATTTGATGTTTCAGATTTCAAAATGCGCTTACACATAGAAACTTTTCCAATATCACTAAGAGAGATACTGCTCCAAATGCACTCGCTTGACCCCCCCCCGGTGTCAAACTTTAGCAAGCTGTCGCGGTAAAACCTATATTGCTTCTTTCGCGCTTCCAGCTCTGCTTCCAGCTCTGCTTCCAGCTCTGCTTCCAGCTCTGTAAAGTTGTCGAGTATTCGCACGATTTCTTCTTGTACAGGGAGAGGGGGGAGGGGGATTATAATTTCTTTTATTGCCGGAACGCTTGAGTGAACGACTTTACTTTTTACTTTTCCCTTACTTTTTTGATTTTGTGATTCTGTTGTTGAGAGTACATATCCTAAATATTTGGGATTTTGATTATGCTTCATAACAACAATATCACCACCAGCCAAACATTTTTCATAACCGACATAAGCTGTAGATTTTGCAATCTCTTCTACACTCTCGCCCGTGATGGCAAATAATATATCACCGTGTTCAAAGTATTTACGGCTTTGTAAGATTTCTTCGTTTGTATGTGATACACAAGCATCGAAAAAGACACCATAAGTAGTATAGATTTCTCCGTATCTTACGCAAGGAGTTCCTTCTGTTGTTACTTGCTCTCGTGTTATGCCGGCACCTCTAAATATGTCAGTTGCTATATCTTTAAGTTTAACGTATTTCACCCCGTTTGGGCAAAGATCATTTATAAGTGTTTCAAGTTTAGTCATACATTTACCTCGCATTTGGTTTCCCAGCCAAGTCTTTCCATAGCTTTTTTAAGTTCATCTTGATCCCTTATATTGTCCAGGATTCCAATAATAAGCCGTTTTAAAGTGGGATACTTTTTAATACCAAGATTTTCATCATATTCCCCATGAACTACATTACTTAATTCGCTGAATAAAGAGTATCCATTTTGCGAAAATTCAGGAGGAATAATGTGACATTTTGCATCAACTTCTTGCAATAGTTCTTTAAAAGGACGGGATCCTCCATTCTTTTTCTTCGTTGTTATTCCTACCGCTTTGGCTGAATTGTTTGCAACAAGTTCAAAAATTTTGCGTAAATATACAATTGAGCCAGCGCCAAGTCCACTATTGAAAGCACATTCTGCTTTGTTAAGAAGATATGTATAATCGCCATATTGTGAGTTGTCAAAAGATACTTCTTCAGGTAACCTGGATTCCATTTTGGAGATTCTTACTTTGGGCAAACCTAAATACATTTTATCATTGCTTTCCACAAGAAACCACATAGGCACCTTAGTATGACATCTGGCACACTCGACATAACAGTCGATACTTATTTCAGTATCGCTGACCCCGATGCAGAATAATTTGGAATTGCTGCAAAATGTTCTGACATCGTTGCAGTTATGACAATAGTAATTTAACGCAATAGTACCAATATCTATTTTTCGCTGTACGCCGGCAGACAGTTTTTTATTATCAAGAAAGTTATCAACCTGCACATATTTGTCTGCTGGGGATTTTGATAATATATCTGACAATCTCATTGCTTACCCCTCAATCTCCGCAATAATCTTATCTATTTCCGCTCTCAGAATATTTTCCCGTTCGACGATATCGCGAATTTGCTTATTAAGTTCAACGATGTCAATTATCTCGCGGGTGTTTTCCGGCTCAACATAAGTTGAAACAGAGAGATTATAATCATTGTCCTCGACATCGCTGGATTTGGCAAGATGGCTGAAATGTGGTATTTCTTCACGAGTTGCAAATGTGGTTACTATCTTGTTAATATTCTCGGGAGTGAGCTTGTTGTTATTTGTGACTTTGATACACTCATTGGTGGCGTCTATGAAGAGCACATTGTTATCCTTTTTGTTCTTCTTCATCACCATAATGCAGGTGGCTATTGAAGTGCCGAAAAACAGATTGCTTGGCAGTTGTATAATACAATCTACATAGTTGTTCTCAATAAGATACTTGCGGATTTTCTGCTCTGCGCCTCCGCGGTACAATATTCCGGGGAAACATACTATTGCTGCGGTTCCATTTGATGCAAGCCATGAAAGCGAGTGCATGATAAATGCCATATCGGCCTTGCTTTCAGGAGCAAGGACACCGGCAGGGGCGTAGCGCGGATCGTTTATCAACAGCGGATTTGATTTACCAGCCCATTTTATCGAGTAGGGAGGGTTTGACACGATGAGTTCGAATGGTTCGTCGTCCCAGTGCTGCGGAGCGGTGAGCGTATCTTCGCAGGCAATGTTGAATTTATCAAATCCGATATCATGCAGGAACATATTGATGCGGCACAGATTGTAGGTCGTGATGTTGATTTCCTGACCAAAGAAACCATTGGTGATACTGTCTTTGCCAAGCACTTTCTCAGCTTTCAGCAGTAGAGATCCGGAACCGCAGGCAGGGTCGTACACTTTGTTGATCGTGGTCTTTCCGACAGTGCCGAGCCTTGTGAGCAGCTCTGAAACATCTGCGGGTGTGAAAAACTCACCGCCAGATTTGCCGGCATTACTTGCATACATTGTCATTAAAAATTCGTATGCGTCGCCAAAAGCGTCAATGTCGTGATTCTTGACGCTGCCCAGGTTCATTTTTGCAATTCCCGAAAGCAGTTTTGTGAGCTTTTCGTTTCGCTTTTCAACTGTTGCACCTAGTTTGTTTGAGTTGACATCGAAATCATCAAACAGACCGGCAAAATTCGCTTCGCTTGCACTTCCTTTAGCAGAGCCTTCAATATCCCTGAATACTTTTTCAAGTATTTCGTTGAGGTGCTCTTTTGCCCATTCCTTATCAGTTTCGGCACGACTTCTTACATTGCAGAAAAGTTCACTGGGAAGAATGAAGAAACCTTTCTCCTGCACCAGACCGTCGCGCGCTTCCTCAGCTTCATCATCGGATATTTTCGTATAGTCGAAATAAGCATTGCCAGCTTCAGTTTCACCATGGTTTATGTAATATGTGAAATTCTCGGAGATGTATCTGTAAAACATTGTGCCAAGAACATAATTCTTGAAATCCCAGCCGTCAACGGCTCCGCGTAATTCATCCGCAATTGCCCAGATAGCTCGATGGAGTTCATCTCGCTCCTGCTCCTTTTTTGTGTCAACTGACATAACATGATCCTCCAGAAGTATAGTTATATACATTATATCACAAAAAAGTCATGTTTTCAAGGAATGTCAGAAAAAAGAGTATTTTTTTATGGGAACCTCTAAAAACCGGTTTGAAAAGGGAAAATGGGTAGAGTGCGCCGAATGCGATGAAAGCCGACG
>CAKSGA010000064.1 GCA_934454435.1 uncultured Oscillospiraceae bacterium | reverse complement strand
CGTATGACCCGGGCGATCGACGAGGCTTCCCGCAGCCGTGAGGATAATTCAGTTCCAAGGGAGCAGCTGATAAAGTTCCGCAGTTCCGTTATCAGCACTATCAACTCCTTCTGCCTGGGTGTGCTCCGGGAGAACGCCCAGCTTTTTGACCTGCCGGTGAATTTCTCCATTGTGGAGGAAAGCAAAGGGCTCATAATGCGCCAGAATGCCCTCGACAACGCTATGGAATACTTCTACTCCGAAGATTTCGAGCGGGAGTTTCCGGACATGTACAAGAGCTATGGCGGCGCCTTAGATGAAGCTGAATCAGCCGATCTCGGCAAAGACGCCCGGGAACTGCTGCACAAGTCGTTCTCATTCAGCACAGACGTAAAGCTGCGTGAAGCGGTGACGTCCGTTTTCATGAAGTCCACTTCCCTGGCGGACAGCGAAGAATGGCTGGACGGCTGCGCTTCCGTTTTCAGCAGCGTTGAGAAAATGGAGGAGCGTTTCCTGCCCGTGATAGTCGATGACCTGCGCAGACAGTGCAGGCTGCTTTCAGCGTGCCTTGGTAAATACCGTGCCATATGCGAGAATGCGGACAGCAGCTTCTATGACCGTTTCTGGTCAGTTTTCACCGCTGATGAAGCCGCTGTGCAGGGACTTCTTACTGCGTTCGGCTCGGCGTTGCCGGAGGGCGGTACCCCTGTTATATCTGATTTCGACAGGTTCAACGAGAACTACGTTCCGTCCGGCTTCGGGACATTCAGCCGCAGCGGAATTCCCAGAAACAACCCTGACTACAAGCAGACAAAAGCGGAGGTCGATGCAATCCGCAAGCGTATCCAGAAGTACTGCGCCGATATACAGGCGGGCTGCGCCTATTCATCTGAGATGGTTCAGAACGAGCTTGTTCCGCAGCAGCGGGCGGTCACAACTCTTATTATGCTGGTGAAGCGACTGGAGCGGGAATTCTCTGCAATGAAGCGAAAAGCCGGGGTCGTTGATTTCTCCGACTGCGAAAGAATGCTGCTCAACAAGCTGCGGGACGAAAACTGCGGGCTCCGGAATGAGCTTTCACAGCGCTATCAGTGCATTATCCTTGACGAATTTCAGGACACTAACGACCTGCAGTACGAGATATTCCGGCTTATCTCCCGGGAACAGAATAACCTGTTTTTTGTTGGCGATATCAAGCAGTCGATCTATGCATTCCGTGGGGGAAATCCTGAGATAATGGCACGTTGCTGCATGCCCGGCAGCGGGTTCGGGAAACTCCCTCTGAACAAGAACTTCCGCAGCCGTGAAGAGGTCATAAAGACGGTCAACGCAATGTTTGAGGGAGTAATGACACGCAAATACGGCGAGGTCGATTACTCCGACAACAACCAGCTTGTAAAGGGTGCAGACTACCCCGGGAGCAGCGCCGACTACTCCACCGAGATGTATCTTCTGGACTTCCCTGCCCGGGAAAAGCAAGGCGGCAGCGGCTCTGACGAAGAAACCGACGACCTTGTACTGGAAGCGACCAACCCGGTAGCCGAAGCAAGGTTCACCGCTTCGCTGATACGCAAAATGGCTGTGGAGAAGTTTCCGGTCAAGCAGGACGGAACGTCCGTGCGGCCCTGCTCCTGGGGGGATTTTGCGATACTTCTTCGCAGCAGGTCGCACTTTGCGGATTACCGCTCGGAGCTCGAAAAGCTGGGAATACCGGTGGCGGCGAGCGGCGGCAGCAGTTACCTTTCCTCTGACGAGATCAACCTGATACTGAACTACCTGAAAGTGACAGACAACCCTCAATTGGACGAGGAGCTGCTCTCGGTCATTATGTCGCCGCTGTACCGCATGACCGCCGAGGAGATCTCCCTTGCAAGGCTTGGGGTGTTAGGGTATGATATCGAAGCGCTCGACAAAAGCGGAATTGACCTGAAACCGCTCTATGACAGCTTTGCGAAGCAGTCGCTGTTCTGCTGCATAGCGTGTGCGGGGGGAAGTCCGCTGGCGCAGCCGGAGCTTTCTCCGGAGGCTCACGAAGTGCTGGCACAGCTTGAACAGGCCGGTTTTGATCGCACGCTGAACAGCAAGTGCGTTTTATTCGCCAGGGACCTCAGTGAATTCAGGACGTTTGCAGCGAACAACTCGGCTGAACGCCTGATACGAAAGATATATGACGGCACCGACTTTTTCTCCGTCATCTCGACTTATGAGCGGGGCGACCGGAAGCTCGCCAACATTCGCCTGTTGTTAAAATACACCGCAGATTTCGAGAACTCCGGCGGTGGAACACTGAACGATTTTCTGCGCTACACTGACGCAGTACGTGAGAACTCCGGCAATATAGAAGAAGCGGTGATCCCGCAGGAAACGGCAGACGCTGTAAAAATAATGACGTTTCATGCTTCCAAGGGACTGGAGATGCCGATAGTAATTCTGGGCGGGCTCGGGACTGCGCTGCATGACGATAGATCCTCCAGTATAGTCATTGACCGATGCACCGGAATAGGGCTCAAAAACACTCTGATAAGCCAGCGTATCCGGGTGCCGACAGTGAGCTTCAACGGTGCCAGTGCTTCCGTCAGCTGCTCGCAGCTCGGCGAGGAGCTGAGACTTCTGTACGTTGCCATGACCCGTGCGAAAGAAAAACTGATACTGATAGGTCAGTGCAGTGAAAAGTCGGCAGCGGAGTGCGTTACCGATAATTTCACGCCGGAATTTGCGCTGTCAGGGAACTCTCACATCAAATGGATACTCAGTTCCATGCTGAGGTACGGCGGCGAAGTCCCGGCGCCCGGGGCTCCGGTCGTGCTCAGCGGGTCCGGGATGAATATCAGTTTCTACACTGAACGTCTGCCGGAGCCGGAGCTTATGGAAGCACAGCTTCCGCAGGAAGGTGATGCAGACGAAACAACTGTCAGCAGGATATGTGATATGCTTGACGAGAAATATCCCTATACCTCGGAAGAGGGTCTGCGGAGCCGTTTCAGCGTCACCGAACTTGCCCACATTGACGAAGTACCGGAAGAGAACAGCGAGGTTCCTCTTGCCAAGCCTGCTTTCCTTACACCGGAGAAGGCCGGGGTGCGGATAAGCGGTATTCTTGTGGGAAACACTTACCATCACATAATGGAGCTTTTCCCGCTGGAAACCCTCCGGGCGGACCTTTCAGACGATGACATGGAAGCAGCGGTCGAGAATGCTATTGACATGATGGTCGAAAAAAAACGCCTGCTGCCGGACGAGATATTCTGTCTGGAAAACGGAAAGCGGGAGGACATGATCAGGCGCATTGCCCTGTTCTTCCTCGGTGGGCTCGGGCAGGAGATGCTGATGGCTCAGCGGGTCGAACGGGAGTATGAGGTATTTGCGGAGCTCCCGGCGGCGGAACTGTTCCCGGGAACCGGTGGCACGACCATCATTCAGGGACGTGTCGATATGATGTTCATAAAGGACGGCAAGGCGGTCGTCGTGGATTACAAAACCGACAGCGCCGGCGGTCTTGAAAGGGAACTCCCTGCATATGAAAAGCAGTTGGTTCTGTATAAGAGAATTCTGCCCATGCTGATGCCGGAATGCAGAAACGGTCAGGTAGCACTGGCACTGTATTCCTTCGGGCAGAACAAGGCAATTTATTTATGAGGTGATATTACGAAAAAGAAGATCATTGCAGCTGCGGCAGCATTTTTACTGACCGGGACGGCTGCTTCAGCAGAAAGTGCAGGCTTCAGCGGCGAGAGCAGGTACATCACGACCGCCGCAGCACCGCACAGTAACAAGTACACACAGATACAGTGGGGCGGAGATGTCGAACGAGAGGGCTGCGGAAAGCCTTTAGCCTACGGCGACAAGCTTCTGCTTCCGGCGGAGAACTCCATTATCGTACTCAGCGAAGCTAAGGGCGAGGTGGTGGACTCTGCTGAGCTCCCCGGGGAGTGCTCAACGGATTATTCAGGCGCCGTTCTTGGCAATACTCTTTTACAGCCGACGCTGAACGGCGTGGTGCTGATGGACCTGGAAACACTGAAAGTCGGCAGGTCCCGGACTTTTGACGGCAGTATTGCAGCGGATTGTGCGGTCATTGACGATATGGGTTACACAGCAGTCCAGGTCAATGACGGGTACGAGTTCGTATGCATCGACCTTTCAAGCGACAGCCTGGACACCATCTGGAGCATGAAGGTCAGCGAAAAGCCCTCGGCTGCGGCAGTTCAGGGAGATAACGTCATATTTGCTTCCGGCAGCAGCATTTTCACCCACGACTACAAGTCCGACAGCTATCATGAGGTACCGGTCGGGAAAGTCATTACCGGGACCCCTTTTGCTTCGCAGTATGCGGTTTTCTTCAGCACTGAGGACGGCAACGCAGGCAGGCTCCGCCTGAATTCCGACGGATCACTTGAAGAGGACACGCTGGAATACTGCAAGATAGGTGCTGAGCCCTCCTCCCCTGTTTCCTGGAACGGTCGGCTTTATGTTGCGACAGCAGATGGCTTCTATATTTTGGACAACCTGAATATGGAGGTCAGCTATATCATTACAGACGTTAAGGGCGGCTGCACGCCCCAAGTTCATTACGGCAGCGGTCCGTACATTTACACAGTGGGTAAATA
Source organism: uncultured Oscillospiraceae bacterium (assembly GCA_934454435.1). Classification (GTDB taxonomy): domain Bacteria; phylum Bacillota; class Clostridia; order Oscillospirales; family Ruminococcaceae; genus CAG-115. The sequence goes on along the minus strand of CAKSGA010000064.1, from coordinate 8,733 downwards.
TGAGGGGCGCTGGGCTGTCTACAGCATTCTTGATATGGACGACAGCTCCGAGCCGTCATACTCGATTCTTGCGCTGATGGAGAGCTTTGAGAACGGTGCGTTCTGCGCTTCTGAAAGCGGCTCGCTGTATTTTCTGGACGATATTGGAAGAGTATATGATCTCACTATACTTCCATATAATGTCTGGGCGCTCATTATCCGTCTTGTCGTGCTGCTGGCTCTGTTAGTGCTTGTATTTATCTGGATAAAGAAAGTTGCAAAGCGCCGTGAGAATCTCCGCCCCAAATACTAAATTAGTTAAGATATATTTTAACAAAACGTATTGATTTTTTTCTGGGTTTGTTGTATAATATAAATAGAATTACTCCAGACCAAAGATAAAGGAGAGTACAAAATGGAAAGCAATATCCTGTTAGAAAGCGGCACCAACGAACTTGAAGTGCTTGAATTCATGGTGGGTACCCAGAGTTTCGGCATTAACATTGCGAAGGTTACTGAGATCATGAACTATCAGCCTATGGTTCCAGTGCCTGATTCTCACCCGGCTTTTGAGGGCGTTTTCACCCCCAGAGATAAGGTCATTTCCGTGATCAATCTCCACACAATACTTCACAAGGAAAGCCCTGATCCTGAGCATGACCTGCTGATAATCTGTCATTTCAATGCCAAGGACGTAGGATTCCATGTTTCTTCCGTCAAGGGGATTCAGCGTATTTCCTGGGAAGATATTGAAAAGCCGCCGGCAATGGCAGGCGATGGTACTCACAACATAGCTACCGGCATTGCAAAGTTCAAGGACAGGATCGTACTTATTCTTGATTTTGAGAAGATCGTTTCTGATATGGATCCTTCGGCTGCGTTTGACACTTCCGGTGTTATTCCGAATAGTAGCGACAAGTCCTCTAAACACATCGTTATCGCTGAGGACTCTCCTTTCCTGAATACATTGATTGTTAATACGCTTCATGATGCAGGCTATAAGAATGTAGTTCATTTTGACAACGGTAAGGACGCCTGGGACTACGTAAACGCTCACAAGGAACTTGGCGGTAACATTCTGAACGAGATCTCCTGTGTTATCAGTGATATCGAAATGCCCAAGATGGACGGACATCATCTCACGAAACAGATAAAGGACGATCCAGTGCTGAAAGTAATTCCTGTGTACCTCTTCTCTTCCCTGATCAATGAGCAGATGCGTATAAAGGGCGAGAGCGTTGGTGCGGACGGTCAGTTCTCAAAGCCGCAGATCGGTCAGCTGATACAGTATCTTAATGACAACCTTTAATATTAAATCCCCGGAGTTTCCGGGGATTTTTTATATCACAATACGAATAGAGGAGCCGGAAAAGGCTCCTCTTGTATTAGTTTTGATAATTACTCGCCGCAAAGCTCCTTGTAAAGACCAATGTAGAGCTTCGCAGACTGTGCCCAGCTGAAATCAGCCTTCATTGCACGTGTAACGAGCTTGCCCCATGCCATTCTATTGTCATAGGCTGCCTTTGCACGCTGAACTGCACCGAGCATATCATGTGCATTGTAGCTCTGGAACGTGAAGCCGATACCGTTGTCGCCATAGTCAATTATACTATCCTTGAGTCCGCCAGTCGCTCTTACTATCGGAATTGTACCATAGCGTGCAGCGATCATCTGAGCAAGTCCGCAGGGCTCGCTCTTGGAGGGCATAAGGAACATATCGGATCCAGCGTACAGTCTTTTTGCAAGTCCGGTGTTGAATCCACGGTAGAAACCTACCTTGTCAGGATAGCGCCAGTGCATGTTCTGGAAGAACTCCTCATACTGGCTTTCGCCGGAACCAAGTATAACTACCTGGAGGTCTGTCGCAATGATTTCGTCAAATACAGCACGAACAAGGTCAAAGCCCTTGTGGTCGGCAAATCTGGAAATCATGGACAGAAGCGGTATTTTATACTCGGGCATGCCGAATTCATTGAAAATCGCACTCTTGCATGCGGCCTTTCCCTTGTGATCCTTGGCGCTGAAGTTAGCGGCTATGGCATTATCAGTTTCAGGATTATACATATCGGTGTCGATACCATTCAGGAAGCCACAGGTCTTGTACTGCTTGCTGACAAGTATTCTGTCAAGTCCGTGAGAGAACCACGGGTCGAGGATCTCCTTAGCATATGTCGGAGAAACAGTCGTGACCTTATCAGCGACCTCGATAGCACCCTTCATGAAATTGATGTCGCCATCGTACTCAATTATACTTACCTTATGCGGAGGAATTCCAACTATATCCTTTACCAGGTCAAGCCCATACTGACCCTGATAGCCGATGTTGTGTATAGTGAACACATGCTTGATGTTGTCATAGCAGCCGCCGGCATTGCGATAGAAAAGATCATAGTAAACCGGAATAAGTGCACACTGCCAGTCATTGGAATTGATGACCTGCGGCTTGAACTGTATGTACTTCAGCATTTCAAGAACTGCACGGCTGAAGAACACATAACGCTCAGCGTCATCGAAATAGCCGTAAAGCCCGTTGTCACGCTTGAAATAGAACTCGTTATCAATAAAGAAATAGGTAACGCCGTCAACCTGCTGGGAGAAAAGACCGCAATACTGGCTTCTCCAGCCTACAGGAACTGTGAAGTTGGTTATGTAATTCATCTTTTCCTTCTGTTCGGGCTTCAATGAATTAACATAGTACGGCATTACAACGCAAGCCTCCTGCCCTGCGGCGCAAAGTGCCTTAGGGAGAGAACCGGCTACATCGGCAAGTCCGCCAGATGCAGCAAAGGGACGTGCTTCACTTGCAGCATAAAGAATTCTCATTGTGATATGTCCTCCGATTTGATCGCTGAAACTGCCGCCCAACACAGAGCCTGCCCCGCAGAGCACTTCCATGCTGACGCACAGATATCGCCTATATATAATATACCATAATTGAAGTAAAAATTCAAGTAGGTTTTCTAATTTTTTTACATTACCTCTGCCGAATTTTGTACACGGTATCTGTCTATTTATACGAATGCATAAAATAAATCTTTTATGTATTATTCATATTACAAAAAAAACTGCGCTGCCCGTGAGAGCAGCGCAATCATTATTCTCAAAGAGATCAAGCCTTGCCAACAGAACCGAACAGTTCCATCTTCTCCTTGACCTTAGCCTTGATAGCCTCAAAGCCGGGAGCGAGAAGCTTTCTGGGATCAAAGCCCTTACCCTGGAGGTCCTTACCCTCTTCGATGTACTTCCTAGTTGCTTCCTGGAATACCAGTTGGCACTCAGTGTTAACGTTGATCTTAGCAACGCCGAGAGAAATAGCCTTCTTGATCTGGTCGTCAGGAATACCAGTACCTCCGTGCAGAACCAGAGGCATATCGCCAACTTCTGCCTTGATCTTAGCGAGAGTATCAAAAGACAGACCAGGCCAGTTCTCAGGATACTTACCGTGGATATTACCGATACCAGCAGCCAGCATTGTAACACCCAGGCCAGCGACTCTCTTGCACTCAGCAGGATCAGCACACTCACCCATACCGATTACACCGTCCTCTTCACCGCCGATAGCGCCTACCTCAGCCTCAAGAGAGATACCGAGTACATCGCAGGTGTTAACAAGGATAGTTGTCTTTTCAACGTTCTCATCGATCGGATAGTGGGAACCATCAAACATGATGGAAGAGAAACCAGCCTTGATGCAAGCCTTAGCGCCCTCAAAAGTGCCGTGGTCAAGGTGCAGAGCTACCGGAACAGTGATGTGAAGGTTCTCGATCATGCCCTTTACCATGCCAACGATTGTGGAATAGCCGCACATATACTTGCCTGCGCCCTCAGATACACCGAGGATAACAGGTGACTTGCACTCCTCAGCAGTGAGAAGGATAGCCTTTGTCCATTCAAGGTTGTTAATGTTGAACTGACCAACAGCGTACTTGCCGTCACGAGCCTTGTTCAGCATTTCTTTTGCAGATACTAACATGCTTTTGATCTCCTTTGAATTAAAAGTGGATCGTTAAAATCCCTACAGACCTATTATAACGCATTTTTCCGAAAAAAGCAATATCTTTTTGAAAAAATTTATCTGTTATGTTATAAGAAACTGCCGTCAGCTGAACTTGCGGAATATACTTCCTCCGTCTGCTGGACTGCCTCTTCGGTCTTTCTCCAGTCCTTGAAGCCCTCTTCCTTGCGCATGTTGTAGTAGCTTTCCGCAAGCGGGATCACAATACAGAGTATCACAGCCACGAGCGCTGCTGCAATATAAACGATCATCTTCTGGTCCCGGGTCCAGCGGTGAACAGGAACAGCGTCCTCCTTCACCTCAAACTGACGTTTGTTGCCGGAATTCACGCTCCGTATAACGTACGCTTTCAGCTTGTCACTGGCGGTGATCTTTACACAGATGTCCTTATAGCTCCGGTCGAGCGCTGTTCTTAGCTCGTCAGAAAGGCCCTCAACAACGGAACGCACATATTTTGCGCTTTCCCCGGTTATACGTGCTATCTCCTCAGGTTCCAGGTCGTTCTCCCAGAACATGTGAATAATGCTGCGTACTATAAACGGCTTCTGGAGAACTATCTCCAGAAGAGCCTGCTTTTTGATGTCAAGCTCCACTCCGGTCAGGGTCACTGCGCTGTCGTTGCTGTCTGCCTTTTTGCAGAGGGGGTACTCATTCTCAATGAAATTGATAAGCTCCGAGCTGTCGGAATACTCCTCGCAGCGGGTCGCCGTGCGCACGTATATTTCCTTTGCGGAGTCGAAGCTCTTGGTTGTTATCAGCGCCAGGGCGAAGATATCATCGCCGTAAAGGTCTGTCAGTCTGGTAATGTCCATATCAGGTGTTGTGGTCGCTCACGTGGAACTGCTTGAGATTGCCGATCTTCTTGCTGCGCTCTACCATGATCTTCTCAATGTCCTCAACAGTCACGCCACGATCCACCATCATAACTATCATGTGATACAACAGGTCGTTTATCTCATTTGCAAGCTCGTCCTTGTCATTATTCTTGGCTGCGATGACCATTTCAGTGCACTCTTCACCGCACTTCTTGAGAATCTTGTCAATGCCCTTGTCAAAAAGATAGCAGGTGTAGGAACCCTCCTGCGGGTTAGCCCTGCGGTCTACTACCACATCGTACATGTCCTTGAATGCGTCCATCATTTTGATTACTCCTTAATATTCAATGCTTTGATAAAAAATCTCCAAAATCCTCCGCCGAAGCTGTCCTCTAGCTCATAATCGCCGGGCGTCATGTCGTAATAATACTTTCCGGTGCGGATATTCAGAGATATTCTGTCCAGTGGATAGCCCTCCACCTTTTTCGGGTGAGGTTTGTCGGTGATATAAAAGCTGTTTCCTGAGATCTCGTCGCCCATAAGCTCATGGATTTCCGATTCAGACAGCACAAGACAGACCGCATTCAAATAACGTGCAGTAAGTCTGCCGTATTGTTTTGCAAGTCCGCTGTAGTATTCAGTCATTTCTTCATCGGAAAGCCGCCTGCCGTTTACATTACGCACGTGAGTTCCCGGCTGTAGTTCATCAGGAAGCTGACGTATGTACAGACCGCTGTCACAGGAAAACACCGCAATGCCATACTGCCTGTAATAAGCCAGCGCCTTGATCCGTGCGTTTTCCAGCGGAGATATGCCGATTTCATCTACTTCTACAGGTGCTTCCGGCATATCGCTTAGCCCCAGCAGCTCGATACCCGTGCCAGCAAGCTGGCGCCGCATGGAATCAAGCTTTGCAGGATTTCCCGTGCCGTACAGTAATCTGATGCTCACTTTATCTTAGTGAAGAAGCAGCTGCGGTGTCCCGTGTGACATGCTGCCCCGGTCTGAATGACCTTTATGAGAAGAGTGTCATCATCGCAGTCGCTGTACATCTCAACGACCTTCTGGAAGTGACCGGAGGTCGCTCCCTTATTCCAGAGTTCCTGGCGGGAACGGCTCCAGAACCAGGTATAGCCCGTTTCAAGCGTCTTTTGCAGGCTTTCCTCGTTCATGTAAGCGAGCATGAGGACCTCGCCGTTATCGGCGTCAGTGATTATCGCCGGGATAAGCCCGGACTTCTTGAAATACTTCTTAACGTCCATTTTCTCTCCAGATCACTTTTTAATAACTACCATAGCTTTTTCAAGCAGAGGGATATCTATTTCGGGACAGGTCCACTTTTCATGGCCCACCGGCGGAACGTCCAGGAAATAGCTTGCCCAGAGCTCAGGGTCATTGAGTGTACGCAATGACGTGACCACGGCAATATAGAGCATACCGTATTCAACTTCATTGCCGTCCGTCCGGCTGAACACCGTGACGAATTCCACCCTGCTGACTTCTGCGCTGAGCGAGTCTTTCAGCAGCCGGTTAACTGCGTCCACAGGCTTCTCAGACCTCCTGGGAACTATAGTAGGCAGTTCAAGCGTGGAATTTCCACGTTTTTTGACATAAAGGACCTTTCCGTCCATAACAACTACAGCGGTCAGATGTGAAACATTTACAACGCTGCTCGCCTGGACTTCGTTGCAGTCCTCCATAAAATTCAGTTCCATAACACACACCCCGAAATTCAACGTTCCGGTATTATTCATACCATACCATTATAGCACAAAACTTTTAAAAATGCAAGCACTAATCCCACCAGAAGCTCCATACCGAGGACTTCATAAGGGTATCAGCGAACGGGCTGATCTGCTGAAATCCCTGGTCAACGATATCGTTGCAGAATGCATACTGCTCCAGAGCCAGACCGACCGCTGCGCTTCTGTCCCTTACAGGCTGAGCTGCAAATTCAAGAATATCATGCGAAATTACCGCCGGCACAGCACCGAACTTCTCAAACCAGTATTTTGCTGCGGACATCATCAGCAGAGGCTCCGGACACTCGTTCCAGCCACCGAAAGGGACCCACGCAAATACTTCCCAGGGGTTTTCCGTGGGGATCTTAGCAATTATCACTTCCTGCGAACGCTTGGTGCCGAAGTCAACGAAGCCGTTCAGTTTATTGATGACAGCGCCGGGAATGTCGCTTTCTGCGGTTATCTCGTCCCAGTAATCACCGTAACTCTCCTTCATTTCAGTGAGCCTTTCGGTGAACCACAGCTGTGCGTCCGGAAGAACTTCAGCAAGCAGCTTCTCCCTGTACTCCGGCTGGGTGAACTGTGAAAGCTGGTCGGTGAGAACATCGTTCACAACGATAACGACAGGCGTGTTGCCGCCCATCTCCTTGTTCGCAAAGGCTTCCTCATAGGCGCCGTGGACAAGCTGAGCGGGCTTACCCTCCGGATAATAGTCGCACTCGCAGCCCAGGAACTCCATGATCTTCTTTGCGTTTTCACTCGGTTTGGCTGAAAATAATCCCATATTACTTCCTCACGATAGTTCTGACCGGGATGTCGTGCTCTTTAAGGTGCTCCTTGACCTCATCGACCGTCAGCTCCCTGAAATGGAACAGCGAAGCCGCCAGAGCCGCAGATGCGTTCGTCTTTTCAAACACCTCGGAGAAGTGCTCCAGCTTGCCGCAGCCACCGCTTGCGATCACTGGTATCTTCACACGGTCGCAGACGAAATTCAGCATGTCAAGGTCAAAGCCGCCACGCACACCGTCTGTGTCTATGGAGTTCAGGCATATCTCTCCTGCGCCACGCTCCTGTATCTCCTTTACCCAGTCGCCGAGGTCCAGGTTCATGTCAACACGTCCGCCGTTGATGAAAACGCTGTAGCCGCCCTTTCCATTGCGCTTTGCATCTATACCCACAACTACGCACTGGCTGCCGAATATCTCCGCTGCGTCACTTATGAGCTTGGGATTCTTTACAGCCTGGGAGTTGATGGAAACCTTATCAGCACCAGCTCTCAGCGTGTCACGGAAGTCCTGCACGGAGGCAATTCCGCCGCCAACGCACAGCGGAACGAAAACCTGCTGCGCAGTCCGCTTAACCACGTCCAGCATTACTCCCCTGCCCTCATAGGAGGCGGTTATATCATAGAAAACCAACTCGTCAGCGCCCTGGCGGTTGTATTCTATCGCAAGCTCGACCGGGTCGCCGACGTCCTTTATTCCCTCAAAATTCACGCCCTTTACGACTTTGCCGTTGCGCACGTCAAGACACGGGATAATTCTTTTTGCAAGCATATTTTACTCCTTTTCGTTCAGGAACTCATTCAGCCTCACGCACTGCCTGTGCGAGATCAAGACTGCCGGTGTAGATGGATTTGCCGCATATCGCACCGTAGATGCCGTTCTTTTTCAGCGTCCTGATATCATTGATGTTCTGTATCCCGCCGCTCGCTATTACCCATCCGCCCAAGGGCGCAAGAGTGTCCTGGAGCGTTTTTGTCATCTGCTGGTTGGGTCCGGTGAGCGTCCCGTCCTTGTCTATATCTGTGAATATGAAGTACTGCACTCCGGCACGGCACATCTCAACGCCGAGGTCTATGTAGTTCACGCTGCTGGTTTCAAGCCAGCCCTCGGTCGCTACCATTCCCTTTTTAGCGTCTATGCCGACTGCAATACGTCCCTTGTATTCCCTCGCTGCACACCGTACCAGGTCAGGGTCCTTTACCGCCGCCGAGCCTATTATCACCCTGGAAATACCCGCATTCAGGTACATCTCTATCGTGTCCATGCTGCGTATGCCGCCGCCGACCTCGACCTTCAGCTTTGTGTGCTTTGCCACATCTATGAAGATCTCCTTATTCTGCTGTGTTGCGTCCTTGGCGCCGTCAAGGTCTACCATGTGCACCCACTCAGCCCCGGAG
>CAKSGA010000063.1 GCA_934454435.1 uncultured Oscillospiraceae bacterium | reverse complement strand
CCATTTCCTCGCCGTTTTCTATATAAAGGCGTGGGACCCTGGTGCCGATACAGCACAGCAGTTCATAGCTTATCGTCCCGGCAAGCTCAGCGGCATGGTCCACCGAGGAACCGCCGTAGGTTTCGTTTGAGTAGACGGTCACGATGTCGCCGATCTTTGCTTCCGGGATATCGGTTATGTCGATCATGGTCTGGTCCATGCATATCCTGCCGCAGACCGGAGCGGGCTTACCGCAGATGATGACGTTCCACCTGCCAGAAAGCGCACGGTTGAAGCCGTCCGCATAGCCGCAGGGAATAAGCGCCAGACGGGTCGGACGGTCGGCGGTGAAAGTCCTGCCGTAGCTTACCGTTTCACCGGGCTGGATCGTCTTTATCTGGCTGATGACGGATTTCAGACTGAATATCGAGCTGATACCCTCCGGGAGCGGGTACTCGATATTGGGTCTGTGACCGTACATGACGATACCCGCACGAACGTAGTCGGCGTCAAAATCCTTGTGGAAGAGAATTCCGCCGCTGTTCTGGCAGTGCATTGGGAGATTTCTCGGCTTGCAGATGTCCGCAATGCGCTTGTATTGCAGCGCCGTGAAATCCTCGTCACTCTGTTCGAGAGAGTCCGCAACGGCAAAATGAGTGTACCCGGCACGGCAGTCCAGACCGGGAAGAGCAAGTATCCTGTCAGCTTCTTCACCGGTGGTGATACCTACACGGGACATTCCGGTGTCGAATTTAATGTGCACGGGGACCTTTATTCCGGCTTTCACGGCAGCCTCGGAGAGCTCCCCGGCATAGGAAACGCTGCCGACTGTGAATATGTAGTTCTTGTCAGCATTTTCGATCACCAGCGGGATATCGCAGTAGCCGAAAAGCAGGATATCTCCCTCCACCTTTGCAGAGGAGAGGTTCTGCGCCTCCCAGAGATTTGAAACGGCGAAATGAGTGACCCCGCAGCCGTTGAGCGCCTTTGCAGTGCCTGCGTCACCGTGTCCGTAGGCGTTCGCCTTAACTATCGCAATGATGTCCTTGTCCCCTGAATAGCTGCGGATTATATCTATGTTCTGCTTCAGGACGTCAAGATCGATTTCCGCCCATGTCCTGTGATAAAAATTCTTCATGTTCGCTCCTCAATGTGTTGAAATTTCTGAAAAAGTGTGGTATAATACTAAAAGGTATTCTTGTGTCAGAGCGGATATTTCCGCAGTATATAAAGTATGCCACAGTTTTTCAGATATACCTTACATATTATATTACTAATTCGGGAAAAATTCAATACCTTTTCCGAAATATAGATGGTTTTTTACGAAAGGTGACACTATGGCAGTACACAGAAAAAGTAACTGGTATATATATCTGATCGCATTTGGTATAACTCTTGCGATGATCGTTATGGCGATAATTTCCCTCAAGGACTTCATTTTCCCGGAGAGCAAGGAAACCGGTCTTAACACGAACGGCACCCTGGCTGAGGATTTTGTCCCGGACTCCGGTATGAATATGGCTGTGCTGACTATGATCTCAGACTCCGACAGCGAAATGCCGGCCCTTTTCATAGCCGCCGCATATGACGCCGTGGAGAACCGCCTGACGTTCATCCCGCTGACGGACGGCATATCCGTTGCTTCCTCCGGCAGGACCCTCCCCAACATCTATGCAGCCCAGGGAGGGAGCGGAGTCACAAAGGTCGTTTCTGACATCCTCGGGATAAATTTTGACGGATATATCCGCTTTACAAGGAGCAGCCTGATGTCGCTGCTTTCTGCTTTCGGAAATGTCGAGTATGATGTCGCAAATACCCTGATTATAACTGATGGGACCGAGGTCCAGGCGATAAACTCCGGCAAGCAGATCTTCACATCTGAGATGCTTTTCCGTTACCTCATGTTCGCTGATTTCGGCGAGGGTGAGAGCTACCGCTTCAACATGATAGGCTCGATACTCATTGAGCTTGTGAACCAGAACGTGTCATATATCGACAGCTCACTGCTGGACGTATACGCTTCCAATATCATGGACAATGCGGAAACAGACCTCACCGAGGAACGCTATAAGCACAGCAAGGCTGCTATGCTGAATACAGTGCAGTACGGTATTAATCCCGCTGAGTACTATGTACCCTACGGAGAATACAGCGACGACGGCGGATTTGCCATCTCTGAGAATTCTCTCACGACGATACTGCAGAAGTCCGGTCAGAGCGAGTAAGGAGCACTTATGGATGAAAGAATACAGCGCACCATGGCGGCGCTCGAAAAGAACAACATGAAGGCGTACTTCGCCGGGAGCCGTGAGCAGCTCTATGACGTTGTGCGCTCCCTGGTAAGGAACGACAGGCTGATAACCGCAGGCGGCTCGGTAACTCTGGAAGAGAGCGGCGTGAAGCAGCTGCTGATGACGGAGTACAAGGGCGTGTACCTTGACCGTTCCGAGGGAACAACGCCGGAGGAAGTGGAGGATATTCTTCACAAGGCGTTCGTTTCCGACACATTCTTTGCGAGCAGCAACGCAGTCACTGAGGACGGCGAGCTTTACAACGTGGACGGCAGGGGAAACCGTGTGTCGGCTATGATCTACGGCCCCACTCAGGTCGTGCTGATAGTCGGCGTGAACAAGATAGTCAGGAACATGGAGGAAGCGGTCTGTCGTGTGGAGCAGGTAGCGGCTCCGCAGAATACAAAGCGGCTTCACAGCGGCACTCCCTGCGAGATCACGGGTTCCTGCGCACATTGCAGGAGCAGGGGACGCATTTGCTGTTCGTATGTCAGAATGGCACAGCAGAGGGTCAAGGACCGTATAAAGGTCATTTTCGTCAACGAAAGCTTAGGCTATTAAGAAAGGATACATAACTATGGCAATATTAAAGTTGAAAGCGCCCTGCAAGGACTACATCTGGGGCGGAAATAGACTTCGTGAAGAGTACGGCAAACAGCTCGACTCCGACCGTATCGCAGAAAGCTGGGAGCTCTCCTGCCACAAGGACGGTCAGAGTGTGATCGATGGCGGCGAATTTGACGGCATGACCCTTTCCGAGTACATCGCTGCGAACAAGGGCGTCCTCGGTAAGAACTGCGACCGCTTCGAGTATTTCCCCGTGCTGATAAAGCTCATCGACGCAAAGGACAACCTTTCTGTCCAGGTACACCCTTCCAATGACTACGCACTTCGTGTTGAGGGCGAGTACGGCAAGACCGAGATGTGGTACATCGTTGACTGCGACCCCGGTGCGGAGCTGCTTTACGGCTTCAGGCATGAGATATCAAAGGAAGAGTTCGCAGAGCGCATCGCAAATAACACCCTGCTGGAAGTCACCAACAACGTACCCGTACATAAGGGCGACGTGTTCTTTATAGAGAGCGGAACGCTCCATGCGATCGGCAAGGGCATTCTGATCGCTGAGATACAGCAGAACTCAAACACCACCTATCGTATTTACGATTACGGCAGGGTCGGCAAGGACGGCAAGCCCCGTGAGCTCCATGTTGAAAAGGCCAAGGAGGTAACGAACCTCGTTCCCCCGAAGTACCCCACTACTGCCCAGGGAGCGCCCGCAGCCATTGAGGGCGGAGTGGAAACTCTTCTGCGTTCCTGCGAGTACTTTAACGTGAATAAGCTGGAGCTTGACGGCACTGCGAAGCTTACTGCCGGCGAGGGTTCGTTCAATTCTCTGCTGGTTCTTGACGGCTCGTTTGAAGTCGCAGCCGGAGCTGAGAAGGTTACTGCAAAGAAGGGCGACAGCCTGTTCGTCACCGCCGGTACCGGGGATTACACCGTGACCGGAAAGGGCACCATCATACTCACCGACATCATCTGATAAAGACAGGAGGCGCATTATGGCGAAGCATCTCGGCATAGACATCGGAGGAACCAATATAGCGTGCGGCGTTGTGAACGATAACTGCGAGATAATCGCACGTTCAAAGGTCAGGACGAACGCCCCCAGACCCTACGGCGAGATACTTGCGGACGTGATCCGTGCAGTTGAGCTTGCCTGCGCCGAAGCCGGAATAACGCCACGTCAGCTTGACTCCATCGGCATAGGCTGCCCGGGCACCTGCAATCAGTCTACAGGGGTCGTGGAGTACTCCAACAACCTTGGCTTTGTGAATGCGCCGCTGCGCTCCGATATCGAAAAGCAGTTCGGGGTGAAAACATTCCTCGGGAATGACGCTGACGCCGCAGCATTCGGCGAATACTGCGCAGGCGCCGCCCGGGGTGCTGCGACCGCCGTGGTCATCACACTCGGGACCGGGGTCGGCTCCGGGATAATCATAAACGGCAGGATATACAGCGGCTCTAACTTTGCGGGCGGCGAAATAGGACATACCGTTATAGTTGTGGACGGACGACCGTGTACCTGCGGACGCAGGGGCTGCTTTGAAGCCTACTCTTCCGCTACGGGTCTTGCGAACACCACACGGGAATATGCCGAAAAGTACCCCGAAAGCCTTATGGCAAGGCTTATCACGCAGGAAGGGAAGGTCAGCGCCCGCACCGCCTACCAGGCTATGAAGCAGGGCGATGAGGCGGGCAGGCTGGTGACCGACCTCTACGTGAAGTACCTTGCTGTCGGTATAACGAACGTCATCAACATATTCCAGCCGGATATACTCTGTATCGGCGGAGGGGTATGCAACGAGGGTGACACGCTGCTCCTGCCGCTCAGAAAAGCGGTCGCTGAGCAGGTATACTCCAAAAGAAGCGCTAAAAATACCGGGATAGTGATATGCTCCCTCGGTAATGAAGCAGGGATAATCGGCGCAGCAATGCTGCACAGGTCCTGCTAGTATATATGACCCGTCCAGTACGGGGAGAAAGGAAACATCATGAGAAGTGATCTTATCAAAGAGGGCGTTGAAAAGACCCCTCACAGAGCGATACTCAAGGCTCTGGGCGTAACTGACAGCGAAATGCACAGACCGTTTATCGCAGTTGTCTGTGCTGCGAGCGACTATGTTCCCGGACATATGCACCTGCATGAGATATCCCGTGCAGTAAAGGACGGTATCAGAAATGCGGGCGGCGTTCCGTTTGAGTTCTTCACCATCGGCGTATGCGACGGACTTGCAATGAACCACAAGGGCATGAGATACTCCCTGGCTTCCAGAGAGCTCATTGCTGACTCCATCGAGGTTATGCTGACCGCACACCCGCTGGACGGCGTTGTGTTCATTCCGAACTGCGACAAGATAGTTCCCGGAATGGTGCTTGCAGCAGCAAGAATGAACCTGCCCGCTATATTCTGCAGCGGCGGACCCATGAACCCCGGCTGCGTTCAGGGCAAGCGTGTGGGCTATTCTGAGATCTATGAGGCTATCGGCCAGTACTCCAACGGCGAGATCGGCGATGATGTCATAAAGGATTTCGAGGACAACGCCTGCCCTACATGCGGAAGCTGCTCCGGTATGTACACTGCAAACTCCATGAACTGCCTGACTGAAGCGCTCGGCCTTGCACTCCCGACCGCCGGCACGGAGCCCGCAGTAAATTCCGCACGCCGCAGGCTGGCAAAGGAGTCCGGCGAGCGTGTTGTTGAGCTGGTAAAGGAGAATATCCGTCCGCTGGATATCCTCACAAAGAAGAACATGCTGAACGCACTTGCTACCGATATGGCTATCGGTGCGTCCTCCAATACGGTCCTTCACCTGCTTGCCATCGCACACGAGGCAAAGGTGGATATTTCCCTTGACGACATCGACCAGATGAGCAGAAAGACCCCGCAGCTTGCAAAGCTGAACCCGGCTTCCAGCGTGTTCATCACCGACCTGAACGCAGTCGGCGGTATCCAGACTGTGATCCGTGAGCTTTCCAAGGGCGGTCATGTCAATACTGACGTGCTGACAGTAAACGGAACCCAGGCTGACCGTATCGCCAAGGCAAAGGACGCAGACGGCGTTATCGTTCATAAGATAGACTCTCCGATACGTAAGGACGGCGGTATCGCTATCCTGAGCGGCAACCTTGCAGAGCACGGCTCCGTTGTAAAGCAGGGCGCAGTAAAGCCCGAGATGATGGACTTCACCGGAACTGCACGTGTATTCAACGGCGAGCAGGCCGCATGCGACGCTATTCTCGGCGGCGACATCAAGGCAGGCGACGTTGTGGTTATCCGTTACGAGGGTCCGAAGGGCGGTCCTGGCATGCCTGAAATGCTGGCTCCTACCGCTGCTATCGTTGGTAAGGGACTTGACGGCAACGTAGCTCTTATCACTGACGGACGTTTCAGCGGAGCTTCCCGTGGCGCAGCCATCGGCCATGTTTCTCCGGAAGCAGCCGAGGGCGGTCTTATCGCATTTGTCGAGGACGGCGACAAGATCCACATCGACATTCCGAACCGCAGCATAACACTGCTGGTTGACGACGCTGAGATCGCAAAGCGCAAGGAGAAGGGCATACTTCCTCCCAAGGAGCTTGACGGCTACCTCAAGAGATATGCGAAGCTCGTTACTTCCTCCAATACCGGTGCGGTATTTGCTGATTAAGTATCAAAGGCCCCTGTCTTTTGACAGGGGCTCAGTTTGTCGAAAAAGTATCTATCCAGCCTTTATCGACAGCCTGGAGGGGAGGGTCAGACCCTCCCCTCTATTAATTCTGATCAGGCCTGTCTGAGAGTAAAGCCGGAAACGAGGTCCTTCATAGCGTCAGCCTGTGCTGAGAGCTCCTCGGAAGCGGCAGCACTTTCCTCTGCGGTAGCGGAGTTGGTCTGAACCACTTTGGATATCTGATCCACGCCTGCGGTGACCTTTTCGATGGAGTCTGCCTGTTCGCCGCTGATCCTGGAAATGCTGTCAACAGTTGTGACGATACCCTTGATCTGCTGAACCACGCTGCTGAGGGACTCGGCGGTCTCATCGGCAATGCGTGAGCCGTTCTCAACTGCGCTGATGGAGTGCTGGATAAGCTCAGAAGTGTTCTGTGAAGCAACTGCAGACTTGGAAGCCAGATTGCGGACCTCGTCAGCAACGACTGCAAAGCCCTTGCCCGCTTCGCCTGCACGTGCGGCCTCGACTGCTGCGTTGAGCGCAAGGATATTTGTCTGGAATGCGATGTCCTCGATGGTCTTGATGATGTCGCTGATCTTGTCTGATGTTTCGCTGATCTCGTGCATTGCAGCGAGCATTTCCTGCATGCGCTGATTGGAGATCTCGGCCTGCCTGCCGACTGCGGCGATGTTGTGGCTTGCATGCTGGGAGTCCTCGGCGTTCTTCTTGATCTTTTCAGAGATCTCCTCGATGGTGGCTGCAAGCTCCTCGATGGAAGCTGCCTGCTCGGAAGCGCCCTGCGCATTAGCCTGTGCGCCTGCAGAAACCTGACCGGAGCCGGAGTCCACCTGCTCAGCGGACTGGTAGATCTGTGAAAGCGTGTTGCTGAGTTCAACTGCGAGAACTCTCATGTTGTCGAGCAGCGGCTTGAACTCGCCGATGTAGACTTCACGAGCCTCGGTGTGGACGTCAAAGTTGCCCTTTGCGAGTTCGCCGTACATGCGGTTGGTGTCGCTGATCAGCAGTGAAAGTCCGTTGATAGTGGAGCGTACTGCTTCGGCCATTACTCCGAATTCGTCCTTGCCCTCGTAGGAAACTGTTGCGTTGAGGTCACCCTTGGATATCTCAACTATGGCTGTTTCGATCTCGTGGATTATGTTAGTGAACTTTCTGGAGAGCAGTATTGCAGTTATAATGCCAATGACCGTGCTCACGATACCTACGATAAGGATGATCATGCTGAGTACATTGCCGTACTGGCTGCTCTGATCATATGTGTTTTCTGCGGACTCTGTGATCGCCTTGTCTATGTCGTCGATAGCGGAAATTGCGCTGTCAAGGGGCTCTGCTATGTAGCTGTTGAATGCTTCCATTCCGTCGGTGGAGGACTTTATCTCGTCCGCTGCAACGCTGATATTTGCGATGATTTCATTGCAGGAATTGCGGAGAGCGTCGGTCTCGGCAGAGGAGTAGTTTATTTTTTCAAGCTCGGACTGGAGTTCTCCTGAAAGTGCCTGAGCCTTATCAAGGTAGCTCGATTTCTCGCCGGTTTCATCGGTCACTACCGCCATCAGGGTATTTCTTGCTATCTCTTCCACACAGACTTCAATATTACCCATTGTGTTGATTCCGGTGAGGTCAACGTTATAGATATCACGAAGATTGTTTGATACGCCGTTGATGCCTACTACGCCGGAGATCGTCGTAACGATCAAGAGCACGATGATCAGACCGAAGGACAGCATCATTTTCATGGAAACCTTCAGATTATTCATTTGTTTTCTCCTTTATCCGTTCTATTATATGTATAGGTATTTTGCTTGCAATATTATTTTATCACTATTCGTACAAATTGTCAACATAAAACTGTATAAATTCACCAAGTTGTGTTGAAAACTTTACATTTCAGTAAAAAGGCAAAAAAATGCTATGATATGTCCATTCGTTCATTGTGTAAATTGACAAAACATGATACAATAAAGCACAGAACAAATGTTTCAGGAACTGTGATGAACTGTATTTGAAATGTAAGAGGAGCATTATTATGGCAAATCCGTACCTTCCTTTATGGGAATACATACCAGATGGCGAACCGAGGCTATTCGGCGAGAGGGTATATGTTTACGGCTCGCACGACCGAAAGGACTCCATAGACTTCTGCGACTACAAGCTGAAGGTCTGGTCAGCACCAGTGAGCGACCTTTCAAAGTGGATCTGCCACGGGGACATTTTCCGCACGCATGATGGCGCTGACGCTCCCTCGGACGTTGACTGGACAGAGGAGCCGCTGTTCGCACCGGACGTTGTTGAACGTGACGGGAAGTATTATCTCTATGCATACATCGTGAACGCCAAGGGCTGCGTTGCGGTGGCAGACCGTCCCGAGGGGCCGTTCAGACTGCTCTCCAAATATGTGTACGACATTCCGGACCACTACGATAACGGAACCTTCATTGACCCCGGAGTCCTGGTGGACGACGACGGAAGAACCTACATCTACTGCGGCTATCAGGGAAGCTATGTCTGCGAGCTGAAGGACAATATGTACGAGGTAGTTCCCGGCAGCTATAAGCTGGACATAATCCCCACTGCGGAGCCGCATCGTTTCTTTGAGGCATGCTCACCGAGGAAGATAAACGGCACATACTATCTTATATATTCACCCCAGCGTGGAAGCTGCCTTGACTATGCAACGTCCGACAGCCCGATGGGTCCGTTCACCTATCGTGGTACCATAGTAGATAACGGTATTGATTACCCGGGCGGGAACAATCACGGTTCCGTCTGCTGCATAAACGGCCAGTGGTACATCTTCTACCATCGCATGACGAACGGCACGATAATGTCCCGCCGTGGCTGTGTTGAGCGGATAGAGATACTTCCGGACGGCACCATACCCCAGGTGGAGATGACGTCCCTTGGTTTTGAAGAGTCGCTGTCGCCATATGAGATCACCCCGGCAGAAACGGCGTGCGTGCTCAGGGGCGGCTGCTTTGTCACCGAAACGAACGTGTTTGAAAGACCCGTCACGAACATCACAGACGGCTGCGTGCTTGGCTGGAAGTATTTCGATTTCGGCGAGGATTTCTCTTCAAAGACCATGCAGATACGTCTGAAGATACGTGGCACCGGTTCCCGTGGGCTGATACACATCAGGCTGGACGCCGAGGACGGGGAAGAGATCGGCGCTGTGGAGTTCGGCGAGGACAGTTCAGTAGTCGGCGGCAGGGTAAAGGCGGTCACCGGCAGACATGCACTGTATTTCGTTGTTGAGAGCGGCTATAAGGGCTGGTTCGCAGACCAGATGAAAGGTCGCCAGATGCTCATGCTGGATAGCTTCGTGTTCATGAAGTAAAATAAAACTGAGAGGGCTGCAGTCATGCAGCCCTCAGCTTGTCGAAAAAGTAAATACGGCAGAAAATTTGAAAGAAACTGTGGGGGAAAACTCTTGTTTTCCCCCACACCCCTTTAGCGCTTTATTGGCGTGGAGAGTATTTCGCCGTCTGCGGACGGCGACGAGGGCGCCGCCCTCGACCTGCCAGCCTTTTGAAAAAGGCTGGAACGAAAACTTTCAGTATGCTACGCAAGATTTAATGAGTTTTTCGACAGCCTGAAGGCTGCAGTCATGCAGCCCTCAATTCTATGTATTAGCATGATCAGCCCGCAATGCACATTGCAAGGGTCCCGGCGGTGAGAAGTCCCAGACCGATAGCCGAGCGTACCGACAGCTTTTCGTGGAACACGATCCCCGAGAACAGCACTGAAACCAGAATGCTCAGCTTGTCAACGGGAACCACCACGCTCGCCGGACCGTCCTGGAGCGCCTTATAGTAGCACAGCCAAGAAGCTCCCGTTGCAAGGCCCGACAGGCAGATGAAGAGAAGCTCCTTGCGTTCTATCCTGCGGACTTCCGGAGCCTTGCCGGTCGCTATCACCATCAGCCACGCCATGACCAGCACTACAGCGGTACGTATGGCAGTTCCGAGGTTTGACTCAACGCCGACGATACCTATCTTGCCGAGTACCGATGTCAGCGCCGCAAAGACTGCGGAAAGCACCGCAAACAGCAGCCAGCCTGCTCCGTGCTGCTTTTCAGCGGGTTCTTTCTTTTCTATCATGAGGAATATCCCAACTGCGACCCCGACAAGTCCGGCACCCTTTACCCAGGAAATGCTCTCCTGCAGGAATATCAGCGCCAGCAGTACCGCAAGCACCGTGCTTGATTTGTCCACCGGAACGACCTTGTTTACATCGCCCGTCTGGAGCGCCTTGAAGTAACATAGCCAGGAGCCGCCCGTAGCAAGTCCTGACAGCGTGAGGAACAGCCAGGTCTTGCCGCTGATCGTTGTTATTCCAGCCCCTGAGCCGACTATCAGCACCATAACTATCGACATGATCAGAACAACAATGGTGCGTACCGCCGTAGCCACGGTCGAGTCGGTCTTTCTGATACCGCACTTTGCGAGTATCGAGGTTATCCCGGCAAAAAAAGCTGAGCCTGCTGCATATAACAGCCACATAAATATCGCCTTCCATTCTACTGATAATTGGATTATATCACTTTTTTCAGGAACTTTCAATCTTTTTTGTATATTGCTTTTGTATAACTGTTATGTGTGGTTTTTGTAACAAATTGCTAAAATATACAAAACTCTGTTGACTGTAGTCGGGTGCTGTGATATAATAATGATATGTCAGTAATGTCAAAATGCCTGCCGTCAGCTCAGCAGTGCGTAATGCCAGAATATCACAATTGGGGGCGCAGATTACGGAACAAAATAAAAAAATAACTGTGGTAAGGTTTGCAAAGAAGCTGATGTTCCCGCTGGTTTTGCTGGTGATCATTTCGTTCGGAATGTACCATGTCATTGATAAGGTCCTGCTGGATAGCAATATAGAATTGATGAAAGAGCTCGCAGAACATGACAAGCGTGTGATAGGCATTTCGTTTGATGTGCAGTGGAACTCGCTTGAAAGCATTGCCTATGCGCTGGATATGCTGGATTCATCTACAGATGAAGAGGTGATATCCTGCCTGCAGGTCATAGACAGGGCATATGCTGACACTGCGACGATGCTGCTTACATCTGACGGACTATGCTACAGGAGTGACGGTCTGATACTGAAAGACCCTGATATTAATGACGCAGTTGACGGGCAAAGCGGCAGGTTCGTTATCCTGTACCACCCTATCAATGATGAAGCTGTGGGGCTTCATAATGAGTATCTGCTGGTCGGGGTCAGCCTTGATGGCGTCCACAGAGTCGGCAGGGATTTTACTTATGCGCTGCGAAGCATAAGTATTGACGTTATGGATCCGGAATTCAAGACGGACTGTTTTGAAGGAAGAGGGCAGTGCAGCGTTATCAACGGCGATGGAAGCTATGCGATTTCATCGAAGAGCAGCGGGAATATATCCGGGCACAGTAATTTCTTCAAGATGCTGAGCTCCGCCAGGATAAGGAACTACGGAACTGTAGAGCGTCTTTGTGAAGAACTTAATAGTTCTGACGGAGGAGTTACATTTGCTATGGCCCAGGCAGGCCAGCAGTACATTATCCACTTAGTCAAACTGGAGCCGACAGACTGGTACTATGTTTCCCAGGTACCGAGGAGCGTATTTTCTACCCTCACACGGTTTATCTTTTCCCTTGTTACCGGATTGGATATGCTGATGTTCGCCTGTATACTGATACTTGTGTTCAGACATACCAAGGCTGCGGAACGCCGCATGAAGGAAAGGGAGCTGCATCACAGGCAGATTTCTGACGCACTGAAGATAGCTCAGAATGCAAGCCGTGCAAAGACGGATTTCCTCAACAGCATGTCGCATGATATCCGAACTCCAATGAATTCTATAATCGGTTTTACGATTCTAGCGCAGAAAAATCTTGATAATAAGGAGCTTGTGCGGGATTACCTGAACAATATATCCCTGTCGTCAGACCATCTGATGAGCCTGATAAACGACATACTATGCATGAGCCGTATCGACAGCGGGCAGGTAAAGCTGAGTGAAACGAATGAGGAGCTCGGGGAAATGATACACGCAGTCATTAATATGATAATGCCACAGGTCATTTCCAGGGAGCTGAACCTGTTCGTTGATACAAATAACATCACAGCAGAGCATATCGTCTGCGACCGGCTGAAGATAATGCGGGGGCTGCTGAACATAATGTCTAATGCTGTAAAATACACGATGCCCGGCGGGTCGATACATTGTTATATTTCTCAGGAGGAAACGGACAGCAGCGGAAAGAGCTGGTTCGAGTTCCGTATATGTGATACGGGCATTGGAATGAGCAGCGAGTTCATTTCAAAGGTCTTTGATATATTCACACGTGAACAGACCTCTACGGTCAGCAGGATACAGGGCACCGGACTGGGTCTTACGATCTCCAAAAGTTATTTTGAAATGATGGGCGGGACTATCTCCTGCACCAGCGTCAAGAGTAAGGGCACGGAATTCACCGTTCGTATACCGGTAAAGGTCAGGAACGAACAGGAGGACGACCCGGAGGGGTTCGGCAGGCACAAGACCGCTCTGGTAGCTGACAGCAACGAAGCAAATTGCCGCAGACTTGCCGGAATGCTTGAAAAGCAGGGGATACGCTGTGATATCACATTTTCATATAAGGAAGCTGTGGATATGACCGGAGAAGCTTTCTTATGCGGCGAGGCGTATGACATATATTTCGTTGGCTGGGACAAACCGGGTATCGATGGCGTGGAAGCCGCCCGGAGTATCCGGAGGGAAGCGGGGCGTGACTGCCGCATCGTGCTGGTTTCAGTGTATGACCTTTCCTGTACGGAGATAGGTCCAGAGGGGCTTGATATAGCCGGGCACATGAGTAAACCCGTGTTCCCTTCGGATGTCAGGAAGGTCCTTGAAAGCCTGTTCAGCGAAAAGCCGGTGAGCGGCAAAGAAACGTCGTATGCGCTTGACGGTGTACGTGTGCTTCTGGCGGAGGATAACGAGGGAAATCAGCTTATAGCAAGATCCCTGCTCAACGACCAGGGGG
>CAKSGA010000062.1 GCA_934454435.1 uncultured Oscillospiraceae bacterium | reverse complement strand
TCATTGCGGAAAGCTCCTTTCATCTGTTTTGTGTGACTTACAGCCCTGACGCACCGTCTATCCTCACCGTGTGAACTCCCGTCACCGGCAGGAAATACGGGTGACCGGGCTTTCGGTCGAGGGGTATCGCCGCTGCCGACCCGCCGGTGGAATACTCCCCGGTAAGCAGCACCTTTGTAACATATGCGACATTCTGAATTCCCCTCAGAGCCGCATAAATATCGCTCTCGCAGGGGACCTCCCCGATATGTGCGCCGTTCTTGTCTGTAAGCCTGCTGACTGCGGCGATGATCTCACGCTCAGTCGCAGCGGCATATTCTATGTCCTTTATCACGACGGATATCTCTGCGCTGATCTTCAGCGGCGTTGCCGGAATGACCGACATTCTTCCGCCGAAAACAGGCTCACAGCAGGCACGCTCCCTCAGGAATGCTTCTACCCTCCTGCAAAGGGAAACAGCATAGGCGTTCGTGCCCATATTCGCCGGCTTTATCACGATGGTGACGCAGCCGCTCGCCTGCCTGCCGGAACGCTCCATGCCGGAAAAGCACCTGACCTCCCCGACCTCGGAGAACTCCTCTGCGATCAAGCCCTCGTAGTCCCGGGCTGTGACCGCCCTGCCGCCGTGGCGTATCCGCTGTGCCCCGATCTTTCTGATCTTCTCAAGGGACTGGGCGTTGCTGCCGCCGCAGGTGGGCAGGATATTCGTCATGCTCTCCACAAAGGGAATGCCGGTGATAAGTCCGTCCAGGGCGCCTGCCGGGAGATTTCCCGCAGTTCCGCCGCCCCAGGAATAATCAACGCTGACCTCTATATCCGAGAAATACGCCGGTATTTTTCCGTTAGTTCCATCGCCGAACGTTATGACACCGGTGGAACTGTCCAGTTCATAGCTGCGGCTGTCTGCGCCGCAGCCGGCAAGGCTCTCGGTGCGCTCCCATCTGACCCACCACTCGGCGGGCAGACCGTCTGCGCCGTTCATTATCCTGACTCTGCCACTGTCCCTGCGGGTGAGCTCCTGGAGCTCGCTCACCGGGGTCTCGCCGAGCTCGTTCACCCATACCCCGCAGTCTATCACCGGGCGGTAAAGAAGCTGTACACGATGGTTTTTCTGCCCGGCACGCACTGAGCTGCGCTCACCCTCAACGCTTATCTGCTGTATCAGGTCCACTGCGTTCATCTCCGCCCGGATAAGCCGGGGCAAATGACTGCTGTCTGCGCCGAAGGGCTCCTCGGCACGCACCCAGTAACCCTTTACGCCGAACAGCTCCGTTTCGCAGAAATCGTCCGGGGCGTACATTGATATCGTACCGCTGCCGCAGAACCCCCGGGTACGGTCGCTCACCTTGAGGCCGCACCAGTTCCCGGGCTGCCCGGCGGAACAATAGCTGAACTCCAGCTGACGTTCGCTTCCGCTCTCGCCGTCAAAGCCGAGGTACAAATTCACCGGAAGCCCGCAGGGCGGCTTGTCGAACCTGAAATACACCGTCCGCCTGCGGTCAGGCATGACGGAAAAGAGCTCCATGCGGGTCTTTGTGCCGTTCATCTCATACCTGACCTTCCGGCAGGAATTGCATGTCGTGACCGTTGTCGCAGGGACCATATCCCCGCCATGGTCGAACCTGAGGTCCACCGACTTCACCAGTGGGAGCAGCCAGCGCCCGTTCATGCTGAAACGGTTCCTGACGTCCCTTATGCGCACTCTTATCCACAGACCGTAGCTGGAATTCTGCACCGAGCCCTCCATGTCTGCGGGGCATGTAAAGCTGACCGTGTGTCTGCCGTCCCTGCCTGAACAGGAGAACAGCCCGGTATCTCCGGCGACGTTCAGCCTTGCCCAACCGAGCCCGTTCCAGTACTCCCAGACTACCTCGGAAATGAAGATGTCATCCGGCTTCCTGACATGCAGGTCGCTCTTGTCTACAAGGAGCTTCTGCTCGAAATCGGGCTCGTTCTGCTCCTCACCGTCCTGTACTATCACCGTGGCGGCGGAGAACTCCAGCGTGACCCTCGCACCTGCCTTGCTGAACACCTCGTCAGAACCTATATAAAGCGCATCGTAGGCGTTCGGCTCCCTGCCGAAAACGTACGCCGGTTCCCCCTCCGGGAGCTCCGTGTCGTTGAAATACATCTTGTCAGGCTGACGTCCCCGCAGGGTCTCGGGCTCGTCAACGCTTCTGCTGCTGAGCAGTACCTGGTCCGCCGCCAGCGGCTCCGAGTCCTCCGTGCGAACCATCTCGCAGGTGATACAGTAGTGACCGTTCTCCTCGTCTGGCTCACCGTTTTCGTCCACACGCACCGCTTTGCCGTCGGGCTTCCGGAGCGTTATGAAGCCTTTCCCCGGGAACGCCGGCAGAACTATATCGCCGTTCCTGCCAGGCATGGTCCAGCGGGCTGCGTCCTTGCGGCAGAGCATTTTTATGCGCTCCTCGTCGTTTATTCCGACCGCCCCGCCGAGTGCCACGGTGATCTCCGCAGCGCCGTCAAGCCGCAGGACGGAGTCCTCTGAAAGCGTGAAGCAATGCCGCTCGATACTGCGCTTTTTATCCGGGCAGAAAGGTCTTTCGCTGAGTTCCTCCGACACCTCCGAGTGCGTAATTACGTCCTCAGCGGGGTCGGTCATGTAGATATCCGTGAGCTTCGCAGGGACTGCGAAAAATCCCTGTGCGGTCTCGAAAACTATCCTGTCGCTTTCAAGGTCGGTGAAAAGCTGCGTGCCTTTCTTTATGTATACCCTCTCACGGGTGCCCTCCGCAAGGGTCGCACACGCCGTGCCGACCGCCGGGGAGACCGGCTTCGCGGAAACTCCCAGCAGGTTAAGGAACTCCAGGCTGCATTTGTCCGGAAATCTGTCCAGGCGGTCTATCGTTCCGCAGAACATCTCAGCGAACAGCATGGAAAGCGCTGTGCCGCCGTCCGGGCGCTTTTCATCGAACTTCCACTCCGGGGTGTACGCCCTGCTTTTTTCGCTGATCAGGGCGAGGATATCGCTCACTGTTCTGCCGTCAAGCTTCGGTGAATTCATCTGCCCTCTCCCTCCATCATGTAGAACGGATATACCATGTTGAACTGATTATTTGTGACACGCAGCGTATACCGTATGTTTATTTCAAGAACATTCTTGCTGCCGCTGTCGCTGGCGGCTTCGACCTCTACGTCCTTTATCCTGGGCTCCCAGCGCTCCAGCGCTTCCCGGACACTCTCCTCAAGGGCTGCCACACGCTCCGCCCGGTCGTCAGAGAACAGGAAATCCCCTGCGGAGGTCCCGAATTCCGGCAGCATGACACGCTCGCCAAGGTTCGTGCGGAGTATTATGCGGATCGCCTCTTCAACGTCCTGCTCGGCGCTGCTCATTGCGATACGGTCAGTCGCCGGGTCAACGCTGAAAGGAAACCTGAACCCCCTGCCCATGAACCCCTTATTGTCTGCCATGCTGATACCTCCTGTCAGTTGATCTTTGTCATTGAGCCCTTTACCGTAGCTACTCCGCTGCTCTTCACAGCAACGGAGCCGCTGCCCTCCAGGGTAGCTTCGCCGCTCGCCTTTATTCCGACCTTAGCCGAATTCAGCGTGATCTTTGCGTTGGTCTTTATCTCCACGGCGCCGGAATTGCCGTCGCATGTTATCGTGACGCCGCTGCCGACCTTTATAGTGAGCTTCTTGTCACACACCAGCTCCACCGCCCCGGACTTTCCGTTGATCTCCAGTCGGTTCTTTCCGTCCGTCACGGAGATCAGGTCCTTGTCGTCATCAAAGGACATCTTATGCCCCTTGGGAGTGGACACCGTGATGCTTTCTTTTTTGCTTGTATCGCTGAACTCCACGTAGCTTTTGTTCGGCGTTATGAGCTTGAACGTTTCGTTTTTGCCGTTGCTTATCTTCACCGGCGGCTCGGACTTCTTGACCCACATGCTGCCTATCACGAACGGACGATGGATATCGCCGTTCTCATATGCCACAGCCACGATATCACCCACGCCCGGGTGGAGGAAGCAGCCATAATCGTTCCCGCCGAACGGGGTCAGGCAGTATATCCAGCCGGTTTCGCCAACGTCCTTGTCGGCGGTGAGATACCGGCACTTTACCCTGCCCTTGTTCTTCGGGTCCTTTATCGCAGTGACCTCTGCAAGGGCGATACCGCCGCACTTTTCCATGCTTGCGGAACTGCCGCCGCCGGAGGTCATTTCTGCCAATGAACTCATTTGATCACCGCCTTAATCTGTGGGTGCACAGAAAGATATGTTCGTTAGAAAACCGTTTCCGTTGAACGTGTGCTGAACTCCCGTGATGAAATAGGTACCGTTCAGCTTGGGGTCCAGCCCGCCGAATTTAATCCTGCTTCCCGGCACCAGAGCCTCGTTGCCGACTACCCGGGCATTGCCCCGGCACAGCTTCAGGCAGCTCTGCCGCATGAGGGACTCAGCGTAGACCTTAGCCTCTTTCTGGCTTTTGATGGTCTTGCAGACCACCTCTTTCACCTTTGACTTTACCGGCGAGCAGAGGGAAGCCCCCGTCTTTCCGGAGCCGCTTATCGGGGAAGCGTCAGCAAAGAAATCCTCCAGAGTATCCGGCACCGTGCCTATCACCCTGACCTTGCCCAGCTGTTCGGAAAGTTCCACCGTCCTGCTGAACGAAATGAGGTCCTTGCCCCAGGTGTAGCTTGCCTTCAGCGTGGACGTGGAAAAGATATCCTTCACGAATTTCAGCTTTGTACCCGCCATGTAGAATGAGCACCCCGTGAGCCTTGCAAGCATGCAGACGTACCTGTAATCGTCCATCTCATACTGGGAAAGCGGATACTCCTTGTCAGCGCTGCCGGGTATCGACACCGTGACGCCCTCGGTATAGCTCTTTATCGGGTCAAGAAGCTGGGTGACTATCTGGCTGACGCTCTTGTTTTCAAAGCTCTCCCGGGAAACATTGCCCATCAGCAGTCCCCTTGCATCCAGGCAGGAAACTATCAGCGATATGCCCTCCGCCGAGAAATCCACCGACGTGGAGTTTATATAGCCGATGAACACCGGCTTAGGCAGCTTGTATCCAAGCTCGACCTTCACCTTTTTTCCTGCGGTGGCACGGGAGATGATATTTCCCATCGTGCTGCGGTCGTGGTCGTACTTGCAGAATATCACGAACTCGCAGCCGTTTGCCATTTCAGAAGCGGTAAGCTGGACTGTCACTGACTCTATCATTTCCGCAGAAGCCTTTATCTGCGTTCCGTCAATATAGACCCGGCACTGCGGCACGAAAACCTCTTCGGGTATCATCGGCATTCAGCTCACTCCTTCCTCTTGATTTACAGTATCGGCGGAATTATTATATCCGTTCCGGAAACAAGCCTGCGTGGGTCGTCTATATCGTTTGCCTCGGCTATCCTGCGCCATTCGGAGCAGTCGCCGTACTCCGCATATGCAAAAGCGTACAGCCGGTCCCCCTCGGAGATCGTCCTCGCCTTCGTCCTGTCCGGGGAGTTGCGGACGTTGTTGTCTTTCTTATCCGAAATAAGCGAGATATCAACGACTGCACGCACCGGATTTCCGTCAAAGGCGAACATCGTGAACCTCTGCGAGATGGAATTGATATACCCCTTGAAGCTTATCGAACCCCACACGAACTCCACCAGGCTCGGCGCATGCGTATCAGAATTCACGGTCGTGAGCTTCATCAGAGGCTCCGTAAATGTACGCACGTCCATTTTGAGCAGGTCCGGTGCCAGTGCAGACGCCACAAGTTTAAGCTGATTTGAGCTTTCAGCCGCATTATAGGTGTCGAAAAGCAGGCTGAAGCTCATGACCTCCGCCTCACCGCTTACGAACTGGAGCACGGGACGGTCAATGCCGGGAATTTTATGCTGTGCATAATTCACGGTGCGCTGTATGGTGAATTCCGTGGGGTTGAACACACAGGGAATTCCCACGCTGCCGACTACAGCGCTTGCATTCAGCAGCTTGTTAGCTCCGTCCAGCACCTTGAATTTTGCCTTGACAGGACCTATCAAAACGATCTCTCCTCTCTGTTCACAGACCCATTCTGCGGCGTTCCCGGGTCAGACGTGTTTCTATCTGCTCATAGACCTTATCCGCCAGCTTCGTGATGTCGTCACGGCTGAGTTCGCCGATACCGATTTCAGAAGTCCTGATCACCGGGCGGTTATTGATCGTGGTCTTTCTGGTCGTGCTCTCACGCTCCGGCTGAGGTTCCGGCGGCTGACGGAGCTCAATGGGCGGCAGCTTTCTGTCGAACGCCCCGGAAGCCCTGAACCTGTCGGCTTCTGCTGGGGGTATCAGCATCACCATGTCGCCCGTTCTGTCAGCGGGACGATAGGTGAACGCCTTTTTCACGGCGGACTGAACGGGCGCCGTGACCGCAGCCTTTTCCATCAGCTTTTTCATGTGGAGCGAGGTTTCATTGACTATGCTCCGGCGCACGATACTCACATTCCGCAGGGAGTCAGCGTTGATATTCACCGGTTCCGCCGGAGTCTCAGCGGTCACGCTTTCGGAATGTACCAGCGGGACCGGCTCCTCCCTGACCTCCACTGGCTTTACGGTCTGCAAGCGGCTTTCCGCTACCAGTCTGTCGAGTGTCTCCAGGGTCTTTTTATCAAGCCTGCTGCGGTAAGAGCCTGCGGCTTGTTCATCTGTGCGCTCCCGCACCGTTTCCGTGTGGAACTGTTCGGCGCTGCGGAGCTCCACGGAGCTCTCCCCGGGAACCACTCTGCCGGGCTTTTCAGCCGCCTGCGGAGCATTCACGCCGTACGGCTCCCGCACCGTTTCCGTGTGGAACTGCTCGGCGCTGCGGAGCTCCACGGAGCTCTCCCCGGGAACCACTCTGCCGGGCTTTTCAGCCGCCTGCGGAGCATTCCCGCCGTACGGCTCCCGCACCGTTTCCGTGTGGAACTGTTCGGCGCTGTGGAACTCCACGGAGCTCTCACCCGGAACCACCCTGCCGGGCTTTTCAGCCGCCTGCGGAGCGTTCACGCCGTACGGCTCCCGCACCGTTTCCGTGTGGAACTGTTCGGCGCTGCGGAGCTCCACGGAGCTCTTCCCGGGAATCACCCTGCCGGGCTTTTCAGCCGCCTGCGGAGCATTCCCGCCGTACGGCTCCCGCACCGTTTCCGTGTGGAACTGTTCGGCGCTGTGGAACTCCACGGAGCTCTCACCCGGAACCACCCTGCCGGGCTTTTCAGCCGCCTGCGGAGCGTTCACGCCGTACGGCTCCCGCACCGTTTCCGTGTGGAACTGTTCGGCGCTGCGGAGCTCCACGGAGCTCTCACCCGGAACCACCCTGCCGGGCTTTTCAGCCACCTGCGGAGCATTCCCGCCGTACGGCTCCCGCACCGTTTCCGTGTGGAACTGCTCGGCGCTGCGGAGCTCAGCGGGCTGTTCTTCCTGAACAACAGTCCCGGAATGCACTTCAATATCATTGCTTTTTTCAACAATGATTTCGGAATTGTTGAATTTTTCCGGCTGAACCGTGAGCTGACTCCCGGAGCCCCGCTCCGGCGAAACAGCACGAACCTCCGACCCGGTCTGAACATTCACCGGAACAGTTGTGTTCTCAGTGAAGTCAAACTCCGTAGCCGGGTACGACATCTCCACGGAATTTCCCGCCGAAAACTGCTGCATGATGTTCAGCGTATTTCTGACATTCTCAGCGAACTCATGCGGAGTCTGTTCAGGTGTCTGCAGCACCTGGAACTGTCCCTGCCCAGAGCCTCCGAACTGTTTCAGCAGCCTGCCGGAGGTCCCAGCGGTGACGCTGATGAAATTCGTAACAGGAGCTCCGCTGAACTTCCGAACGACTGTGCTGCCATGATCCGTGCGTTCTTCGCCGGAATTCCCGCCGAGCCGCTCCACAAGCCTTGTGAGCTGCCCTGAAATTTCTCTGAACCCTGCGCTCCTCTCAACGACCGAGCTCAGCCGCTCTGAAATCAGCCTTGCTGCAGAGCTCTCTGAGATCTCCGCCGCAGTGACTTCCCTTTCAGGGGCGTCAGCATGGCTTTCTTCTGCGAATATCAGGCGTGTAACCTCACGCAGCCTGTTGATCTCAGGAACCGCCACGCCAACGGCTGGACGACCCTCCGGGGTGCTTTCAGAAAGCTCCGCAGAAAACGGAGCGATCTTTCCCGCTGCCCGCAGATTTTCCGCTGCGTTCTCCTCCAGTCCGTACCGGCGGACCTCAGTCAGCAGGACCCTGCCTATTTCCTCCCGGGTGCGTCCGCTGTTCACCAGGGAAAGCACACGCTGTGCTGCGTCATGCTGCGAACGATAGCCCATGACATTCGCAGCAGAAAGGATACGCCTGCGCTGCTCTTCGGTGAAAACCGCCGCAGCTCCTACCGAAGCCACCTCCTGCGCCGCCGTGCTTTCCGGGTATTCGTCCGAAAGGACCTTTGCGATACGCTGGAATATCATCTGCTGCTGTGACGTAAAAACCGCCCCGCCGCCCGTGGAGCCAAGCAGCGCCGCCAGAGCCCGGCACACGGTCTGTAATGGAATTCCGCCGGTCTCTTTCTCAAAAACCAGCCGGAATATCCTGCTGACTTCCTCGGTGTAGCGGCTGTTTCTGCCGAACAACTCACCGACCTGCCGCAGCTCGGTCCTCCTCACGATAGTTTCGTAGGAACGGCCCGCAGACTGTATATTTTCCGGAAACACAAATCCGGGCTGATATCTTTCAATCAGCCTGTCGGTATGATTTTGTGAGCATATGCGGAACGCCAGCTCCGCCGTAAAATTGTTGACCGTGACGTGAGTTCTGTTCACCGGTGCGGCTGCCGGCTGGTCGAAAAGGTACACGAGCCCGAGGCGCTCCCAAAGGGAAACTATCCTGGGATCGGCACGATGTCTTACCTCGTCGGCTATACCAGCCCCGGGGACGTAGGGCACGCATAGCGGGGAGATCCCCCTGAGCACGCCGATGGGAGCTATACCGCTGATGTCCCTTGCAGCAGTCAGGTTATTCATTCAGCATGCCCCCTTTCGTTACATCACCGGGATTATCTCCCCGTGCACCAGTTCTACCGTTGTAAGCGAGATCTGACCGCTCATTGCGTCCAGCTCGCCATAATCCACTCTGACCGGCATTGCGTCCAGCACAGTCCATATCTTCACCGGAATGCCGGAATTGTTCATCATCGTGATTATCATCGGGTATTTTGTTATCGTTCCCGCTCTGACAGTCTCGAACCAGATCACCAGCGGCTCCGCAGTCGCCGTACCTCTTCGCAGAACTATGCGGTCGTATTTCAGCCCTTTCGTCAGGTAGACCGGATGAAATGTCCCGCCCTCGGTGTAAACTTCGTATTCCAGTTCAACATTCAGCCCCGACACCGACGCAAAATTGCCGATAAGCTCAATAGGGGCGATATGCACAGTGAAATTCCCACCGGTGTATTTTTCCATGCGATACCCTCCTACTTCTCAAAAAGGTTCTTCTTCTCCTTCTGTCCGCTGAGCTTCTTGTTGATCTGCGAAACTTCGCTGCACCATCTGCGGCGCTCACGGTGTTCCAGCTCCATCAGCTCCTCGTGACTCCAGTGAAGATAATATCCCAGAAACGTCATTTCCTCATAGAGCTTGTCTTCGGGATATAACGACAGCTCTACTTTTCTAAAAAATCCAGAGGAAGGTCAAATTCCTTGTTGCAGTGCGGGCATACGACCTTGTACGCAGGCACCTCCTGCATGTTTATCCTCTGGTAGAGATCCTGCAGGAACGCCATATCTATGGTGAACAGGTTCTCAATGACACGGTTGTTTATCGCCTGTAAATTGCCCAGCTTCGTCACAACACGTGAAAGAAGTATCACCGTAAGATAGCCCGGGTTCTGCTGAACTCTAGGGTCCCTCAGCGGCATTATCTCATCAGCGGCAGTTGCCAGACGCATGACGCCGTGCTTATGCACCTCGCCGTTCTGGTCAACGTAACCCCTGGGAAGTTCAAATTCAAATTCAGTCTGAAAGCTCATTCTTTCCTCCGACCTGAAGTATTTAACACAATTGCCATTTTTGGTATATTCCCTGAAAAACCAGTATACGCCATCGGCTCACCGGACGAACCGAGGAACCGACGGCGGTAACTGCTTCATTGCCCTGCGGCAGCTATTAAGAACCTATCAGTTCTCAGAAGGTGTTGCGGAGTCCATGGATCCGCCGTCGATTCTGTTCACGCCCTCGTGGCATATCTCGAGGGACTCTATAGCCACTTCGCCGCCAAGACCGTTGAGGTCGGGAGCGGTGTAATGTGTGGGCCATGCGTTGATGATCTCCCAGCTGGGACCTTCAGCGCCGGTGTCGTCCAGCAGCTTGATGGTGATGGTCTTGCGCTCGATACCGGTAGGACCGGAGGTGTTGTCGGAAGCTACGGTGTGCAGCCACTCCATCATCTCCATGGAACCTACCACGCCCCACTTGAGCGTGATGTTGCCATACTTGGTCATACCTGCAAGCTTTCTGGGGGTAGTGCGGACTTCGTTGCCCTCTCTGTATTCGATAACGTCAACAGAGATATCTGCGCCAGATACCTCGCTGAAGCCAGCGGCCTCGGTGCCGTTGAACTCCACCTTGTATCTGAAATTCTTGAACGGATATCTAATTTCCGGCATTTACTCTCATTCCTTTCCTAAAAATCAACCGTTGCTCTCGCTGGTGTACTGGCCAATTCTGAATACAACGAACTCAGCAGGCTTTACGGGAGCCACGCCGATAACGCAGATAAGACGGCCGTTGTCGATATCGTCCTGAGTCATGGTGTTCCTGCCGATATCAACGAAGAATGCCTCAGAGGGCGAAGTGCCGGCGAGTGCGCCGCTTCTCCAGGTGCTTGCGAGGAACATCTCGACTGTCCTCTTTACTCTGCCCCAGAGAGCCTCAGTATTCGGCTCGAATACTACCCAGTTGGTGTTTGCACGGATGGACTCCTCAAGGTAGATGAACAGGCGGCGTACATTGACGTACTTCCATGTTGCATTTGAGGAAGCGGTCCTTGCGCCCCAGACTCTGATACCTCTGCCCGGGAAGGAACGGATAAGGTTGATGCCCTTCGGGTTGAGAAGATCCTGCTCAGCGGTGTTATAGCTGCTTGCAAGACCTGTGCAGGAGCGTACCACCTCGTTTGCGGGAGCCTTATGTACACCTACGGTGTTGTCGGTGCGTGCGTAGATACCTACGACAGAACCGGAGGGAGGAGCAATGATATTCTTCTTGGAAAGCGGATCGAAGATCTGGATCCAGGGGTGATAGAACGCAGCATAGCTGGAATCGAACATATCACGGTATTCAAGCAGCTCGTCGGTCTTCTTTCTGTCCTTGGGCATATCCAGAACGGCGAAGCGGCTCTTCATGTTCTCGCAGTGTGCGATAAGGGACATCTGTACCTCGGGGATAGTAACGCCGGGAACAGACATTATGCTTACATCGGAGTTCTCGATGAACGCCTGGATACCGGTGCGCTTGCCGGGGCCGCCGTCCTTGCCGATGTAATCGGAGGCTGCGATGGAATCAGCGCTGCCGTCTGTACCGCCGGTGAGCTGAAGGATCATTGCATCGCCCTTGCCGCCTACAGCGTCGAACGGAGCTACGATACCGGAAGCTGCGGGGGCGGGAGCTGCGTCCTTCTTGTCCTTGTCCTTAGCCTCGGGAGCGGGCTTGGCAGCGGGTCTGGAGCTTACCGCAACGGTAACGAGCTCGCTTCTGGACATTCTGGAGCAGATGTAGTCAGCGGACTCGGTGTTCAGGGATACGAAGAGGTAATCCTCCTTCACATCGCCGTACTTTACGGAAACGTCGATCTCGCTGGACTTGATGAACTTTGTGGGAACAAGGTTCTTGTCGATGATGGAGGGGTTCACAGGGTTCTCGAAGGAGATGGTCTTTTCCTCGATAGCGGTGATCTTGTTGTAAACAGAGGTCTTACCGTCTGCGAACTCAACTACATCGCCGATGTTGAAGCCGTCGATGCTTCTTACAACAGCGTCATTGCCGTTCACCTCATAGACCTGCGTCTTAACACGGGAAACGGGAGAAACGGTGACTTTCACACGGTTGCCCCATTCGCCGGGGTTCTTAGCGGTGAAGCTGAGGACAGACTCGCTCTTTGTGGAAGCGCACTTTGCGTCTGCGGGGCAAACTCTCATTACGAAAGCCCTGGAGCCGCCATTGATGAAGAAGTGCTCTACCGCATAGGGCAGGAAGCGCTTATCACCATACTTGGTCTCGGAAAGATAACCGCCGAAGATGCGCACATAGTCGCTGAAGCTGGTAACCAGCTGCGGCTTGCCGATAACGTCGCCCTTTTCTGCAAGGCCTATGAAGCCCGCAGTACTTGTGCCAACGCCTTCCATCGGAACTGCGCCCGACTCATACTCCTCAACGTAAACACCCGGGGATAAATACTCTGGCATAACTTGTTTCTGATCTTCTTCCCAGCGCATTCCGGCTGCATGAAGATCAGTGCCTCCTCTCAATAAAAAATTTGTGAAGTTCTGATGGACAGCCCTTCTATATAGCAATCCTCATGGATCTACTACCTCATTCATTGCCGAAAATAAGATCGGCGTACTGCTTCAGGTCGTCCCGTAGGACCACCGTGTTGTTCTTGCGCTGCTCGTTGACTATTCCGGTCAGCAGGTGCCGCATACCTATCGGAGCCCCCTCTGCCGCTGCAAGGAACGCAGCGTGTATTATGCAGTTCTTGATGTTTCCGCCCGCCATCTTGAAGTTCTCCGCAAGGAAGTCCCAGTCGATGTCCTCGGTCGGAGCCTTCACATCAAGCATTTTCTGCCACAGCAGCTTCCTGGTCGGGGCGTCCGGGAACGGGAAGCTGATCACGAAACTGATACGCCGCATGAACGCTTCATCGATGTTCTGGAGCAGGTTCGTCGCCATCAGCACAACGCCGTCGTACTCCTCCATCTGCTGAAGAAGATACGCCGTTTCTATATTGGCGTGGCGGTCGTGGGAGTCCTTGACCTCGGAACGCTTGCCGAACAGGGCGTCAGTTTCGTCAAAAAACAGCACACAGTTGGCATTTTTTGCCTCGGTAAACACCCGGCGCAGGTTCTTTTCAGTCTCGCCTATGTACTTGCTGACCACCTGCGACAGCTGCACCTTGAAAAGCTGCATGTGGAGCTGGTTTGTCAGCACCTGAGCCGCCATGGTCTTGCCCGTTCCGGGAGGTCCGGAGAACAGCACCGACAGTCCCCTGCCGTACGCCGCACGCTTCGAGAACCCCCATTCGGTGTAGACCCTGTGACGGTATTTCACATGCATGCATGCACTTTTAAGCAGCCTTATCTCTGACTCCGGCAGCACAAGATCCTCCCAGCCGTACGCCGGTTTTATGGGAGAAGCCAGTGTGTTGAGTCCCACCACGACCTGGTCGTAGCAGCTTTCATGCAGAAGCTCCGGAGAAACTCCGTCACCGGTTATTGCTGCAAGCTCCTCCGCACGCTCCGCTGCGCCGAACACCTGCCCGGGAGTAAAGCGGAATTTCGCCGCCATCTCCGCCGGGTCGATATCCTCCATCA
>CAKSGA010000061.1 GCA_934454435.1 uncultured Oscillospiraceae bacterium | reverse complement strand
ATGATTTAGTCGGTCTGTTCGGAACGAACAAGGGTCTGATAATGAACCTCGCTGTAAGCGGCGAAGTTACCGGCGAGGAGTATATCGGCGGTATCTGCGCAAAGAATGAAGGCACGATTTACAGCTGCTCCTTTGATGGTGAAGTAAAGCAATCGGAGAGCACGCGGCGTGAAGGCAAGGTTGGCGGTATATGCGGCACAAACTATGCCACAATATCCAACTGCTTTAACTCGGCTGATGTAAGCGGTAAGAATTATATAGGCGGCATTTGCGGAGAAATGTATGGTAAAGACCCTGTTGTCGTATATTGTGTAAGCGTTGGCAAGGTCAGCGGTTTCACAGGCTCTGCAATGGTCGGCGGTATCTGCGGATATGGCCTCAGCGTTTCCTATGGCGGCAGCTCAGAATTGAGCCATTGCCGGTTTGACATGGATGTCAGCGGGTCGATAAACCTTATCAATGGCACGGCTCAAATATACAACAAAGGCGATAATAATTCCTACAGCACCGAGTTCCTTTGCGGCGATAATCTCGGCATAATCGGCAGCTTCAACCCCGATATCTGGAATGCAGGAAAGGGAGTTGTTGTTACTTCCGACGTAAAAGACGGCAAATTCGGCACAAAAACCTGCTATTATATGAGCCTTAAGTGCTTTGGCGAATCCGGGGGCGTCAGCAGCGACGTATTTAACTTCGCCTACGCAGGCGGCAGCGCCGACTGGCAGCCCTACACCCTTATCAGCTCTGAAGATGTTTTTCGTACCTATTGGCAGTGGGATGTGAAGTGGTCTGAAAATTTCGTTCTCGGCGACGATATAACCCTTGCTTGCTCCCTGGCGCCTAATGATGTCATTCAGACGAGCCTGAGTACGGGTACGTTCAGCGGCATGTTCAGCGGCAACGGTCACACTGTAACCATGACAGACGACAGCACCT
The DNA here is from genome assembly GCA_934454435.1 of uncultured Oscillospiraceae bacterium. Classification (GTDB taxonomy): domain Bacteria; phylum Bacillota; class Clostridia; order Oscillospirales; family Ruminococcaceae; genus CAG-115. Next base: position 13,150 of record CAKSGA010000061.1, on the reverse strand, counting down.
GTGGACTGTTTGGCACAAACAAGGGTACTATCATTAACCTTGCGGTCAAGGGCAATATTGACAGCTCGGTGGGGAGCAGCACGGATAATTATTCCGGCGGTATCTGCGCAGTAAACGACGGCACGATTTACGGCTGCTCCTTTGATGGAAAAATCTATGGCGGTGCAAACAATACCGGCGCTGTCTGCGGTCTTAATAACAAAACGATCAGCAACTGCTTTGCTCTGGCAAATGTTGAAGGCACGAATGGGCTGGTCGGCGGTATCGCTGCGCTTGGCAAAGAGGGTTCTGAGCTGAAATCCTGCTACTTTGTAGGTACAGCACTCAATAATAGCAAAGTGGGGCTGATCAGTATTTCTCCCTCTGAAAATTGCTATTACAACAAAGAGGTTTGCGAATATGACGAAGAAGAAAGCGGCACGGCTCTTACAACCCTTGAGATGACGTCTAACGGCGCGCTTACAAAGATGAAACTTACCGACTCTGTCTGGGAGAAGCGGCTCAACGATACGGAAAACGGCGTTGCATATTATCCCTCGCTTAAGGGAAGCACCTATGTACCGTCCGTTAAGTACGTCAAAAAGCTGGAGCTTAACCGCGTCGGTGATGAAGAACCTGTTTATGACGACGACATTACGTTCACAACAAAGGCGACGATAACCTTTGAAAACGACTATTATGGCAACGATATTTCCGCTGAGGATACCACGGGAACGTTCAATGTAAAGGTCGGCGGCAAAACAATTATCGTTGCAGACAACAGGTTTGAGGATACGGCGGACGCTGCAGGCAATGTAACATACAAGCTCATTTATAAGGGGTCTGATTATTTCCCCGATGATTACTCTGAGGACTTTATTGTAACAGTCGGCAAGAAAGCGCTGACGGGGGCTGACTTTGACGTTGCGCTCCCTGCGGACATGGTGTTCAGCAACACCGTAAAGGCAGTCACGGTAACGGCTAAGCCCGGCATAAAGGGCGCTGGCAAAATCACCGTAAAGTATTACGGCGAGAACGGCAGGGAAGCCGAGCCTGTCAGCGCAGGAACGTACACATTCAAGATAGACGCTGCCGGGGGCGGCAACTATAAGGCGGCTTCCGGACTTACCGCCGACAGCTGGAAGTTCACGATAGAAAAGGCTGGAGCTGAAACGCTTCCAGATACCGGGATTTCGTACAGGTGGTCAACCGACAAGGATATAACGGTAAGCGTTGCAGGACTTCCTGAGAATATGGGTCAGGTAACCGTACTCAGAACTAAAAAGGACGGGACGATAAGTGCGGGAATTATTCCGGGTTCCTGCTATTCTGACGGAAAGTTCACTTTCCATCTTGGTCCGAACACTGTTGACGATATAGGCAAGACAGGCTCGTTCACGATCACGCTTGCTTCGGATAATTATGAGAGCGTTACATTCACAGTTAAGATCACCTTGACTGCCAAGGATAACCAGGATGCGCCCGATCCCGCTGCGTTTTACGTAGTATTCACCAACGACGGCAGCGAACTTACAGCGACGATAAAGACCAGGCTTAATGGCGTTGAATACAGTTTTGACGGCAAGACATGGAGCAACGTAAAAACCACGGCAGTTGCTCATCTTAAGGACGTTACCGCATATCTCCGCTTCAAGGAAACTGACGAACTGAACGCCAGCGAGGCTGTTTTCAAGACGGTAAATTCGGGACACGGCAAGCTCGTTCATCATTCAGCCGTGCAGGCTACCTGCCAGAATACCGGCAATATTGAGTACTGGGAGTGTGAAACCTGCGCAAAGTTTTACAATGACGAGGCCGCAGCGACGGAGGTCTCTCTTGCGGACGTGGTCATTGCAAAGACAGACCACAAGTGGTCGGTAAAGTACGCATACGACAAGAACGGTCACTGGCACAAGTGCGAATACTGCAACGCCGTGACCGAAACGGAGAGCCATGTTTCAAGCGGCGAAGCTACCGCCAAAAAGGCGGAGTACTGCACGGTGTGCGGGTACATTATAACTCCCAGAAAGGGTGGCGGAGGATCCGGCGGTCATGTAAGTGATGGAACGCACAACAGGGATAACACGACCGAAAGTAATCCCTCAATAAATGGCGTACAGAAGACCTGGTCGGACATTGTTGCAGACCTTGGCAGACAGAACGGCGGCAGTGTGACTATTTCCATGAGCGGCGAAACCACAGTTCCTGCGGAGGTCATCAAGGCGATCGCAGACAGGAAGTTAAAGGTCGAGTTCGTTTACGACAGCACAAAGAGCTGGCTTGTTGACGGTGCGAAGATAACAACTGTATCCGCAGCCGATCTATCGCTGTTTCCCGGTTCTGTTGACGCTGGCTCGCTGCGTGGAGTATCGGGCGGCAAATACAGGATAAGCGCTGATATTCCTGCAGAGATCAGGTTTACGTTCCTGAAGCGGTATGCGGGCGAGTTCGCAAATGTTTACAAGCTGGTAGACGGCAGGCTCGTATTCCAGACCTGCGTAAAGCTTGCAGAGGACGGCACTGCCGTTATTCCGGGCATGAGCGCTCCGGGAGAATATGCAGTAATGGTATGCAGATACAGCGACAGGCAGGGCGACTTTGACAATAACGGCATTCTTGACATTTACGATGCGGTTGCGCTGCTGCGATATTCAGCAGGGCTTGATTCGGGCGTAAGCCTCCAGCTCATTGACCTCAACGGTGACGGACAGGTCAACTGTGCCGACGCCAGTACGGTACTCAGATGGCTGGTCGGGCTGAGCGCATGATCCGCTGACGAAAACTGAACAAAATGATGGGGCGCACGGTGACGTGCGCCCCCAGCTTGTCGAAAAAGTTCAATTCCAGGCTGCCGAGAAAGGGGCAGATGTCAGGAACACTCATAACAGCTAGGCTTTGTGCATGTTGCCCCCAGAGCCGGACATCGTGTCGGGCTCTGGGGGCAACTGCGCAAACATCGTGTTTTCGTCTGCCGTTGTGCGGAGTTTTTTGCAAAGCAAATAATGCGGTGACAGACGCAGATGTGCCTTTATCGACAGCCTGGGCGGGAATCCTCGCAGACGATATGGGACTAGGAAAGACATTGCAGGCGATAGCGCTGATTGCCGTTTATAAGGACGTAATCCACACCCCTGTGTCCACGGACAAGTTCTGCAAACGCCGCCATTATGCCGTTCACAACCTCCCTGAACAGTCTGTCGGCTTCCCGGATAAGATGTCCGTGTCTGTTTTCTGCGCCGTTTGGAAAACGGTAAAGCTCCATTGTGACTGGTTTTCCGTCCTCCTGCCAGCCTGCGATATGCCGCCCGGAGGAAGCGCCGATATCTATTGCCAGGCAGTATTTCATGCGATCACCTCATGCTTTCACACATCTTTTTCCGAAACCTCTTTCAGATATTCACGGAGTTAATCTCAGCGATGAAGGGAATAATGCGAATGCCTCTGGAAAGCGTTTTGCAGATGCTGTGCTCCATAAACTACATACTCAATGATGAAAAGCTGGAGTTAAAGGACATCACGATATTTGACGGCGAGCAGTCCGAAATGACCTCGCAGCTGGAGAGCGCCCGTTCCGGAAATGAACTTTCACAGCCGGTAAACAACCCGCAGAATGCCCAGAACACCTATCTTCTGGAACAGCAGATACTCAAAATGGTCAGAACAGGTGACACAGAGGGCTTGAAAAAATGGACGTCGGATGCGCCTGCGGTAAACGGGGGTATTCTGGCTTCAGAGCAGCTCAGGCAGGCAAAAAACACGCTCGTGGTGCTTGCAACGCTGGTTTCACGTGCGGCAATACAGGGCGGAATGGAAGCTGACGAGGCGTTCTCGCTGAGCGACGCTTTTATACAGCGCAGCGAGAGGTTCAACGATCTTCAGCAGATCACAAATCTGCAATATAACATGGTTCTGGATTTCGCCGACAGAATGAGCCGTATCCGTCAGGGGGAAAAGCCTACCCAGCTGACCATATCCGTTTCAAACTACGTCCGCCGTCACATTTCGGAAAAAATATATGTTGAGGATATAGCCAGGGAACTTTTTATGAGCCGTCCGTATCTTTCAGCTAAATTCTCGCACGAAGCCGGAATAACTCTCACGGATTTCATTCTGAAACAAAAAACGGAGGAGGCGAAGCGCCTTCTTCGTTATTCGGACAAATCCGCCGCAGCAATAAGCTCCTACCTCGGTTTCTCATCGCAGAGCCATTTCTCAAGGGTGTTCAGAAAGTACTCCGGTAAAACTCCGGCGGAATACAGGGATAAATATCAGCGATAATGCTGATTGTAAATCTTATACTATATGTGTATTTCCCTTGACTTGATTAACATTTTGTGATATAATTGGTTTGCGTTATTATGCCGAATTTATGGTAATTTTACGAGGTTGTAGAATGAAAAAAATAAAAATTACTGCGCTGCCATGTATATGCGCCGATGTTTTTGACGGCACAGACATAATCAGACCAGGAGGAGAAGCGCTTAATTTTGCTGCCCATGCCTCTCGCTTTGATGAGATAGACGTTACGCTGCTTGGAATTGTCGGAAAGGATAAATATGCGGAAGCGATAATGGATTCAATATCAGGGCTCGATATTGATAAGAGCCATATACGCACTGATGAAAGGTATCAGACTGCCAATAATATGACATACCTTACAGCGGAGGGCGACAGGTATTATAAAGATGATTCATGGAACGGAAAAATACTTGATGACATCATTCTGAACGATGACGAAATAAGGATATTATCCGAATCTGATGTTGTCTTTGTTCACTTCTGGGCTTCGTGTTTTTCGCAGGTAGTCGAACTGAAGAAAACTTCCGGATTTAAGCTTGCGGTAGATTTTGACGTCTACAGGGATTTTGCTGATATGGAACGTTTTGCACCGTATGTGGATTTCTTTTTGATAAGCGGCTCGGAGGAACTATTGCCGAAGTTCAGAGAGTTATCGTGTAAGTATGATTGCCTGTTCAATATATCCCTTGCAGAACGGGGAAGCGTCACATACTTTAAAGGTCAGAAATATAGAGTGCAGGCTGTAAAGGTCGATACCGTAATTGACACGACCGGGTGCGGCGACAGCTACCACGCCGGATTTGTATGCTCATATATGCTTGAAAATGATATTGAAAAGGCGATGAGGGTCGGCTCTGAGATCGCAGCAGAAACCCTGAAACATTACGGCGGCTTCTGATTATTCCTTGATAACAAACAGCACCGGAAGTGATTTTCGTTCGCTTCCGGCGCTGTTATTGAACCTTGGATTACGCCTTGAAATTAAGGCTAAAAGTTGATATTGGAGGGCTGTATATGATCTTTCAGCAGGAATTCCAGACCGCCGACCAGCCGGAGATGAATCATGCCGCCTGCGCGGTATATCATACCAGCGAGGATGGAAATTATCCTCTGCACTGCCATTCGTACTATGAGATATCCTACGTTATCAGCGGCGAACGCTATGAGGTCATAAACGGCAGACCGTATAATATAAAGGAGAATACACTGGTGTTCATTCCACCTCTGGCTTTTCATGCGAACTACAATGTCCGCGCCACCGACGTTGCAGTAATACAATTCTCAACGGGATTTCTCCGGGACGCGTCCTCCGTGATGAGCGATTCGCTGATACTCAGACACCCGGACGGGCTTTCCCCGGTTTTCTCACCAGAATCCGGCGGTGGGATCTACAATGTGCTCCAGAGAATAATCGAAGTGTGCTCTGCCGGCGGACCGGAAAATTATGCGCCCGCCACCGTGCTGACCGACCAGTTCCGCAAGAACGGAATGGTGCTGGAGCTCGTCGCAGCGCTGCTTCATGAGAACTGCGTCATTCCCGTCGAGGGAGCCGGAATTTCCACCCAGAACGTAAGGCTTGACCGTATAATTGAACATATCATGAGCCACCCGGCTGAGAAGCTGGACATGAAAACTGCCGCCGCAATGGCAAATATGAGCTACTTTGCGTTCAGCCGGAAATTCAAATCTGCAGTCGGACTGAATTTTTCGGATTACTGCAACCTGCTGCGCATACGCTTTGCGGAGGACAAGCTGATATCTACCGATATGCCGATCTCCGATATAGCGGCTGAGATCGGCATAGATACGCCCAGCTACTTTTCAAGGCTGTTCAGGAATACAAACGGGATATCTCCGCAGGAATTCCGAAACAGAAACCGCTCTCGCTGACGTGCTATAATCCCATGCGCTGGACACCCTCGGCGTTCACTGTTCCTTTTCTGCCTTTGATGGTGCGATAAGCTTTTCGATGAATTCCGGGTTTCTGAATCTTGCATTGTTGCGGTCGTACTCATCGCCGGAGGTGTCCCAGAGGATAGGGCAGGCGCCTATTTCGTACATTGCGGAGGAAACGTCCAGCATATAGGATTCTTTGGTTTCGCGCGTCTTGTTCTTTCCGAAGCAGCCATATTCTCCGACTATGACGGGTATCCCATTGTCGATGAAGGTCGTTTTGAGCAGGTCCATACAGCGGTTCAGCTCCGCAATGTCGGATTTGCTGCCCCAGTCGGTCTTTGCTTTGCCCCAGTCAGCGTCCTTTTCAATTATTGTCAGCGTTGACGGATTGTAGTAATGAACGGATACCGCAAGGCGTCCGGCCGGGTCGTTGGGCATTTTGAAAAGCTTATCGCAGGTGAGGTCTATATCAGTGTTGTAGCCGGATATCAGCAGGTGGCGCTTTGCGTTGTTGCCGCCGGTAGCTCTCACGGTATCAACGAACGCCTGATTTACCCTGTTCACAAGGTCGTAGGAGGACTGCTTTTCAGCGCCGTTTGTTCCACTGTACCTGTTCCAGAGACTTTCCCAGCCGAGCGCCTCATTCTGGGATTCAAACACCAGCTTGTCGCCACGATCCTTGAACAGTTCGGCTATCTGCTTCCACATAGTGGTGTAGCGTTTCATGTTTTCGTCAACGTTCTCAGGGAACTTGCTGATCCAGCCGTTGTCGTAGTGAATGTTGACTATAACGTACATTCCAGTGCCTAGCGCCATATCAACGACTTCCTGTACCCTATCGGCATAATCGGGATTTATTGTGTATGTACCATCGTCCGCCATCATATTCGACCACGCTACCGGAATACGCAGTACGCCGAATCCGGCGTCAGCATAGCCCTGGATATCCTCGGCGGTTATTATCGGGCTTCCCCATGCTTTTTCGTAGCTTGACGGAGAAGATCCGTTTATCCAGTCGCCGCAGGATTCCAGCGTGTTCCCGAGGTTTATCCCATAACCCATTTCGCGTACGACATCCATGGTAGAAATGTTGCGCATTCCATTGTTCGAGCTGTCGCAGCCGGACATCATTACAGTTATGATAACTGCAAGTATCGCGGAAATTATACTGTTCATTATTATCCCCCTGTGCATAGTGCATAAAGTTTTTTTCTTACTGATTTGATTTTACAATATATTATCCAATATCGCAACGGGCGGATTTGCGAATTACTTATACTTTTTTGCTCTTTTTATGCAAAGGATTTATTTCCCGGGTCTGCATTTGATTTATTTGCTCAGATTGCCGCCGTTGCGTTCATGCCAGCCCTGTTCCCAGCCGTCGCTGCACATACGGATAAAATCCTGCATTATTCCTGACCAGACATCGCCGAAAGGTGCGGTTTTCGGTTCTTCCTGCTTTACCATAAGTCCGGTCATATCGCACCGGATTCCTGCATTTCACGTATTGCTTCATGCGACATGAGCAGCGCATTGAGGAGCGCTTCCTGCACATTACGCACGCCTGTCACCCATGCGGAGATTCGGTTTATCGAAGCGTCAAAATAGTCTGTCGCAATGAATACGCGGCCGAGCGCATTGCAGGAAACTATCTCCTTGCATATCTCCCTGGTTTCATCGTCAAGAAGCACGGAAGCCAGCATTTTTCTGCGGCACTGCTTCGCAAAAGAGAATACCACGGAGAATGTACCTTTCTTTTTCATCGAAAAACCTCCAAAAAATTAAGACGCTCCTTATTTCGGAACGTCTTTATTATAGCGCAGTCTAACCTTTATTTCAGCTCCACGCCGTCCGGAATGCTCCATTCAGGCATTCAGCCTGCGGTACTCGCTCGGAGTCACCCCGAGTACGGAACGGAATGCCGCAGCAAACTTCCCCGGATTGTCGTACCCCACCCGGGAGGCTATCGAAATTATCGGCTCATCGGTGCGTTTTAGCATTCCAGCCGCCGCATTCATGCGGAATTCTTTCATATATGCGGCGATGGAACAGCCGTAAACTCCCTGAAAGCACTTTTTCAGCGAGGTCAGCGGAAAATCGAATTTCCCGGAGATCTCCTCGAGCGTGTACCAGCGCTCCAGATCAGAGGTCAGCAGCGTGACGATATCACGCACCTTGTCCACCTGCGCCTTGTAGAAATACTGCCGCTCGCCGCAGTCCGCCGGTATCTCCAGTGCGTCCAGGAACAACAGGAGCTCCAGCACCTTTATCTTGAAATATGGCTGCCGTACCTTTTCCGGGAGTTCGTAAAGCTCCGAAAAGATATGCTCTATCTGCTTCCCGGCACGCATAACAAAGGTCTGACCCCTGGCGCAGAATTTATCCCGGAGCTGCCTCAGGTCCACCGAAAATCCAACCATTACGTGCGGCAGCGACTGCTCAGCCTGGCTTATGTCGAACCCGACAGTCAGCCCGTGGTAGTGCTTCAGCGGGAACGAAAACTCACCGCAGTGCTTATGCCGGGAATTCGCCTGCATATCGCCGCCCTCTATGTAGAAATACTGGTCGCCGGACTGCCGTTCCAGCCGCCCCTCACGACAGTGGTCTATGCAGACCATGTCCGCATTCGGGACAAAGCGGGAATTACAATGCTCCATATGGAAATCATTATAAATCAGCATACACCCGGGAAACACCTGGTAGAACGTCATAAGTCCCTCGCCGGTGTCGTCCTTGAGCTGATAGACTGCGCACATTTCGTCCTCGCAGACCTTACGTATGTTGCTGCCAAGCTCTCCGTCTACGTTTACCATTCCGCACCTCCGATAAAGAATTCACGGAGCCTCTCACGGCCGACCCGGTCAAGCGCATACTGCTCCGAAATGCTGCCATGCTCTATCCGCACCGCATAATCGCAGCAGCGTGCGATGAACTCCGGGTCATGCGTGACTATCATCACGTTCCTGACCTTATCTTTCAGTGTGAGAATACACTCCGCCACCTGCCGCATATGCCCGGCGTCAAGCCCGCTCGTAGGCTCGTCGAACACGATGAACTCCCGCCCGGAAGCCAGTGCCGACGCTATTGCGACACGCTGCTTCTGCCCGCCGGAAAGCGACATCGGGTGAAGTGCTTTCAAGTCAGGCAGGTCAAGACTGCGGAGTATCTCTTCAGCCGCCGGGATATCCTCGTTATCCATTGAAAGCAGAACTTCGTCAAGAACGCTTTCGGTAAAGAGCTGGTGGTTCACGTCCTGCATGACCTGGTAGCAGCACTTTATGCGCTTTCTGGAGTTGAGTGGTTTTCCGCTTTTTTCAAGCGTTCCCCGGTCCCTTTTAAGCAGTCCGCAGAACGAACGCATGAACGGAGTTTTCCCGGCGCCGTTGCTGCCGATGACTGCGATAACTGAGCCCGTCGGAAGCTCCGCACTCGGTATATCGAGCGCCGTGACTCCGCTTTTGTAGGAATAGCTGAAATCCTTCAGCACAAACGTCCCGTCCGGCTTATGTTCCGGAAACTCCCGGTCGAAAACCACTGATAACTCCGGAGCACGCAGTCCGTGTTCCTAAAAGAATACGGCAGGTTTTGCAAAGAATTCCGAACCGCTGAACTGCTCCCTTATTTCCCCGGACTTCATGTAAATAACCCTGTCCGCAATATCTTTCAGGAAGTGCAGCCGATGTTCCGCAATAATCACAGTACGCCCCTGGGACTTCCACAGACTGATGATGTTACGCAGGCTCCTGATGCCCGGAAAATCAAGGTTGGAGGACGGCTCGTCCAGTACCATTACCTCCGGTGAAAGCGTGCTCACGGAACCGCAGGCGATACGCTGCTTCTCTCCGCCGGAAAGCTCAAAAATACTCCAGTCCAGCAGCGGACGAAGATCAAGTTCATTGACCGCTCTTTCCACACGGGAGCGCACTTCCGGTTCCGGCATGCCCATGTTTTCGCAGGATAATGCGAGCTCGCTGGTGGTATCCACATTGAAAAACTGCGAACGTGGGTTCTGAAAAACGGACAGTTGTTGTGCTGACCATGTATGAAGCCATCGCAATTCCCGGCATGAACCGTGCCACGATACCCAGAGCCACCAGCAGAAAATTCACCGCACCGGAAGCTATCGGCATGAGAAGTATCTGCGCAAAATACGACGCCGTGTAAACTCCCGCATAGATGAAGGCCGTGCGGAACCTGCGTCCCGTCAGCAGAAGCAGGAACGGCACCGCAGTCAGCGCCCAGCGGAGATACAGCACAAGCCGCCCTCCGCCGCTCATCATGATTGCGATGGTCAGTATCACCAGAAGTATTTTGGTACGTGGGTCGAAGATCGAGCGTTTACCCGTGCGGACTGCTGAAAGCGTATTTGCCATCACGCAATACCCGCACGGACGAAGTGCTTCCTCATCAGCGCCCTGCCGATGAGAGCGCCGACAACTCCGGAAACGAAGCTTGCGGCGAACAGCGGGAGAAGCGACCAGTCGGGCATATATCCCATCATGGTATCAACGTACTCCTGGCTGAACCCGCTGCCGAGCAGCATTTCTCCGTAGCTGTCCCGGGCAAAGATTATCGGGATATAGTTGCCGATCATGCCAAGGTAATAAACGCCGTAGCCTATAACACTTTTAGCGGCGCTTTTATACTCTCCGGAACGCATTATAAGGTCAGCGACAAGTCCGAAGACAGGCATTGTGAGGATCACCCACACGCCCATGCCGAGCAGTCCGGTGAGAATTCCGACGATAGGTCCCATAATAGTCACCATGCCGAATTTCTGTGCCTTTGTCAGAAAAAGCTTGAATGGGATCCCTCCCACAAGCGGAACGACTACTGACAGCATCGGAATGAATATCGGAATAAATCCGAGCATTGATGCCGCAAAGCATACCACCATCATTATTGCAGAGAAAATTCCGACAGTTATAAGATCCTTGGGCTGTATCCTTTTTTTGTTCATTATGTACCTCCGGTTAGTTTTGTGTAACTCAGCGCTTTGAAATTAGGTTCCGTCCAGGAACCCTAATATATTCTATCAGCAGGAGGTCATATATGTCTGCTCCATTCAGTCGCAGAATGCTCCGAATAATCTGGAAATGTCTGAATGGAGCAGGCTGTTTTTTTTCATATGCTCTTTGTAGGCGTGGAATCCGGATAGTGAGCCAACGGCAGACCTGTTTTTTATTATAGCACTATTCCACTCTTTTTACAACCACTTTTTCGGGAATTCTGTCCTTGACAGCAGGTAACATACTGGACGTTCTCAAACAGGCTGAAGCTATATTTGTTGGAGTATACAATTCGGATAACAGTGTTATGTTGCTTCTTTGTATAATATGCTGAAATCAGTGCGGAACTATTGACAAGAGGGCGTATTTGTGCTAAGATAACGATGTTATGTGAGGCGGGAAGGAAGGTGACAAAATGGGAGATGAACTTGAAACGAGAGAGAAGCTGCTGAAAAGTGCGCTGGCTGAATTCTCGGAAAAGGGATATATGAAAGCTTCGCTGCGGAAAATATGCGCCGACGCAGGCGTTACGACCGGGGCGCTGTATTTCTTTTTCAGGAATAAAAACGACCTTTTTGCCGCCATTGTCGATCCGCCGCTTAAAGAGCTTTGCCGGGTGCTGAACGAGCATTATATGAATGACGCCGAGGAAATGGCAAGCGATGACCCGGCGGTTCTGACAGCGGAGTACCACATCGAAACCCATGGAGGAATGGACGATCTTGTCGAGTATATGTATCAGTATTATGACGTGTTTATACTCCTGCTGACAAAGGCGCAGGGTTCAGAGTATGAAAATGCGGTCGATATGGTGGTCGATATGACTGAGCGAGGCTTTCGGGCTTCGGCTGACAGGGCAGCGCAGAAAATGCCGGGATATCACGTTGACGAATATATGCTCCATTGGATAACCCATATCAGCGTTGACGCATACACGCACCTTCTGACGCATGAAAGAGATGTGGAAAAGGCAAAGCTCCACATGAGGAGGATAATGGAGTTCCTGATAAATATCTGGTTCACTATGATAGTTCAGGACTGAAATCTTAGCCGCCGGTCGGCGGCTAAAATAACAGGCACAACATAACAGTGTTATCCTGGGTAAACTTCAGTGGTTACCATCTGGTAAAACGAAACGTCCGAAAGAGCGTTTCTGCATATATACGCCGCTTTCGGGCGGCAAATAATACGCATATTGCATAACAGTGTTATGCGGTAAACTTTTAAGAATTCGGAGGAAAGAAAATGTATCTGGAGATCAAAGACGTAAAGAAAAGCTATGGAACCGACGCAAGCTATATTCAGGTCCTGAAGGGCGTGAGCACAGGCGTTGAAAAGGGACAGATGTGCGTTATACAGGGCACCAGCGGCTCCGGAAAATCCACGCTTCTCAACTGTATAGGCGGTCTTGATACGATGGACAGCGGTTCAGTAAAGGTCGATGGAAAGGAGATCTTCGGTCTGAAGCCCGACAAGCTGGCAGAATACCGAAAGGAAAATCTCGGGTTCATTTTCCAGTTCTATAACCTCGTCCCGAACCTCACTGTCGAGGAAAACATTCAGGTCTGCGAATATCTTTCCGATTCTCCGCTGGACATGGAGGAGCTTCTCACAACGCTGGGACTTTCCGAGCACAGGTACAAGTTCCCGTCGCAGCTATCTGGCGGTCAGCAGCAGAGATGCGCAATAGCAAGGGCACTTATAAAGAACCCGAAGCTGCTTCTGTGCGATGAGCCGACCGGAGCGCTCGACTCGAAAACCTCCAAGGATATTCTTGTCCTTCTTGAAAAGGTCAACCAGAAATATGGCACGACAATGCTTATAGTAACTCACAACAATGCGATCAAGAATATGGTGCATAAAGTTATAATCATCAAGGACGGACTCATCAGAAAGGATTATCTTAACGAAACCCGCATACCTGCCGCTGAGCTGGAGGATTTGTAATGAACAAGGTACTTAGAAAA
>CAKSGA010000060.1 GCA_934454435.1 uncultured Oscillospiraceae bacterium | reverse complement strand
GGATAACCTATGTTGTCCAGCAGGGCAGCCCAGATATCCATGCAGCTGCTCAGAAAAGTGAGAATGATAAGTGCGATGAAGAATATGTTGGTGCTTCCCTTATACATTTTGCGTGATAGCTGGGAGATAAGAATTATAGCCAGAATCAGCAGAGAAGCAATATCAAGATGAATAATAGTATCTGTCATATAAAGCTCCTGTCGTTTATAAAAAGGATTGGTTGTATGTCCTTAATATATTATAACACTTTATCTTTTTATTTTCAATACCCCTGCAGGCGGAAAGCTCAATTGGGAAAATTTGCACAAAAAAGTATCTCTGGTCACAATGTGTGAAAAGGGAAAGCCTGGCAGCTGATAACTGCCAGACTATAGTTTATTTGCTGTTGAGCTCAACGTATCTGACCAGAAGGTCAGTCGTCTGATCAAGACCGAGCTTTGACGAATTCACAGTGATATCATAGCTCCTGGAGTCGCCCCACTTGTTGTCGCTGTGGGTGTTGTGGAAGTACTTGCGGCGCTTGTCCGCCTGTTCGATGCGGGACTTTGCCTTTTCGGGGGAGATGTTCTCACGCTCGGCGGTGCGCTTTATCTTTGCGTCCATATCGCCGAGTATAAATATGCGTATGAGCGCAGGATTGTCACGCAGCACCCAGTCTGCGCATCTGCCGATGACCACGAAGCTCTCGCCTGCGTCAGCCCTTTTCCTGATATAGTCGAACTGCATCTGCGCAATGATCTCCTCCGGAGAGTTGCTGAAACCGTTCACGGTTCTGGAGAATAACAGGTTCCTTGCGCTTTCATCATACTTTCTGAGATATTCTTCGCTGGTGTTATTTTCCTTGGCGATCTCCGCAAGGATATTGCTGTCCAGCAGGGGAAGTCCGAAATGCTTTGCGAGGTTTGCTGCAACGATGTGTCCGCCGCTGCCGAACTCACGGCCTACGGAAATGATGATCTGCTTTTCCATGAAATGACCTCCTTTTCAAAACGAGTTACCGCTTTGTCTGTTTTTATTTTAGCACATATATCATATTTTTGCAATAGCCTTTCGGGATTTTTCTGAAAGGCTGGGTGGGGTCCAGAAGCTGAAAGCTAATGCCGGAGCTCCGCATGCACTTCCGGGGAATGACCCCGGAACCGTACAGGGAAGCTCCGGCAGTTCAGATCAGCCGTTAAGCCATACCGAGTTCTGCGCCGTACCTGATGAATATCAGAGCGGTGCAGATGATAAGTACGAGGACAGTAGCGGGGACGCACGCCTTGAGATACTTGCCCCAGCTGATGGGGTGACCGTGCTTTGCAGCAACCGAGGTCCCGACAACGTTAGCAGAAGCACCGATAGGAGTTGCGCTACCGCCGATATCCGTACCGAGGGAAAGGGACCATGCAAGAACGTCCTGATAGTCTGCGCCAAGGCCGCTGACCTGTGCAAGCCGCTGAATGATGGGGACCATCGTAGCAGCGAACGGGATGTTGTCCACGACCGAGCTTGCAACAGCGGAGAGCCAGATGATGATGATAACGACCAGAACGACATTACCGCCGCTTATCATCTCAATGAAGTTAGCTACGATCTCGAGGATACCAGTCTGCTCCAGACCGCCGACTACAACGAACAGGCCCACAAAGAACAACAGGGTCTTGTAATCGACCTTTTTGATGAGTTCAAGGCAGTTCTTGCCGGAGGTCGCAAGGGTGGCAATTGCGATAACGCCGCCGATGAATGCAACGGTAAGGCCGGTCTGTGCATGTGTAACCAGCATTACAACAGCGATAAGGAATATCACGATACTGATGATGAAGCTTTTCTTGTCGGTAATAGCTTCCCTGGGGTCAGGCAGGGTGGAAGTGTCGATGTTGTTCTTGCTTGCTTCCCTGAGGTCCTTGCGGAAGATGATGAAGAAGTAAAATACAACGAACACCAGTGCAATGCCAGCAATAACGCCTGTGTTTGTTACGAAATCAGCAAAGGAATAGCCGAGGGAGGTGCCGACGATGATGTTTGGCGGGTCGCCGCACATGGTTGCCGAGCCGCCGAGGTTCGCACAGAATACCTCGGACAATATCATCGGTATCGGGTCGAATTTCAGCAGCTGGGCAAGCTCGACCGTTACGGCAGCAAGGAACAGGATAACCGTGATACTGTCGATGAACATCGAGAGCACCGCAGACATCAGCATGAATGTGATGAAAAGCGGAACGACCTTGTACTTTACAGCCTTTGCAAGGGTCATGCAGAGCCATCTGAAGAAGCCTGCCTTAGCCATGCCCTCGACCATGATCATCATTCCTGCGATGAAGATGATGGTCGCCCAGTTGATACCCGAGGAGCTCTCTTCAGAAGAGCCGGCGGTGTACCAGAAGCCCGTGGTGAAGATATTGCCTATATTGAGGGTCTGCCAGATAGCGTTGAGATCCTTCATGCAGATGCCGAAAACCAGCACAAGCGTCGCAAGACCGCAGCAGAGCGTTACGATATGCCGCTCGATCTTGTCCATGATTATAAGCACGAACATCACGACAAAGATCAGCACTGCGACTATCTTTGCAAGCAGCCCTGTGTTATCTCCGCTGAGCCCGGTAAAAATACCGAACACGAGAAGGATCATGCCGACTGCACTCATGCCCATTGCAGCGCCCCTTGTAAGCCTGTCCCTCGCCGACATGATAAACATGACGATGAAAACGACAGCAGCAAGTGTTGTTGCTATTACCATTGAGTTACCTCCGTTCAAGAAGCGCCGTTTATTATTTATATGTAAGCGCCATTTTTTTCTCCACACAGAAAATCTCCCCTGGTCCGCTTCGCTGCGAACTATACACGGGAGATTTTGTGCCTATTAATTCTAACACAATACCACAGGATTGTCAATAGTGTGAAGAGAATTTCGTTATTTTTTTGACAAATTTCACGTAGAAATACCGCCATCAATTCACGGTTTTTTAGTGAGATGTGACAAAACAGTCCGGGCGAAAGTCCTGTATCGTAAGGACGCCCTATTCTGACGATGCACGAATTATCATCTTGATATACTCGTCAAGCTCCCGGACATACACGTCTGAAAACTCGCTGACGTCACCCCGGGGAGCGGTGTTCACATCATAGACCCCCACCACCGTGAAGCCGGCATTGTGCGCCGTTCCGGCGCAGTAGGCGGAGTCCTCGACCACCACGCATTCCTGCGGAGCAGCACCAAGCCGGCGTGCTGCTTCAAGGTAGATATCAGGCTTGTCCTTTTTCGCTCCGACTTCGGTGCAGTCGATGTAGAACTCAAAAAACTTCCCGAGGTCGTATTTCTTTATGAACGGCTCTGATACCCACTGGTCGGTGGCACTTGCAATGCACATAGTGACATTCTGCTTTTGCAGCCGTTCCAGAAGCTCCAGTGCGCCGGGTTTAGGCAGGATAGTGTCTGCGTATTTCTGATGCATGAAGCGGCGTATTTCCTCCAGGGCTTCATCGCCGTCCCTGAAATCCCTTGGGAGGCTCCCGTACCACCAGCCCATGCTGTCTGCAAGGGTCCCGTCCAGGTCGAATATGTAGTATTTTTTCATTGCGTTTCCTTATTTCTTTTCCTTTGGGAACCTCTAAAAACCGGTGTGAAAAGCAAAAATGGGCAGGGTGTGCCAGCTTCTAGGAAAGCCGACGAAGTAAGGCTGTATGCCTTACGAGGAGGTTTGACGACGAAGATGGTGCGCACTGCACATTTTCGCTCACATGAGGTTTTTAGAGGTGACCCTTTGTTTTCTTTACCTTTATTTCCGGCACGGCGAGATTGTCATATACGACATCGCCTTTTCCGGGGAGCTCCGTGTCGTCCTCTGCGGGCTTCTGTGAGTTCACGTGGATCTCCGGGAACGCAAGGTTCTCAGAAAAGTAATCCAGTTTCTGTTTGTTATCTTTCATAGCTGCCTCCATTCCAGCAAATCATGTGATGAAATTTATAAAGAACGTTATGACCAGGCTGTTGATGAAATCCGCAAACATGCTTCCCACGATGGGGACCAGCAGGTACGCCTTGACCGATGGTGCAAACTTCTCAGTTATCGCCTGCATGTTCGCCATGGCGTTGGGCGTGGCGCCCATTCCGAAGCCGCATACTCCCGCACACAGCACTGCTGCGTCATAGTCCCTGCCCATCACGTTGAATACAACGAAGTAGGAGAACAGTGCCATGATGATCACCTGGGCTATGAGCAGAACTATCAGCGGCAGTGCGAGCTCCGCAAGCTGCCAGAGCTTCAGCGTTATCATTGCGATACCCAGGAACAGCGACAGGCAGATACCTCCGATGTCATTTATCTCGCCCATGTGGATATGCAGCTTTCCGGTGAATTCATCGAAGTTCCGCATGAACGCCGCAACTATCATGGAGCCTATATATACCGGGAACGTCATTCCGGTCAGCGAAAGCGCCCAGGAAACCACCGTGCCGATACCCATTGCGATAGCTATCTGGTAAGCTGCGGGAGCGTACATGCTGACCGAGCGGTGGTGCTTCTGCTCCTCTTCTTCAAGGAGCGCAGCGTCCTCTGCCACAACGGCGTCCGTCAGTTTGTGCCTGATTATCAGGCGCCGTGCGATAGGACCTCCCATCAGCGAGCCTATGATCAGTCCGAAGGTCGCAGCGGCGGTGCAGAATGTTGTTGCACCCTCAATGCCGAAGTCCTCCAGCACCGGGCCGAATGCTCCGGAGGTGCCGTGACCTCCCACCATAGGAATGGAGCCCGTGCACATGCCGATAAGCGGGCTGATGTCCAGAAGCTCTGAAAGACCCACGGCGGCAAGGTTCTGCACGACTATCAGCCCGAACAGGCAGACCAGGAAAATCAGCAGGCTCAGCCCTCCGGCACGGAGCACCCTGATGTTCGCCTGAAATCCTACGGACGTAAAGAACATGACCATGCAGACATTTTTCAGCGTTTCGTCAAAGTTGAATTCCACCGCCCCGGTGACATAGAGAATGCATGATACCACCGCAAATACAATTCCTCCCACGACCGGGGCGGGAATGCAGAAGGTTTCCAGAAAACGTATCTTCTTTTTCAGGAACCCTCCCAGGAACAGGACTCCTACCGCCAGGGCAAGAGTCTGGTACATGTCGATATTTAATACGTGCAAAAAAGTCCTCCTTAATCTCCTGTGCTGCCGAACGTTAACCGGCTGACCCCTGCCGTGGGGTCAGTTTCAACAGTCACGCCGACACTTTCGTAGTACTTCGCTGCGCCGTCGTGAAATGCGCAGGGAATTCCGCTGACCGCAAAATCCAGCTCCGGTTCAGCGACTGTCACGGTATATTTTATACTGCCGCTTTTGTTGAACAGGAGCTCCGTGATGTCGTGTATCTCGCTGCTGCTTATCCGGCTGTCGGCGGTGAGCACCGCCTTGACTCCCACGGTGGGGATATCCTCGTCCTGACCATGATATGTACCGGCGGGGATGGTCATGCTATAGTAGCCGCCGTAAATGTTCGTCATTGCGGAGATCGTGTGTTCGTTCAGCGGGAGAAAGCGGATATCCGTGCTCTCTGAAAGCTCGGTCACGACAGTAGACGGTGTGCCAAGTATCACGAAGAAAGCGTCAATGGAACCATCTTCAAGCGCCAGCGCCGACTCCGCATAGGACATGTTCACCATGCTGACTGAGTTCGCAGGTATTCCTGCGGAGGTCAGCAGGTATTCAGCGTTCCCTGAAACGCCGGAGCCCTCCTCGCCAACTGATATGGTCCTGCCTCTGAGGTCAGAAACGGCGTAAATGTCTGAGTCCGCCCGCACGATCACCTGGAAAGCCTCGTAATAAAGCCCTGCGACAGCACGTACTCCGTTCACGGGGGAACCCTCGAAGTCCCCGGTGCCGCCGGCGGCTTCGGCAAGAACGTCACTCTGGACGATGGCAAGGTCCAGGAAACCCTCGTTCATCAGGCGCATGTTCGCCCTGGAGCCCTCCGTTTTCTTGACGTCAATTACTGTCCCGTCAAGCTCGCTGAGCATTGATCCATATGCATAATATATCCCTCCGGGATTGCCGGTGCCGAGCCGGAGCCCGGAGTTCTCTCCGCAGGCACAGAGAGAAGTCAGCGCAGTGCACGCAGCGGCAGCGGACAGAAGTATCTTCTTTATTTTCATAAGAACCGCCTTTCGGTAGAAGTCGTCCTGAAAAGTACATACAAATATATTTTACCACAGATCCCGACTTTTTTCAAGGATTTTTTGAACCTGCCATATATGTGGCAGCGGATATATAATAAATGCTTGACAATTATATTATAATATGCTATAATAATGATAACAGTTATTGTTTTACATATTCCGGAGGGACAGCAGGATAAATGAATTTTTCAAGACAAAGAGAGATAATATATAATCAGGTGATGTATTTTCCGACGCACCCCACCGCCGAGGAAGTCTACACGGCGCTGAAGCAGGATAATCCGAACCTCAGCCTCGGCACAGTATACAGGAACCTGAACCAGCTCAGCGAAGCGGGAATGCTTCTGAAGATACCGATAGCGGACGGGTCAGACCGTTTTGACGGCAGGACGGACCGACACTATCACATGATCTGCGAAAAATGCTCCAGGGTTTTTGACGTGGAGCTCGACTGTCTGGACACGATACCGCAGACGGTCATGGAAGCAGAGGGCCACAGGATAACCCGTGTGACGCTCAATCTGAAGGGCGTATGCGCTGAGTGTCTGTCGAAAACTGAAAGAGCCGAGTAATTTTTTCATCTGATTTGTGAAACAATTTCCTTTAATAAATAGCCTGGCGGTGAAAATAATATAACTGCAAGGGCGAAGTAAATCACTTCCGCTCCTGCCGGAAACGGAGCGGAAGCGAAGTATCCGAATACACTTTCTTAATATTAAAGGAGATCAAGATTATGGCATCAAATAAGCAGACCAAGAGCGCACTCAATTCCATGAAGATGCAGGCAGCAAGCGAAGTAGGCGTAGCACTGAACGCTAACGGCTACAACGGTGAGCTCACCGCAAAGCAGGCTGGCTCTATCGGCGGTCAGATGGTAAAGAACATGATCGCTTCTTACACCCAGAGCAACGCTCAGTAATCATACTGAACAAATAAAAATGAGCTCCCCCGCAACAGCGGGGGAGCTCTTGTTTATTTCGTGATCAGAGAATAATGCATATCAGTCCGCCGCAGCCGTCGTTGATTATGCGCTGAATGGTTTCCTGGAGCTTCATTCGGGCGTCAGCGGGCATTCTGTAAAGCTTGTTGTGCAGTCCCTCGTTCACAAGCTCATGCAGTGACTTCCCGAAAATGTTACTTTCCCAGATCTTCCTGGGGTTCTCCTCAAAGTCCGTAAGCAGGTATGCTATCAGCTCTTCGGACTGCTTCTCGCTGCCGACTATGGGGTTTATCTCCGTGGTGATATCCGCCGACATCATATGAATGGACGGAGCGCTCGCACGCAGCCGCACGCCGTATTTTCCGCCCTGCTTGATGATCCTGGGCTCCTCCAGGCGGAGTTCGTCCATCGTGGGGAGGACTATGCCGTATCCGGTCGCCTCGACCTCTTCAAGCGCCGAGCGTACACGCTCATACTTATCCTTTATCTGTGCAAGCTCTATCATGCAGGGCATGAGGTCGCTCTCGCCGTGGAGCTCCAGACCGGTCGCCTCGCCAAGAATGCGGTAGAAGAGCTCGTTGTTCAGGGCTATGTCTATAACTCCCGTTCCGGTGCCGAGGTCTATTTCTTCAGGCGCTGCGCTGCTTACATATTCGCAGGCGGCTATTTCGTCGGCGCAGCTCTTTATGCTGCTTATGCCGTGGACTTTCCCGGCGGCGGTGCGGATACAGCCGAGCAGCTCCCTGCGCAGCCAGTGCTCATGGTCAAGGGCGTTGACCCAGCGGGGCATTTTGATGCGTATCTCGCTTACCGGGAACTGGAGAAGCACTTTCCCTAGAAGCTCCCGCACCTGCTCTTCGGTGAGGTCAAGGCAGTTCACCGCCATGACAGGTGCGGAGTACTTCTCCTCCATCTCTGCGGCAAGCTGCCGGCTGGCTGCGGAGTCCGGCTCCTGGCAGTTGAGCAGTATCACGAAGGGCTTGTTGATCTCCTGCAATTCTGTGATTATGCGCTCTTCGGCTTCCTGGTACTCTGCCCGGGGAATATCGGTTATGCTGCCGTCAGTGGTCACGACTATGCCGATGGTGGAGTGCTCGGTTATGACTTTCCGTGTACCGACCTCCGCAGCCATGTTGAAGGGTATCTCCTCCTCAAACCATGGGGTCATGACCATTCGGGGAGCCTCGTTCTCGATGTAGCCTATAGCACTGGGGACTATGTAGCCTACGCAGTCAATAAGGCGCACGTTCATCTTGACGCCGTCCTCCAGGGTTATGCTGACCGCCTTTTCCGGCACGAATTTCGGTTCGGTGGTCATGATGGTCTTTCCGGCGGAGGACTGGGGGAGCTCATCGTTGGCACGCTCCCGCTGGAAATCATCGGTGATGTTCGGGATAACAAGGTCGTTCATAAACCTTGTTATAAAAGTTGATTTGCCTGACCTTACCGGACCGACTATCCCGAGGTAGATGTTACCATCGGTCCGCCTGGCTATATCGGAATAGATGGAATTATTCATGTTCACGCTCCTTAAACCATCGGGATAACGATCATGCCGGAGAGTTCTGCGTCCCGGTCCTCGATCCCGTTTTCGCTCATTACCGCCTCAACTGTGGTGCCGCAGCGCTTTGCGATGTCCCAGCAGCTTTCGCCGGCGCTGGTGTAGCAGATACGCAGCGAGTAATCCCCGCATTTCTCCTTAGGTTTATCCTGGAGGACAGAAACGCTGCTGAGTGCGTTGACACGGGCGCAGCGGGTGAGTTCTCCGCTGAGGTCCGCCTGGACGGAGATGTCCAGCGTTCCGTCCGGGCGTATTGAAAAGCCGGTTCCGGTGACTGTTTCCCGATGTGAAACGGTGGTGTCGTCGTCAAGTCCTTCTGCGGGAATGCGCTGTTCAAAGGCTTCCTGTTTCTCTTCAAAGAACGGAGCGCCGCCGCTGCACTTACCTATCGCCTGGACTGTCGCCTGACCGGTCACAAGAAGAGCGTCCCCGTCCGGACGGCAGATAACGTTGCTGAGCTCACTTCGGCAGTCCCATACTGACTCTATCTCGCCGCTGCCGCAGGAAATGCTGCTCCTTACCGAAAGCTGACCTCCAACGCTGCGGGGTGCTGAGGGGATCCGGAGAAGTACCGGTGTGCAGCTGCATTCGTAGTCGGTGGAGTAAGCGTCGCAGGGTATCTCGGCGGTGGACTGTTCCACTGCGATGCACCGGCAGCCGAGGATAAGCTCGCAGGAGAGCACGCCGCTGTCGGATCTCGGCAGGAGGTCGCACCCCTTTACCGTGAGCTCCGGGCGGCAGATGTGCTGGTCGGTAAGCCCGGGCATGTCGATTATCTGGCTGACCGGGATATCGGCGGTCATTTTTTCGAGCTCATCACAGCCCGGGTGGCCTTCGGCGTGGACGCCGTACAGGGCGCTGACCGTAACTGTCCCCTTGACTACCGCCTTATTCGCTATCATTCTGACATCGGTAACATGCGGCACAGCATCGCAGCTCACGATGAACTCTATCCCTGAGGAGCCGGTGTCTATCTCCTCCCGGACGGTTATCTGCCGGTCGGTGAAAATAGGCTGTGAGGTGCAGGGAATCTCCCTGCGGAGCACCTGAACTCCGTCAGGCAGCGCAGGAAGCCTGAATGCAGAGCAGCAGGTCACGCTTATGCGGAAGCTGAGCGCCCCACGGACGTCTATCCTCCTGCTGCTGACAGCACGGCAGTTGCAGTAGTCTGTCCGGGGTATCACTGTGACTACGGGCTCCTGGCACTGCTCTTCCATCTTGCCGATGTCAACTGTCTTGGACCAGGTGTAGCGCTGCTCCACGCAGTTCAGGGCGGAACTGTTCTCGGCGAGGTAGAGCACACGTATCAGTGCGTAGCCGTCCAGCATGAGCTTCCCGCCGGAGATCGCCGCTGAGGTCACACGGGGGGTCACGCAGCATTTAAGTATCTTGAAAATCTCCGGGTAGTAGTCCGGGAGCACGTGATCAAGCTCTACGCCCTGTTCCGCCTGACCGTCAAACAGAGTTTCAGTCATGCAGACCGAGTCTGTCGTTCTGGTTATGTCTTCCATTGTATCCTCCTTCACGGTGCGGTTGATATTGCTTTCACAGCCAATATATGCATGGTCAGGAGCTTATATGAGTGGTTGTACAAAATTGTAACACGGAGGAAAGTCAAAAAATCATGCATGGCTATTAAAAAGTATTTGCATTTACCGGAGAATTGTGATATAATATATTTGTACGCACTTTTGCAGGAAATTCTCTGCATAATATATGGCACTCCTGAAATAATATATACAAAAGGTCACATCTAAAAATCTCAGGAGGAAACAGCATGTGCGATGAAAACAACAATGAAGCGCCTTTCTCTGAGGAGCAGAACCAGCAGCTTATAGATACAGGGATCATAGCCGCCGGGAATGCTCTGCACAACATACGCTGCCTGTCGATAATCGGGCAGATAGAGGGGCACTATATTCTTCCCCCCACGAACAAAACGACCAAATACGAGCACATCATACCCGCCCTTGCGGCATTCGAGCAGGACACCACGGTAGAGGGCATGCTGGTGATACTCAATACTGTGGGCGGAGATGTCGAAGCGGGTCTTGCGATCGCAGAGCTCATTTCTGGTATGTCGAAGCCCACGGTATCTATAGTGGTTGGCGGCGGACACTCGATAGGCGTTCCGCTTGCGGTAAGCGCCGATGTGAGCTATATCGTGCCCTCTGCAACTATGACCATTCACCCGGTGCGCACTAACGGAATGGTTCTGGGAGTTCCGCAGACCATGTCCTGGTTCAGCAGAATGCAGGAGCGTATAACCCGCTTCGTGACGGAAAACAGCCGCATGACGCCGGAGCGTTTCCACGAGCTGATGATGGAAAAGGACGAGCTGGTAATGGATATCGGTACCGTTCTGGAGGGCAGGGAGGCGGTCAGCGAGGGTCTGATAGACCACCTCGGAGGGCTTTCGGACGCACTGGAATGCCTGTACGGACTTATCGAAAAGAACAACCCCGGCGCTCCACAGAAGCCGGCGGGCGGGAATTCTGCCAAGTCGGAAAAGCCGGATAAGCCGACCAAAAAGAGCAGCCCGAAGAAATCCGGAGAAAAGACGGAGAAAAAGCGCAGGACTGCGGCGGTACAGCTTCGGGAAAGCGGCAGACCGCTGAACTCCACAGACTGGCACGGCGAGAGATAAACCTCCTCCGGGAGGGTACATAGAGGTATATTATGGATATTATTACTGTTATAATTCAGGCAGTAGTGCAGGGACTTACGGAGTTCCTGCCGGTTTCCAGCTCGGGACATCTGTCGGTGCTCCAGCATATAACGGGCGTCAACGGAGAGGCGGCGCTGGTGCTGTCGCTGGTGCTACATCTGGGAACGCTGCTGGCGGTGTTCATTGCGTTCTGGGGGACCATCTGGGGAATGATAAAGGAGTTCTTCCTGACATTTCGTGACTTATTCACGGGCAGATTTTCCTGGAAGGACATGAATGGCAACCGCCGCATGATGTTCATGGTGATAATTGCAACTGTGCTTCTGGTGCCGTTTTACCTGGTGGAGGGATTTTTCACCGGGCGGCAGGGCGACGGCGATATCGTTTTTGAGGGCGTTGCGTTCCTGTTCACGGCGCTGCTTCTGTTCCTGTCGGATAAGTTCGGGCACGGCACCCGCACTGCGGAGCAGATGACGGTAAAGGACGCCGTGACCGTGGGACTTTTCCAGGTGGTCGCACTATTCCCGGGGGTTTCCCGGAGCGGCTCCACCACCGCCGGCGGACTTCTCAGCGGGCTTGAAAAGCAGACCGCAGTGACCTTTGCATTTATCCTCGGAATTCCGGCGATACTCGGCGGAAGCGTGCTGGAGCTCGGCGATGCACTGGCTTCGGATATGGAACTCGACTGGGTGGCTCTTGGCATCGGTTTCGTGATAGCTGCCGTGGTGGGAATTCTATCCATCAAGCTGGTGAGCTGGCTGGTAAAGAAAGACAGATACAAGATTTTCGGCATATACACTGCGGTGCTCGGTGTGGCGTGCGTTGCCGCAGGAATGTGGGAGCATCTCACCGGAAATTCACTATCAGCCCTCATCACAGGCTGAGATATCGGAATACATATAAAGGAAGTAGGCTAAAATGGCTGGTAGATCTGAAAATACAGGCAACCCCGAAAAGAAAAAGAACGCAGCGACCCGCTCCGCTTCCGCAAAGTCCGGAACTAAAAGCGGCAGCACCGGGCGATCAAGAAAATCACTGGACGACGAGATACAGCGCCAGCGTGAGGAGGCTCTCGCAAACAGCAGGAAACGCAGGCACCTGACTTCAGTGCTGCTTTTTGCGCTTGGTATCCTGCTGACTCTCGCCGCTGTTATTCCCGCAGCCGAGGGTGAGGGCTGGCGTGTGTTCTTTGACATCATGCACGGTCTGTTCGGGTATTCGGCTTTCCTGGTGGGACCGCTGCTGATATTCATTGCTATACAGGTTTCTGCTGCAAAGGACGGTGCGAAGCTAGGAAAGACTGTTGCAAAGTGCTGCGTTGGCATCCTCATGCTGTGCGCCGCAGTTCAGATATTTGCTGTGGGAGAAGCTCCCGGCAAGGACCTTTTCGAGGTCATCGGAACGCTGTACAAGGACGGCATGGAGTTCCGTGGCGGCGGCGTTTTCGCTTTGTTCATAGGGGCGCTTCTGCTGCTTCTCGGCAGACTTGGCGCTACAATAATCATAATCATACTTATACTTGTCTGCGTGCTTCTTTTTACGGGTATCACGGTGTCGGACTTCACCAAACGTGTCGCTAAGCCGGTGAAGAAAGCCGGCGAAAAGGCGAAGGAGCACCACAGACGTGTCGTTGAGGAAAACCGCATAGCTGCGGAGCAGTTTGAGCTTGACCAGCAGGAGCTTGACCGTATCCAGGCGGAGATAGACGAGGAGCAGAAAGACAAGCGCACTGTTGAGGAGCTCAAGAAAGCGGTGTTCAGCGTCAGCGAGCCCGAGCCCGAGGAAGAAGAAGCCCCCGCCGAGCCGGAGCCCGTTCCGGAAACTCCCGTTGCGGAAGTACCCGCTGAAGAACCCGTGGAGCCCGAGCAGGCGCTCATTGAGGAGCAGCACGAGGACGCCGAGGACTACATGGCGGAGCTGAAGCAGTACATCATGGACAAGAACCGTGCGGTTATCGAGGAGGCCGAGAAGGTCGAGAAGGACCCGCTGGAGGACGAGGACGCAGATCTTGTTCCGATAATTGATGCGATCCACCGTTTCCGTGACGAGGAAGTCACGCAGCCGGTAAACAGGATAGAGGATCTGCCCGAGGACAGCGTGACCAGTTCCGATGAGGGCGAGCTTCCGTTCGATATCGATGATGTTATTGACGAACCGGAGCCGGAAAAGTCCGCAGCTCCAGTTTCTCCGGTACCGCCTGCGGCTCCTGCGAGGGAGGAGAAGCCGGTCAGTGCACCGACTCCTGCACCTGCTGAAAAGCCAGTCCAGAGCTCACAGCTCCAGACCGGAGCCCCAGAACGCAGACCCGAGCCCGGGAACCGTCAGGATATAACCCTGAGCGACGTCTATACGCTGCCCCCGGTGAACCTGCTCAACCCCATCGAGAAGAAGGTCACCCAGGCTGACATCGACAGCGAGATAGAGAGGAACTCGAAGAAGCTCGTGGAGGCACTCCAGAGCTTCGGCGTGCAGACAAAGCTGGTCGGCGTGAGCCGTGGACCCTCGGTAACACGTTATGAGCTCCAGCCGGCGCCGGGCGTGAAGATCTCCCGCATAACCGGACTTGTGGACGATATCGCACTGAACCTGGCTTCCGCCGGGGTGCGTATTGAAGCGCCTATACCGAACAAATCAGCGGTGGGAATAGAGGTCCCGAACAAGGTGCGTGACACGGTATTCTTCCGTGAACTCATAGACACCAGGGAGTTCCGCAGCAGCTTCGGCAAGAAGCTGGAAACCGTTCTCGGCAAGGACATCAGCGGCGCAATGGTGACATGTAATATCGCCAAAATGCCGCACCTGCTCATTGCGGGAACCACAGGCTCCGGTAAGTCGGTCTGCGTGAATTCGATTATAATGAGTATCCTTATGAAATCGACCCCCGATGATGTCCGCCTGATAATGGTGGACCCCAAGAA
>CAKSGA010000059.1 GCA_934454435.1 uncultured Oscillospiraceae bacterium | reverse complement strand
AGACCGCTGCTCTACCAGCTGAGCTATACCCCTATGAAGTGTTGTGTTCAACAACATAATAATTATATCACAAGGTAAAGTAAAAGTCAATAGGAAATATAAAAAATTTATTTTTTAACCATTTTAATATAAGATTATACTTGTGCCATACCCCAAGTATTTTCCATGATCGATCAGCAATGGAAATTTTCATAAAAACGCTCTTGACAAACTTATAAAAGTGTGCTAACATATAATTACAATATATTCAAAGCTGTGAAGAGGAAGGCTTTTCCCTATTTTACGCGTTCAGAGAGCTGCCGTTTGGTGTGAGGCAGCAGCGTCAGGGTCAATGCACACCGCCTCTGAGTGCGCTTAATACACGCCGGTCGCTCCCGTTATCGAGCCAATGAGATGCGGATTTTCCGTGTGAATCAGGGTGGAATCACGATACTGTCGTCCCTTGTACCTAATTTCAGGTGTAAGGGGCGTTTTGTTTTATCAAAGAGCAGCGCCAGACCGGTCTGCTTAATTCATTTTGGAGGTGAAAATTTGAGCAATATCAAGTACAACGAAAAGGAAGAAGCTTTCGAGCTTCCCTACAAGATCTGGGGCGAACCCAAACTCGTTCGCTTTTATGCCGAAGATGAGCAGTCAATAATGGACAATCTCAAAGATATCGCAGGCAAACTTGCAAAGCTTGACGGGAGCCGCAAAAAACTTGCGGAGCTTATAATTGACGACGGTCATTTTGACTACGCCGAACCCGATACACTTGCTGACACGCTCGAACTGAGCAACATTTATGTTGATATCGACGAGGACGATATTGTGGTCTGTTTCTGCGTAAGTTCAGACGACTACAATACCGACGGCAAAAAACTCAGCATTGAGCTTTACGGCTCAGATTTCGAGATAATCGGCTGGAGATAATCACAAATCAAATATAAAGGAGAATCGTTATGATCAAATTAACACTCAAGGACGGAAGCGTCCGCGAAATCGAATCCGCACAGCCCGCTGCGGAAATTATCAAGGGCATAGGAATGGGACTTTACAAGGCAGCTTGCTGTGTAAAGCTCAACGGAGAAGTTAAGGATCTCCGCACAGTAGTAGACAGCGACTGCGAATTTGAAGTCTGCACTTTTGATTCGCTCGACGGCAAAAAGACATTCTGGCACACAGCCTCACACATTCTTGCACAGGCTGTAAAGAGACTTTATCCCGAGGCTAAACTCGCTATCGGCCCTGCTATCGACAACGGATTTTACTATGACTTTGACCTTGAAAAGCCTTTTGCTCCCGAGGAGCTTGAAAAGATCGAAGCTGAAATGAAGAAGATCGTCAAGGAAAATCTTCCCCTCGAACAGTTTGAGCTTTCTCCTGAGGAGGCTGTTGCAAAGCTCAAGGAAATGGACGAGCCTTATAAAGTTGAGCTTTGCGAGGAACACGCCGGCAAGGGCGAGCCTATCTCCTTCTACAAGCAGGGCGATTTCACCGACCTCTGCGCAGGTCCCCACCTGATGTCCACCTCCCCCGTAAAGGCTTACAAGCTCACCTCCATTACCGGAGCGTACTGGCGTGGCAGCGAGAAGAACAAGATGCTCACCAGAATTTACGGTACCGCTTTCCCGTCAAAGGACGCCCTCAATGCTCACCTTGAAGCCCTTGAGGACGCTAAGCGCCGTGACCATAACAAGATAGGCAGGGAGCTCGAATACTTCACCACCGTTGACTACATCGGACAGGGTCTGCCGATACTTCTGCCCAAGGGCGCCAAGGTCGTTCAGATAATGCAGAGATGGGTAGAGGACATTGAGGCAAAGCATGGCTGCCAGCTCACCAAGACCCCCTATATGGCAAAGAGAGAACTGTATAAGATCTCCGGCCACTGGGATCACTACCTGGACGGCATGTTCGTTCTCGGCGACCCCAACGATGAGACTAAGGAATGCTTCGCACTCCGTCCCATGACCTGCCCGTTCCAGTATCAGGTATTCCTGAACAGACAGCGCAGCTACCGTGACCTCCCCATGCGCCTGACTGAGACCTCCACACTGTTCCGTAACGAGGACAGCGGCGAGATGCACGGCCTTATCAGAGTCCGTCAGTTCACTATCTCCGAGGGTCACTATATCCTCCGTCCCGAGCAGCTCGAGGACGAGTTCAGAAACTGCCTGGAGCTCGCAAAGTACTGCCTGGATACCGTAGGACTTCTTGAGGACTGCACGTTCCGCTTCTCACAGTGGGATCCCGCTAACCCCAAGAACAAGTACGAGGGTACCGCAGAGCAGTGGGAGATCGCACAGGCTACCATGAAGACCATTCTTGATGACCTCGGCGTTGAATACACCATCGGTATCGACGAGGCAGCATTCTACGGTCCTAAGCTTGATATCCAGTACAAGAACGTATTCGGCAAGGAAGACACACTGGTTACTATCCAGATAGACATGCTGCTGGCTCAGCGCTTCGGCATGGAGTACGTTGACGTTGACGGCACAAAGAAGAACCCGTATATCATTCACCGCACAAGCCTCGGCTGCTACGAGAGGACCCTCGCATACCTGCTGGAGAAGTACGCCGGCGCACTGCCGCTGTGGCTGTCCCCGGAACAGGTTCGTATCCTCCCGATAACCGACCGTGCAAAGGATTACGCAGAGAGCATAGCAAAGCGTTTCGACGACATGAATATGCGTGTTACTGTCGATAACCGCAACGAGAAGATTGGCTACAAGATCCGTCAGGCTCAGCTTGAGAAGATACCGTACTTCTTCATTCTCGGCGACAAGGAAGTCGAGGACAACACCGTTTCCCTGCGTTCACGCAAGGACGGCGACCTGGGCGCTTCTCCGCTTGAGGACGTTATCGCAAAGATCGTCAAGGAAAACGCAGAAAAGGCTAGATGACAATTACAGAAAGGTAACGAAACTATGGCTAATCAGCAGCTCACCACTGAGCAGATGAAGGTTTTCAATAAGGCTCTCGAGGAAAGGATCACCGAAGCTAACCAGGACAAGACCAAGACAAAGTGGAAGACCGTTCTCCCTGACCTGATGGCAGCGGACGTTTTCGCAGTTGCAGCCCTCGGCGACAAGACTGACGCCAACGGCAACCGCCTGCTTAACGTCATGATGATGACCAACAAAGAGGGTCAGCAGGTCATTCCGTTCTTCACTTCCCCGAACCGCATGGCAGTCCTCGCTAACCAGGAGCGCAAGACCTTCAACTGCATGAAGATCAACACCACCCGCCTGTTCAACGCCATCAAGGGCAAGACGGCAGTGCTCAACCCCGGCTCCCCGTGCAGCAGGCTGTTCACTCCGTTCGAGATGAACCTGCTCGTTATGGAGAACAAGGACAAGCTGGAAGTCAAGCCGGCTCCCGCACCCGTTGCCGCACCGACTGACTCACTGGTTGAAGACTGATTCGGATTTCAAGAATTAAGGAGCTGCTTTTCTGCGGCTCCTTTTTCTTTTATGGGCGGGTATGGGTCCAGTACCTGCGGCTTTTTCGGAGCCGGGCGGATACAGGATCCGCCCCTACGGCAATGCGATGTATTGACAACTCCGCTGAAAGGTGTTATAATAGGTCGGGTAAATTATTTTGAGGGGATTAAAATGAAAGAAGAGATCACTGTAAGCGAGCTGCGGGAAATACCAGCAGACAAGGTCATGATAATAGACGTGCGGGACAGCGCCGCATTTGCGCTTGGTCATATCGACAACGCCGTAAACATTCTGCCTGACGATATCGCAGGCGCCGAACTCCCTAAGGACAAGGACATCGTTGTGTGCTGCCGCAGCGGCATAATCAGCGAGGACATCGCCGAGAACCTGCGGGAACAGGGTCACTCCGCTGCGAACCTCACCGGAGGGTACGTCCGCTGGCTGGGGGAGAAGATAGCAATGCAGGAAAGCGCCGACCGTGTAATCGAGATAGAACGCAGTCTCACCCGGAAGTTCCACCGCAGCATATTCAGCAAGTTTGCAAAGGCGCTGAACGAATATGAGCTGCTGAAACCCGGCGACAAGGTCGCTGTCTGCATTTCCGGCGGCAAGGACTCCATGCTGATGGCGAAGCTGTTCCAGGAAATAAAGCGCCACCGCAAGTTTGATTTCGAGCTTGTATTCCTTGTAATGGACCCCGGCTACAGCAGCGAGAACCGTGCGATAATCGAGGCCAACGCAAAGCTCATGGGCATTCCGATAACCGTATTTGAAACGGATATCTTCAATTCCGTATACAATGTGCAGAACAATCCCTGCTACCTCTGTGCGAGAATGCGGCGTGGGCACCTCTACAACAAGGCAAAGGAACTGGGATGCAACAAGATAGCACTGGGACACCACTTCGATGATGTTATCGAAACGATACTCATGAGCATGATATACGGCGGTCAGGTCGAAACGATGATGCCGAAGCTCCACAGTGCAAACTTCCCGGGAATGCAGCTTATCCGTCCCATGTACTTTATCCGTGAGGACGAAATAAAGCACTGGGCACGCTACAACGACCTGCACTTCATTCAGTGCGCATGTCGTTTCACCGACACCTGCACGACCTGCAATCCGGACGGCGCCGCACGCTCAAAGCGTCAGGCGATAAAGCAGCTCATCGCCGGGCTCTCCCAGGAGAACCCGCAGGTAGTCATGAATATCTTCCGCAGCGTTGAGAACATCAAGCTCAACAAGATAATCTCCTACAAGCTGGACGGGGAAGTACACAGCTTCCTTGATGGGTATGAGGACTGACTTAATAAAACAAAAAGAGGCTGACGAGCAGCCTCTTTCTTTTTTTGTTCTTGTTGAACTCCTGAGATCAAGCCTCGGAAGGAGCGCCTACAGGACATGTACCAGCGCAAGCGCCGCAGCTAACACAGGTGTCAGCGTCGATAACGTACTTGCCGTCACCCTCGGAAATAGCGTTTACAGGGCAGCCCTCTGCACAAGCGCCGCATGCGATGCAATCGTCAGAAATTACATATGCCATAATGAATACCTCCAAAAAATAATCCCGGGTCTTTACCCGACGTTACGACTTCGGCGGTCTGCCGTTTGTCTTTATTATATTGTAACATATTTTCAGAAAAAGTCAAGTGCTTTATGTAATTTTCATATAATTTTCTCTCACAAATCAAGCTGGAATGCGGTTCGGGAGTGTTTCGGGCGTTTACCTCGGCGAACTTTTGGTTAGTGTAAACTAATACAATATTCCCAGAAACCAATTAATTACATATTACTTATCAGTACAGAATACCCCGGGACCTCTGATTCCCGGGGTATTACTGTTTTACTTGTCCTCAAGCGACTTGAGCGCCTTTGCTTCGTCACGGCTGACACGCACCTGACCGTCCTTCAGCAGCTTTACGTCCGCCTTGTTGACGGTGATGGGGGCGTCCGGGTTCTTGTCCAGCTGGACCTTCAGAATGCCGGTCAGCAGGTTCGTTTCGCAGACCCTGCCACGGCCCTCCGCCGTTTCGACATATGCGCCTGCCTTCGGGGTCGTCCGCAGGAATTCTTCATAGCAGTTCTGCTCATACTTCAGACAGCACATAAGACGTCCGCAGGTGCCGGATATCTTCGTGGGATTAAGTGACAGCGACTGCTCCTTTGCCATCTTGATTGACACCGGCTGGAACTCGCCCAGAAAACTGGAGCAGCAGAACGGTCTGCCGCAGATACCAAGTCCTCCGAGCATCTTAGCCTCGTCACGCACGCCTATCTGCCGCAGCTCTATCCTCGTGCGGTACACGGAAGCGAGGTCCTTTACCAGCTCACGGAAATCCACCCTGCCGTCTGACGTGAAATAGAACAGTATCTTGCTGCCGTCAAAGGTGCAGTCAACGTCTATCGGCTTCATGTCCAGCTTGTGCTGGGCTATCTTCTCGCCGAATACCTGCATGATCTCCTTTTCCTGGCGGCGGCGCTCCTCAAGCTGCTTTATATCAGCAGGGGTAGCCTTGCGGATTATGCTCTTCAGCGGGGAAACTATATTGCTTTCGGAGACTGTACGATTCGTCAGAACGATCTCGCCGCACTCAACGCCCCGGGCGGTTTCCACTATTGCACTGTCGCCCTGGGTGAACTGAACTCCCCCCGGCGCAAAATAGTACACCTTGCCCACGTCCTTGAACCGAACACCGATTATCTCGACCACTGAATTCGGGTCTGCGGGCTTTTTTTCACGCTTCGGAAGCTCGCTGCGGTGTTCCTGCCTGGGAGGTCTTTCAGTGTGGTTCGCACGGCGCTCCGTCATGTCGCCCTGGGAATTCCTTGCGGGCTGCGGCTTTTTGTCCTCGGAGTGATTTGCACGATGCTCCGTCAGGTCCTCCGGAAGTATTTTCGCAGGCGCCGGGACGGACTGCGCCCTCTTCTCACCAGCATGGTTCGCACGGTGCTCCGTCAGGTCGTCAGGTATGATTTTGGCTGCCGGTACCTGCTCTTTCTCCTGCGCCGGCTTGTTCTTCGGCGCTATTTTTTCTGTAAAGTAATTGTTATCCATTATTCTCCTTTTGTTAGAGCAATCTTGACGTCAGGTATGCCGAGCATAACGCTAAATTCAGATTAGCCGCAGCCGCCCTGCTGTTTACCTCGAACACTGCATCCAACATTTCCGTCAGTCTTACTTCGTCATATTTACCTGCGATCTTTCCCGCTTCGTCCTTGCCGCAGGAATAAAGCTCTCCGCCGGTCCTCGCCGCAAGTGCGTCCCGCAGAATACCGGCGAAATACTCCAGCATTCCGGCGTACTCCTTACGTCCGGTCTGGGTGCCGAATGCTGCGCAAAGCATGTACGGGCTCCCTGCCGCAAGCGCTGCGCCCGCCTGCCGGGCGCTCTCCATCAGACGCAGCTCCGACGATACCTCCTCGGTATCCTCTTCGTCCGGCTTCTTTGTGCTGCGTTTCTTATCGGGCTTGTCCGCCGCCCCCAGGGCTTCCAGACATTTGCCGATATTTCCCGACATCATCTGGGAATACTCCCCGGCTTTCTTCGGCTCGATACCGTATTCATTGACAAGACAGTCCCTGCATACAACAGGAGGGCAGTCCGGTACCCGGAACTCAGCCACCCTGGAACGTATCGTGGTGAGCAGGCTCTCGGCATTCTCACAAATGAAAATGTACTTGACCCAGCTCTCCGGTTCCTCGATATTCTTGAGCAGGGTGTTCTGTATCAGCGGCGACAGCTCCTCAGCCCTGGCGAAGATGTATATTTTCACATCGCCGTCATTCGGCTTTATCGCTACGCCGTCCATGAAGTCCCGGACGGATATAACGCCCTTTGCCGTCATAAGGGCATACTTCCCCCCCACTTCCCGCAGCACGTCAATTACGTCCGGGTGAGTACCCTCGTCTATCCTGCTGCAGACGGAGCATTTCCCGCAGGGCTCCGTCCCGCACAGGAACAGCTTTGCGATGTATTTTGCAACGGTCATTCTGCCGCTGCCACGTTCGCCGGTGAGAAGAATCGCATGGGGCAGGCGGTTCTCCGCCGCCGTATAAGACAGCAGCTCCGCCAGCCGTTCCTTACCGTAAAGACGCATTATACCTTCTCAAATCTTTCTATGTTCGTCACAAATATCGTAGCTCCGCCAACGGAGACCTCCACGGGGAAGCTGGTGTAGTTGCTCAGCCCATAGCTTGCGGAATTCGGCACGAACTGCTGACGCTTGTGACTGTGCTTGCTGATTATATCAATAACTGTATCGACCTGGTCGTCCTGCGAACAGATCATGAAGGTGGTGTTGCCAGACATCAGGAACCCTCCGGTAGAAGCGAGCTTGGTCGCCTGAAAGCCGCTCTGGGTGAGCGAAGAGGATACCGAGTGACTGTCGTCATTATTAACGATAGCGAATATCAGCTTCATTATGTTACCTCCTGATAATTCCGCCGTTGGAGCAAATGCCCGCAGGCAGAGGTTTTCATTTTCTATTATACAGCATTTCGCCGAAAAATGCAACGTTTTTTTACACACGGGATAATATTTGCTCCGCAGGGCAGGATATTGTCGTAATTCCACAGTCATCAGCGAAAGGAGCGCCATGAAACTTCACACCGACCTTGCCTGCGAAAGCGCCTCTATCCCCGCCGGAAAGGAAGTCACCCGGACGATAGGCGGCGTCAGCATTACCGATATCCGCATCACCCCGGAAATGCGCACACAGTTCCTACCCGGAAGATACATCACCCTGGAGGGCGACCCCTCCCGCAGCGAGCTCACTGCACTCCTTCGCCGGGCCCTTTTGCAGCTTCTGCCTGCGGAGGGTACCGTGCTCGCCGCAGGTCTCGGCAACCCTGACATCACCCGGGACAGCCTGGGAGCACTGACTATCCGCAGGCTGGTCCCACGAAAGGGAACGCACTATTCCCTCGCCGCCATCGAAACTGACGTTGCCGCCCGCACCGGTATCGAAACCGTAGCCCTGGTCCGTGCCGCCGCCCGGGAGATAGACGCATGCTGCGTCATTGCAGTGGACTCCCTCAGCTGTGACTTTCCGGGCAGGCTGTGCAGGTCGGTGCAGCTTTCCACCGCCGGAATAGTTCCCGGCTCCGGTTCGGCTGCGCCCCGGCGGGAGCTATCCCGCAGGTCCGTTGGCGTCCCTGTAATCGCCGTGGGAGTTCCCACAGCGGTGAGCGTGGAGGCGCTGACCCGGAACATGTCCCACCGGGGGCTCCTCGCAGCGCCATCTGACGAGGACGTCCAGCTCCGGATGTGGGCGTACTCTATTTCGGACGCTGTAAATTCTGCCGTACGATGAGAAAAATTGGTCCAAAAAACACCTTGATTTTTCCGGTATATTTTTATATAATAGTATTATAGAAATATGACCGGAGGTGACAGTATGAAGAATTTCAGAAAAGGTATGACCGCCGCAGCGCTTTTGCTCATGCTGACCGGCTGCAACCTTGAAACAGAACCCCAGGAATCTGTGCGGACTTCCGGACCCGATGCGTCTGTTTTCACCGAAATTACCACTACTGCACCGACCGCTACCACCTCAGAACCGGAGCCGCTGCGGCCGGACGAGGTGATACCTGCCGCCGTCCAGACCCCGAGGATAGAGGGCAGCCGCCTTTCCTACTCCATAAAGAATGTGTACTCCGGCGGGGAGTATTTCACTGTGGACATCTCCTGCATAAAGCTCCCGGAAACCACCGAGGCGACCGAGCTTGAAACCACGGTGATAGACGGCAGTCTTTACGGGGACTTCCGTCTGGACCTGCTGCAGCAGGGGGAGATCATCGATACGCTGAAGATCAACGTCCCCCGGGACGATGGGTTCCTTATCTTTGAGAACGTCCTGAAAGACCTTACATACGGCTGCGAGATCATTTCCAACATGAGGGATTTCAGCGCTGACGAGTACCCTGACCTCATACAGCTCGACTTCACCATACTGAACGAGGTGGAGGTCCCGCAGTATGCAAGGTACTTTGCCGTTTCAGACCGTAAGCTGACGGAGATCCCGGTATATGAAAACGGAGTTGAAACTGCTCCCTACGGAACTCACCTGGAGCCGCAGTCCGCAGGACTCATGATACAGCACATCGTGGCAAAGGAGTACGGCACCTACACCGTCAAGCAGTACGAATACACCTTCGACCCGCAGACGCTCTCCATCACAAGGAAGAGGGTCCGCTACACCGGATATAACTGACACTGGAGGCACCATGACTGACAAGGAAGAATTCATAAAGATATACACCGGGAATATCACCCGTGAGGGCTCTGACAAGCTGCTGGACTTTCTTGAGAACAAGAGCGACTTTTTCACCGCCCCGGCAAGCACACGCTATCACAACGCCTTTGAGGGGGGACTTCTGCGGCACTCCCTGAACGTTTACCACTGCCTTTGCGCCTATCTGGAGCGGGAGCGGGTCAGGGACGAATATCATCTGAACGTCAGCAATGAAACTGCTGCGATAGCCGCACTTCTTCACGACGTCTGCAAGGTGAACTTCTACAAGGTGGGCTGGCGCAACGTCAAGAACGAGCAGACCGGTCAGTGGGAAAAGCAGCCACGCTACGAGATCCACGATACACTGCCCTATGGACATGGCGAGAAATCGGTGTATATGGTGAGCGGGTTCATGCGGCTCACCCGGGAGGAAGCCATGGCGATACGCTGGCACATGGGCTTTTCCGGTCCAGAGGATAACGGGATAGTCGGACAGGCGATGGCAATGTACCCGCTGGCATTTGCGCTCTCGGTGGCTGATATGGAGGCTTCATACTTCCTCGAGAGTGAACAGGACGGGAACTGATATTGATTTGAGGCTGTGATTTTATCATAGCCTTTTTTGATCTGATGGCGAAACAGGACGGCAAGTGGCCGTCTCTGCTTGTCGAAAAAGTATCTATCCCAGGCTGCCGAGAAAGGTGCAGATGCTAGGAACCCGCATGACGGCTAGGCTTTGTGCATGTTGCCCTTTATTGCCCGACATCGTGTCGGGCTCTGGGGGCAACTGCACAAACATCGTGTTTGTGCCTGCCGTCGTGCAGCGTTTTTTGCGAAGCAAATAATGCGGTGACAGACGCAGATGTGCCTTTATCGACAGCCTGTGACGGCAAGTGGCCGTCTTTTTTTTATATTAAAATGATCAGATATTTCAACATTCAACACTGAAAAGTTGAGAAAAACTTTTCCCACACCCTATCAACGACTTTTCAACCCTTGTTCCAACTGATTCTGCTTTTTCAACACCTGACGCAGCAATCACATTTTTTAACCATTTCAACACATTTTTCAACAGTTAGTGGGGAAACAACTTGTTTTAACGTTGAAAACACGGCTGAAAATCCTGTTGACAAGCATATGTGCAATAATTTTCAACACTGCTTTGACAGAAATCGTCTTTTTGTACGTAATAATCACGATCTGCGGGGATTAACACAGAGTATAAATTGTACTTACCAACTGACATTTAACCTAAAAATTCATAGCTGTCATTTGCTTTGTTGAAACTGGCACAGCCTGACTGACGGTTTTATGCGATCTTTTAACCAATTCAACAGTCTTTTCAACAATTATAGGAGAGTTTTCACCGTTATACCATAAGTTTTTTATCATTTCACAGCTTTTCGTTAAAAAATCAGTAAAATCATGTATAAATTAATAACAGTGGTCCAATCTAATGTTGAATAAATATTACCGAAGAAAGCAGGAAATTTATGATCAAAGGAGTAACAAAGAGCATAATTGAAATAACGCCTCGCAACAGTTGCTTTGAGAAAGTTATCGTGATACTGAACAG
Source organism: uncultured Oscillospiraceae bacterium (assembly GCA_934454435.1). Classification (GTDB taxonomy): domain Bacteria; phylum Bacillota; class Clostridia; order Oscillospirales; family Ruminococcaceae; genus CAG-115. The sequence goes on along the minus strand of CAKSGA010000059.1, from coordinate 3,092 downwards.
TTGCTGCGAACCGCCTGATAACGCCGAGATCGAACGCCAGGCGACGCTGATAGCCTCCGCAACCCCAGCCTTCATTCTAAGACAGCGACGGACAAACCGGCTGAAAATTTCAGCGTCCGCCGCCGCCGGAGCCTTCTGCTCTGCTCTTATCTTTGCACTTCTATATATGTTTGTTTAATATTCACAGATTATTGTTGAAAATTTGAGTGCTTTTGTGCTTGAAAAAATTCAACTTTTATGTTATTATTAAATATGGACTTTTATTGACACAAATCATTTAGTTTGACTAACTGATTAACAGGGAACGATCCTTCAAGTTTTCACTATATTATAATATACTATTATTATATATACCCTGTCAGGAATAAATTGTAAAGAAAGATAAGAAGCAGATCATTTTCTGCAATAAAAAATGGAATGGTGACACGCTATGAAATCAATCTCCTCACTCTCAGACATTTATAACCTCGTAGTGGAAAACTACGTGCGGGAATATAACACTTCCGCCTCCGCCCGGGAGATCTGGCTTGATACCCTTAATCCCGTGGAGATGAACGGAAATGTCGTTATACTTGCAACTGACATTGATTTCAAGCTGAATACCCTCAACGAAATTTATCGTGCCCGCCTGGAGGAGCAGTTTGAAAATGTCATCGGATACCCCATCACGGTACAGTTCATCGTCCAGAGCGGTGCCCCCACAAACGAGTCCCGGCTGACCTCAGTCAAGAACAACGAGGAGCTCAATAATCAGATCGACAACCTTGTGAACGACAACAAGGTTACATACACCTTTGACAACTTCATCGTCGGACCCTCAAACAACCTTGCCTTTGCCGCCGCCAAGGCAGTTTCCCAGAAACAGCACGAAAAATACAACCCGCTGTTCATCTACGGCGACTCCGGCCTTGGAAAGACCCATCTTCTCTCAGCTATCCAGAACGAGATGGAAAAGAACTATCCCGGCATAAACATCATCTATATTTCCGCAGAAACCTTTACCAACGAGTTCCTGCATTCCATCACTGCGAACAATACCGAGCTTTTTGACGAAAAGTACCGCAACGCCGATGCCCTGCTGATAGACGATATCCAGTTCATCGCCGGCAAGGAGCAGACCGAGGAAAAGTTCTTCCACATTTTCAACGAACTGTATAAGCTCAACAAGGCGATAGTTCTCACGTCAGACCGCCCCGCCAAGGAGATAAAGTCAATCTCCGACCGACTGAAAACACGATTTTCTTCAGGTCTTGCGGCGGACGTCCGGGCACCGGAATATGAAACAAGACTCGCTATCATACAACGCAAGGCGGAAATACTCAACTTCAAGATTCCCGACGACGTAGTAGATTTCATAGCAACCAAGCTGAAATCCAACATTCGTCAGATAGAGGGCGTTGTTACCAAGATGAACGCCTTATATATGGTATCCCAGATCAAGCCAACTATAGTTGTGGCGCAGAATGTCATAAAGGACATCGTTTCCGATCACCAGCCGATCCCGATAACTGTTGACAAGATCATCAGCGAGGCGGCAAAGATCTACAACGTCAGCCCTGATGAGATCCGCTCCCAGAAGCGCAATTCCCCCATATCATCCGCCCGCAAGGTCGCTATCTACGTTATTCAGGAGATCACTGGCCTGCCCTACGAAACCATCGGTCAGGAATTCAGCGGCAGAGATCATTCCACCATCGTCTATGCGATAAAGACCGTCAAGGAAACTATGGCTAAGGACAGCAGCTTCCGTTCCGTTGTGGAGGACCTCATAAAGAACATCAAGGCTAACCAGTAACGACAGTTTTTATGCTGATTTTCAACATGTTTTGAGTTTTATTCCACCGACCGTTGAAATAAAACTATCAACTCTGGGATCCACATATTTTCAACAGCGGCGCCGTAAAAATCAACTGCCTGTGAAATCACTCTGCCAGAGGTTTTGCGGACTTTTCAACTTTTGAACCGCCCTTATTATTATTATTAAAAAATAGATATCTTTGAAAAAATTCCGCCTGCGGCGGAGTGTGTGAAAGGAAGATAATATGAAGTTCAGCTGTGGCAAGGAGATCATTCTTTCCGCCGTTCAGACTACGTCAAAGGCTGCTGCCGGTAAATCCAGCATTCCCGCCCTTGAAGGAATTCTTATGGAACTGGAAGGGAACACCCTCACCGTTACCGGTTACGACCTTGATATAGGTATCAAGACTTCTATTGAAGTAAACGGCATGGAAAGCGGCAATATCGTCATCAATGCCAGAATGGCGGGAGATATCATCAGAAAGATGCCATCCGGCGACATCACCTTTGAGTGCAGCGGAAACAATATCGCTGAGATCTCCGGCAGGGATACCAATTTCTCCGTTATGTGCATGAGCGCTGACGATTATCCCAACGTTCCCCAGGTGAACCCTGAAACCAGCTTCACAATGCCGCAGAAGCTGCTGAAAAGCATGATCACCCAGACAAAGTTCGCCGTTGCCACGGTGGACAGCAAGCCCGCTCTCATGGGCTGCAAATTTGAGCTGGAGGACAATATACTCAGCATTGTCGCTGTTGACGGCGTGCGCATAGCTCTCCGTCAGGAACCGCTTACATACAACAACATGAGCTTCATCGTGCCTGCAAAGACCCTTGAAGAGCTCACACATATCCTCTCCGATGACAACGACAAGAATGTCATCGTCAGCGTTGACAAGAACCAGATCAGCTTTACCGTTGACGGATATATCATGATCTCCCGCCTGTTGGACGGCGAGTTCATTCCCTACAAGAACTATCTGAAGAGCGCTTCCGATACCTTTGCAGAGGTAAACTGCCGTGAAATGACAGACATGCTGGAGCGTACCATGCTCATAATAAATGAGAAGAACAAGAATCCTATCCGCTGCGAGATCAGGGACAATATCATTTCCATGAGCTGCACCACCGCCATCGGTAAGGTGAACGACAAGATCTCCGTAAAATACAACGGTCAGCCGCTGGTGATAGGCTTCAACGCCAAGTATATGCTGGACGCTTTCAAGGCGTGCGACTCTGACACTGTAAAGCTGGTCGCAACCTCTTCAGTGGCGCCTATACTGATACTTCCCATG
>CAKSGA010000058.1 GCA_934454435.1 uncultured Oscillospiraceae bacterium | reverse complement strand
GCAGCATTGATCCCGATCAGAACAAGGTCGTTGTTGACCTGGTTATGATGGGTCAGATGGCTCCGACTTCTTTTGAGCTTTCAGCTGTCGAAAAGATCTGAACCACCGTTAGGGTGAGATCAAACTTCAAGTTTTTTATGGAGGATTAAAATCATGGCACAGAAGGTAACAGGATTTATTAAGTTACAGATCCCGGCCGGCAAGGCTACACCTGCGCCCCCTGTTGGTCCTGCACTGGGTCAGCACGGCGTTAATATCATGGCATTCACCAAGGAGTTCAACGAGCGTACTAAGGATAAGGCAGGCCTGATCATTCCTGTTGTTATCACCGTTTACGCTGATAAGAGCTTCACATTCATTACAAAGACCCCTCCCGCAAGCGTGCTTATCAAGAAGGCTTGCAAGATCGAGAGCGGTTCCGGCGTTCCGAACAAGACCAAGGTTGCAAAGATCACCAAGGCTCAGCTCAAGGAGATCGCTGAAACAAAGATGCCCGACCTGAACGCAGCTAACATCGACACAGCTATGTCTATGATCGCTGGTACTGCTCGTTCCATGGGCGTTGAGGTCGTTGACTAATCGACCCCCTGTCACTTCAAATCAACTATAAATTCAGTGGGAGGATACATTCCGCTTGACCACAAGGAGGATTTTTTAATGAAACACGGAAAGAAGTATGTTGAAAGCAGCAAGCTCGTTGAGTCCGCTAAGGTTTACGAGTCCGCAGAGGCTTTCGATTTAGTATGCAAGACCGCTAAGGCTAAGTTCGACGAGACCGTTGAGCTCCACGTTCGTCTGGGCGTTGACTCCCGTCACGCTGACCAGCAGGTCAGAGGCGCTGTTGTCCTGCCTAACGGTACCGGTAAGAAGGTTCGTACCCTGGTATTCTGCAAGGCTGACAAGGAGCAGGCTGCCAAGGACGCTGGCGCTGATTACATCGCTGACAACGACACCGTTGCTAAGATCAACGGCGGCTGGATGGACTTCGAGGTCGTTATCGCAACTCCCGACATGATGGGTGTTGTTGGTAGACTCGGTAAGGTCCTCGGTCCGAGAGGCCTTATGCCTAACCCCAAGGCTGGTACTGTTACCCCTGATGTAGCTAAGGCTGTTCAGGAAGCTAAGGCTGGTAAGATCGAGTATCGTCTTGACAAGGCTAACATCATTCACTGCCCCATCGGTAAGGCTTCCTTCGGCGCTGAGAAGCTCGAGCAGAACTTCAACGCTCTTATGGACGCTGTAGCAAAGGCTAAGCCTGCTGCTGCAAAGGGTCAGTATATCAAGAGCTGCACAGTTTCTTCCACAATGGGCCCCGGCGTTAAGGTAAGCACCATCAAGTTCGGTGTCTGATCTGCCGGTTTGACAGAAACTCAAACAGACCGTCCGTCCGGATCAAATATGCCGACGGGCGGTCTTTTTACAGGTCAGCTCTAAAAACCGGTTTGAAGAGGGAAAATGGGTAGAGTGCGCCGGATGCGAGGAAACGCTGAATAAAACAAAATCGATCCGTTCAAACGAGCAAATTCACGCATCTGATTTTGTTACGCTTCGCTTTTTTCAGCTTATCCTCTATGAAAGCCGACGGTGTGCTATACACATTTCGCTCAAACGAGGTTTTTAGGGGTGACCTACAAGTAATTTGGAGGTTTTATGAGTATAAAGACATCTGCGCTGTCATTCCTCACAGCCCTTGCGCTGATGCTGACCGGCTGCGCTAAGACCGAGGGCAGCTCCGTTCAGGATACGGGGGACAGCTCCACGACCGCTACTGACAGCTCCACTGCAGGGGACAGTTCCACCGCAGCGGACGACAGCGGCGCCGCTGACGCTTCGGCGGAGGACAGTTCCGTTTCCACCACAGAAAACACTTCGGAGGACGATATGACACTTTCAGAAAAGACATTCGCTGCAAATGAGGATAATGTTAAGCTCATCGGCAGGACTGCTGAATACGAGGGCATACGCTGGCTCGGGCTTTCGGCAAGCGGCGTGGAGTTCACATTCACCGGCACCAGCGTTTCTTTCTCGCTGGTAGGCGACAGCATGTGCAGCAACCCTGAAAAGACTCCCAGGTTCGCAGTCTACATAAACGGCGAGCGCACCGTTGACGACATAGTTGACGCCCCTGAAAAGACCGTTGAGGTTTTCAGTGCAGACGAAGCGGTACCCACAACCGTAAAGTTCCTGAAGCTCTCCGAGGCGCAGGAGTCCACTATGGGCATAAAGAGCATCAACGTAACTTCCATCGGCGGCCTGACTCCCACACCTGAGAAGGATCTCAAGATCGAGTTCATCGGCGACTCCATCACCTGCGGCTATGGCGTTGACGACCCTGACCGCAACAATCATTTCAAGACCACCACGGAGGACGCTACAAAGGCGTATGCTTTCAAGACCGCTATGGCGCTGGACGCTGACTACAGCCTGGTTTCCTACAGCGGCAACGGTATAGTTTCCGGCTACACCGACAACGGACAGAAGCAGACCAGCCAGCTTGTACCGGACGTTTATACCAAGGTCGGCAAGTCCTGGGGTCAGTGGAACGAGCTTGACCTGCGTGACATCGACTGGGATTTCAGCAAGTTCCAGCCGCAGTATGTTGTTATCAACCTCGGCACCAATGACGCAAGCTATACTGGTTCCGACAAGGACCGTGTGCTTGAGTATGCAGATGGCTATACCGAATTCCTGAAGGTAGTCCGTGAGAACAATCCTGACGCACATATCGTGTGCGCTCTGGGCGTTATGGGCTCCAGCCTGTACAAGAACGGCGTTCAGCGTGCGGTGGAGCAGTACACCGAGCAGACCGGCGACACCAATGTTTCCACCCTGCTCATGACCCAGCAGGACGGCAACAAGAACGGCTGGGCTGCCGACTGGCACCCCACCGAGGCTTCCCAGGACATCGCAGCAACTGAGATGACTGATTACCTCAGGTCGCTTATCGAAGGATAATTAAGACACAGGGCAGGGTAACCCCTGCCCTTTATCTTTGTTGTCAGATATAATCTGAACCTATAGCAAGCAATAAAAAAATACAATTGGACAAATACCTACCATTGTGATATACTTAGTACAGAAAGAAAAACACGGAGGTGTTGAAATGAAAAACATCATAACCTCAACAAGCCGCCGAATGTGCCGCTGTTGAACATGCCCGACCCGGAACAACAATCACAGAACACAACAACTGAAATCAAAACGAATTAATGGAGGATAAACACCATGGCAGACAAGAAGTACAGATTTGAGACCTTACAGCTCCACGTTGGTCAGGAGCAGCCCGATCCCGCATCAGACGCACGTGCAGTTCCGATATATGCGACAACTTCCTACGTTTTCAAGAACTCCGCACACGCTGCAGCACGCTTCGGACTTGCAGACGCCGGCAATATCTACGGCAGACTGACAAACTCCACCCAGGACGTTTTTGAGAAGAGAATAGCAGCTCTCGAAGGCGGCGTTGCAGCCCTGGCTACCGCTTCCGGTGCGGCTGCGATCACCTACACGATTCAGGCGCTCGCTAAGCAGGGCGAGAACATCGTAGCTTCCAATACAATTTACGGCGGAACCTACAACCTGCTCGCACACACTCTCCCGCTGTACGGCGTGACCGCAAAGTTTGTTGATCCCTACGTTGAGGGCTCCTTTGAGGCGGCTATTGATGAGAACACAAAGGCCCTGTACGTTGAGTCCCTCGGCAACCCGAATTCCAACGTTGCCGACATCGAAAAGCTGGCACAGATCGCCCACAAGCACAATATCCCGCTGGTAGTGGACAGCACCTTTGCAACTCCTTACCTGCTCCGCCCGATCGAGTACGGCGCTGATATCGTTGTTCATTCCGCTACAAAGTTCATCGGCGGTCACGGTACTGCCATCGGCGGCGTTATCGTTGACAGCGGCAACTTCGACTGGAAGAAGTCCGGAGCTTACCCGTGGATCTCCGAGCCGAACCCTTCCTATCACGGCATCAGCTTCTCCGATGCTGTCGGCGCTGCGGCTTTTGTTACCTACATTCGTGCGATACTCCTGCGTGATACCGGTGCGACTATCTCTCCGTTCCACGCTTTCATATTCCTACAGGGTCTGGAGACTCTCTCGCTGCGTGTTGAGCGCCACGTGTTCAATGCACTGAAGGTAGTTGAGTACCTCAGCAAGCACCCGCAGGTAGAGGCTGTTCACCACCCGTCCCTTGCTACCGAGCCTACTCATGAGCTTTATAAGAAGTACTTCCCGAACGGCGGCGGCTCCATCTTCACATTCGAGGTAAAGGGCACCGCAGAGGACGCACAGAAGTTCATCGACAACCTACCCATCTTCTCCCTGCTTGCTAACGTTGCTGATGTCAAGTCCCTGGTTATCCACCCGGCATCCACGACCCACTCCCAGCTCACCGAAGAAGAGCTTCTGGAGCAGGGAATCAAGCCCAACACCATCAGACTTTCCATCGGTACAGAGCACATCGACGACCTTATCGACGCTCTTGACACCGCTTTCAAGGCAATTCAGAAGTGATTCGGAGTTGTCATTGGTTTTTCCTTATACCTCCCTGTCCCGGCTTTCCTGTGAGAGCCGGGAGTTTTTTCACAGAAAAGGCGACTTGTGACGTCTTTTTCCGTACTGATTATTGAAATAAAAAAAATTGGAATTTTTTCTGGAAAAAGTGCAACCTTTTAGTGGGTTCAGTTGTTTTATATTATGAAAGGCAATGAAATCATGCGGCGCAGACAGGCACCGTAATATTAAAATGATATGGAGGGAGTTCGTATGAACACAAAGAAAAAGATCATTGCAGTGACACTGTGTGCGGCGCAGCTTGCGGCTATGATCCCGGTATCGGCGTCGGCGGCCAGTTCGTCGGTAAGCGTTGATACCATCGCTGCGGGCGAAAATCACAGTCTTGTTATCAAGAGCGATATGTCGCTCTGGGCAGCAGGCGACAACAGCAAGGGTCAGCTGGGTATCGGGTCCGCTGAGACCGAGTCCAACGGCAAGAAGGTAATGGACAAGGTCGTTTATGCTGAGGCTAACGATGATGTGAGCTTCGCTATCGACCAGAACGGCACCCTCTATGGCTGGGGCGATAACTCCAGCGGTCAGGTAGACCCGTCGGCTTCCAATATGTACATCTACACCCCCCAGAAGCTCATGGACAACGTTCAGGAAGTAGCTGCGGGCGATACTCATACCGTTGCACTGCTCAGGGACGGCACCGTTATGGGCTGGGGCAGCAACGAATACGGCGAGCTCGGCTTCTCCTCCAACGCAAGGAAGAACGACGATGTCAAGATCGCTGAGAAGGCTGTCGATGTTGCTGCGGGCGACAGCTTCACGCTGATAGTTACCGAAAAGGGCGAGGTCTATGCCTGCGGAAGCAATGACAATGGTCAGCTCGGCACGGGCAGCTACAGGGATATGTCCTCTCTCACAAAGGTAATAGACAGTGGAGCTGCAAGTGTCGAGGCTGGCAACGACCACTCCCTGGTGCTCATGACCGATGGCACGGTAAAGGCAGCGGGCGACAATTCAAAGGGTCAGCTTGGCGTGGACGACGACTATGCTTCCTCCAACTCCTTTGAGAAGGTTTCCATCAGGAACGTAAGCTCCGTATTTGCAGGCGGGAACTCTTCCGGCGCAGTGCTTGACAGCGGCGTTCTTTACACCTGGGGCGACAATACCTACGGTCAGCTCCACAATGGCAAGACCGAGGACCTCTATGCACCCGGAAATGTAACCGGCAGCGTTGTTTCTGTAGCTTTCGGCGAGCACCACTCAATTATGCTCAAGAGCAACGGCAGGGTTTCCACGGCAGGCTCCGGAGTATACGGCGAGCTGTTTTCTACACAGGTTTCCTCTGTTGCAAAGCCCGTTCTTGTAAGCAAGAACATGGCTATATATTCCGCAGGTACTGACCATGCCGCTGCGATAGACGTTGACGGCAACCTCTACACCTGGGGCAACAACGATAAGGGTCAGCTCGGCACCGGCAAGACCACCAGCAGCCAGAAGCCTGTAAAGATCAAGCTGGACTCCGAGGCTGCCAATGTATGGTGCGGCAACAAGACCACCATAGTCCAGACGACCGATAACAACGTATATGTATTCGGCGACAACAGCGGCTGCATGCTCGGCATGAAGACCCGCTCCGGCAACATCACCACACCTACCCTTAATGAGTACCTTTCCGGTGATGTTATCGACAAGATAGTATTCAGCGATGGCTTTGCACTCGCACTTATCCGTGGCGCAGTATGGGGCTGGGGCAAGAATGCTTCCAACAGGCTCGGCAGCTCCACTTCCAAGACGATCGAGTATGCTGAGCAGCTTGACGATACCATTTCCAGCGGTATCGCTGACATCGCAGCGGGTGCTAACCACTGCTTCGCAGTGACCAGCGGCGGTGAGCTCTACGGTTGGGGCAGCAACTCCTTCAAGCAGCTCGGCGTTGACACCACCTCCAGAGTGGTAGAAACTCCTGAGCTTATCGAGATACTCGACAAGAAAAAGAACACCCTCGGCGTTATCAAGGTAGCTGCAAGCGGAAATCACACCCTCATTGCAGCAAGTGACGGCGCAGTTTACGGCTGGGGTGAGAACAACTCCGGCGAGCTCGGCACCGACTCCGGCAGAGTAAGGACCCCCGAAAAGGTAAGCGTTTCCGGTGATGAAGTATTCACAAGCGGCAGCTTCTCTGCCGTCCTCGATGGTGATGATCTTTATATGAGCGGCGCTAACTCCAGCGGTCAGCTCGGCAATGGCTCCACAAAGAATGAATATTCCTTCGCAAAGCTCGTAAAGAGCGATATCGACTCCGTAAGCCTTGGCGGCGACTTCGCAGGCTGCATCAACGGCGACAATGAGCTCTACTGCTGGGGCAGCAACTCCAACGGTCAGGTAGGCAACGGTCAGGGCGGCTCCAACACCGACCCCGTTACCGTTATCAACGACGGTCTGTGCCAGAGAATGGTCAACGTTGACAAGGTTACTCTTGACAAGACTGAGCTCACCCTCAAGCCCAAGGGCACCGCAAGACTTACTGCTACCGTATCTCCCAGTGACGCTACCAACAAGACCGTTACATGGTCCAGTTCCAACACGGCAGTTGCGACCGTAAACGACAGCGGACTTGTAAAGGCTGTAGCAAACGGCACGGCGACCATCACCGCAAAGTCCTCCAACGGTATCACCGCACAGTGCGTGGTTACTGTTGCTACTCCGGTATCCAGCTTCTCCGTTTCCCCGGCGAAATCCAAGACCATCGGCATTGACGGCACTTTCACATTCAAGGCTAAGATCTATCCCGCTGCCGCTGACGACAAGACCCTGCTGTACACCTCCTCCAACGAGGACGTAGCAGTTGTTGACGACAACGGTACAGTTACCGGCGTTTCCGCAGGCAAGGCTGTGATCACGGTCACCGCAAAGTCCAACACCGCAAAGACCAGGAAGGTAACGGTCATCGTACGCCCCGACAAGGTGAACATCACCTACAGAAAGGCTACCTCTGACGGTATCATCTTTGAATGGGATCAGTCGGAGTACGCTGACGGCTATGTGATCTACCGCCGCAATTCTTCCAAGGGCAAGGGCAAGGTCGTTGGCGAGGTCGAGAGCTACGATCCCGATGAAATGACATTTACAGACAGCTCCGCAGTTAAGGGCAAGACATATTACTACTATATCAAGGCCTACACGACTGTGGACGGTAAGCGCATCTACTCCTCTGCTTCCAAGATCTATAAGATCAAGGCTAAGTAAGGAGTGCGCAGGTTCGATCTGACAACCACTCTCCCCCCAATATAACACAAGCCGAGGGCTGCTCATACGGGCAGCCCTCGGCGTTTTGTGTGTTCAGAGGTTCATCTGCATGTCCTCTGTATCAAGGTAGTCCTCAACGTACTGCTTACGCAGGAGCTCCCTGGGGATATAGTCGTTGTACTTTCCGGTTATCTCACAGTTATCGGGAATGCGGAAAGTGTATTTGTCGGCGCCCTGCGCCTTTATTTCAGAGAGGGTGTTTTCGAGCTCCGCCATGCTGCGGTCGGTCTTGACTTCAATGCACACAGGAATGTATCTGTGCACCCAAACATTTGCGCCGAAGCCCCGCTGGCGCAGCTCATACATAAGCGCCATGCACGCCCTCGTCCCGAGAAACGGGAACACGGCATACATCGTGGGCGTGACCTGCACGACACGTCCGCCGGGCGTCCCCGGAATGTTGCCCGCCAGCCTGCCGGAAACCACGGAGGCCTGCGGAAGCGCTGCGTTACGGCAGGCACGGCGGATATCGTTCAGCCGCTTTTTCGCAGCTTCGTCAAGGAACGCATATTCTTCGTCACTGCACAGGATTTCCTGTATCTTTTTCATGACGTGGGTGTGGACGTACTCGTTGCCGGTGTCCTGCCACATGTTGGCTGAAATGCCGGGAATGTGCTTTACAAATATTCGGCGCTCCTTCAGGTCCAGCTCAGTGACCTCCCACGCCTGGCCCGCAAGCGCAAACTGCGACTTTTCCGGGAACGGTGTCTGGACCGTGCCTATCTCCTCAGCTCCGCAGCGGACCGAGAACTCGGACGGTACTGAGAACACCGCAAGGAACTCGTAGTTGTTCACGGCGGCTTCGCCCTTTTCGCCGATCAGCAGACCTCCGTCCTCGCAGCGCTCTATCTGACCATTTTCGAGCATATGCCGCAGCAGCAGGAGGTAATCCTCCCGGCTTACGTGACGGAACACGCCCAGGGTCAGGATATACCGTGCCAGCTCCGGGGGCCTGACGCTGCCCTGGGAGGACAGCCAGCTCATGGTCTGGTGATACAGCAGGCTGTAGGGAAGCTTTGGAAGGTACATTGGCTCTATCCAGCGCTCCCGGGTATAGAGAAGTATCATGGCGACGCACATTACGAAGTCCCAGTTTACTTCCTTGTAGAACTCCTGCGGCGGGAGGCTCATGTCCCAGCGGAACGCAAAGCGCATTTCTGCCACTCCGCCACGTCTGCCGGTACGTCCCAGGCGCTGTACAAGCCCCGAAACCGTCAGCGGGCAGCCGGTCTGGACTATTCGTTCCAGCCTGCCGAGGTCGATGCCGAGCTCCAGGGTGACGGTGGCTCCGGTGCACACGGGCTGCTCGGAGGATTTCATGCGCTGCTCGGTAAACTCCCGAAGGGCAGGGGAGATGTTGGCGTGGTGGACAAGGTAGTTTTCGGGCAGACGGCGTTCAGCGGCTATGCGTTTCATGTGGGCGATGTTCTCCTCGACCTCGCCCTTGGAGTTGGAGAAGAGGATACAGCGTTTGTTCCAGGTGCTTTCAAAGAGATAGTCGTAGTAGTTTTTCAGCAGCACCTTGCTGTCGGAGTTGGGTATCTTTTCCTTTATCGGGAAGAAGCGCACGGAAAGGCGCAGCGTCCTGCCTTTTTCGTGGGTCTTGGGAGTTATGCAGTGCCTGCCGCTGCCGGTGTTTAGCCAGGCTTCGGCGTTGGTGGTATCGCCCAGGGTCGCTGAAAGACCAATGCGCCGGGGGTGGTATCCTATCAGCCGTGCGAGCCGTTCCAGCAGGCACAGGAGCTGTAATCCACGGTCGTTGTCCATGAAATAGTGGACCTCATCGATAATGACGAAACGCAGGTCGCTGAACAGCCGGCTGGCTCCGCTGGAATTGTGCATGAGCATGCTTTCCAGCGACTCCGGCGTGGTCTGGATTATTCCCTGCGGGCGCTTCATGACCCGCTTCTTTGCAGCGGCGGAGGCGTCGCCGTGCCACTTGGTTACTGGTATCGACGCTTCCTCGAGAAGTCCCTCCAGGCGCTCGAACTGGTCGTTTATGAGGGCTTTCAGCGGGGAGAGGTAGAGCACGCCCACGCTGTTCGAGGGGTTCTCCCAGAGCTGGGTCAGCACCGGGAGAAAGGCGGCTTCGGTCTTTCCGCTCGCCGTTCCGCTGGAAAGCAGCAGGTTCTCGTCAGTGTCGAATATCGCTTCGGCTGCGAGCACCTGTATCTCCCGGAGCTCCTCCCACTTGCAGCGGTAGATGTAGTCTTGTATGAACGGGGCAAAGCGGTGGAATACTGATGACATGGGGAGCCCTCCTTGTTCTTACAGTTCAAAATCCTCGAAACCATCTGGCTGATCTGACGTATCGCCCTCCGGCTGGGCGTAGTCAAAGCCGGAGTCCTCGCCCATCAGTTCGGCTATGCTCTTGTCGGGGTTCTGCATGGCGATGTTCAGCAGCTCGATGAAATCACGTATCATCTCACGTGGGGTGATGTTCGTGTCGGCTCCCACACGGCTGTATTCTGCCTTGATGAAGAATATGCGGTCCTCGAGGGAAAGGCGGCAGGGGTAATTGTACAGACCGGCGTGTATCTCGGCGAGCTTTTCGGTAAGCACCGTCATCTCCTCATAGGAAAGCGGCTGGAGCTTTATTATCGGTGCGAGCATGTCGTGGGTCTCATCGGTTGCAAATCTGCCTCTTTCAAGCCGGGAACGCAGGGCGTCATAGCTGAACACGCCACGCCGTGTGTCCTCGATACACTGGGGAGTTCCGCCCATGATTATGCCCAGGTGTGAAGCCTTGCCCTGCATGACGTCATTGTACATCATGAGTATTTTCTCGTAATTGTACTGACGGGTCACAGCGTGAGGTATTTTCATGATGTTCACAAGTTCGTCTATCATAATGACGAACCCCTTGTATCCGGCGCTCACGAAAAAAGCGGTCAGCAGTTTGATGTAGTCGTACCAGTTGTCGTCGGTGATGATAACGTTCACGCCGAGATCCTGCTTTGCTTCGGTCTTTGTGGAGTATTCGCCACGCAGCCAGCGGACTGCGCAGCCCGCTTTTTCTTCGTTTCCGCTGGTGTAAGCCTTGTGGTAGGCGTTTATGACCCGGGCGAAGTCAAAGCCGTGCACCATGTCCTCCAGACTGCTTATTTTCGTGTATATTTTGCGCTCCACAGCGACGTCAAAGAACGGGTCGTCGGGGCTGGTGCCCTCCTCGACAACGTCGGTGCGTATTCCTGTTATCCACTTTTCGAGTATCAGCGGGAGCGCTCCGCCGTCAGGCTTTGTGCGGACGCTCATGTTCCGCATGAGTTCACGGTAGGTGGCAAGGCCCTGACCTTTAGTGCCCATCAGCCGGCGTTCCGGTGAGAGGTCAGCGTCGGCAGTCACAAAGCCACGGTCCATGAGGTGCTGGCGCATCATCTGGAGCATAAAGCTCTTTCCGCTGCCGTATCTTCCCACGATAAATCGGAAGAACGCTCCTCCCTCCTCGGTAATGTCAACATCGTGGAGCAGGGCGTTTATCTCTGCAGTTCTTCCTACGGCAATATATCCCAGACCCGTGCGGGGGACTACGCCGCCTTTCAGGGCGTTTATTATTCCGGACGCTATTCGCTTTGGTACTGCAACTGCCATGTTTCTTACCTCCTGCGTATTTTTTCCTATCTTCTTATTGTATCACAATATAGTAAAAAAATCAATGATTTGCAGAACGCAGAATAAGTATTTCCGGAGTCCTGAAACAGAAATTCGACTGGTATACTTATGTAAATTGAACTGACTATGAATAAATTGCTGATGATTGCATAAAGTATCAGGTGAGGAACTTCAAAATATTTCCGGAAAAAGAGCCGGAGTACTTGACAAAGTGGTTCAAATGTGATATACTATGATAATCATAAACAGAATTATGGGGCCGTAAAGGCTTCGACGGGGATTCTGAGGCATGATAAGCGGGTAGTGAGGGCGAAATCACTTTAATCGTCGCAACCTTAAACTTAAACGCAGATTACAATTCTGAGTTAGTAGCTGCCTAAGTGCGCTACCGTCATACCTCGCAGTACCACGGGCGGGGATATGGCGTCGACTAGTGGTGAACGTCATCAGCGAGTAGCCTTGTAGCAGATGATGTATCAAAGGCTGCCAGACCTGAAAGCCTGTTTGTCGGCGTTCGGGCGAGGGAGAACTAAAAGATAAACTGCACCCGGAGAAAGTCGTGAGGACGGGTTTTCGGACAGGGGTTCAATTCCCCTCGGCTCCACCACACTTCAAGGTCCTGCAAATGGCTGTATTAAGCCGTTTGTAGGGCTTTTGTTTTGCCCTGAAAAGGCAATTTTGTCCTTCATGTGTCCTTCGCAACGTCAGAATTGTGAGCAATAATGCGCTCTGAGAGAGGCATTTCTGTCCTTTTATTTTCTGAAACTTCCCCTTTAGGGAAACTTGTGAAGTCCAATGCGGCTGCTATTGCATTCCCTGTCCTTGCCTGCGCTTCGTTAAAAGCATGGCAGTAAATGTTTGTTGTTGTGCTTATGCTGGAATGTCCCAGAGCGCTTGACACTGCTGCGGCATCAATTCCGGAATGAATCAGCACCGTAGCGTTAAAATGCCTGAGCGAATGAATATCACAGAATTTCATGCCGTGTTCCTCTGTGAGCTTTTTCTGCCACTTGTAAGGCTCTCCTTTGTACAGCGGCTTTCCTAGCTTGTTCACAAATATCCGGTCACTGTCTACCCATTTTGTTCCGAATATTTCTTTGTTCTCAAGCTGCTGCATGCGCAGCTCTCTTAGCCGGTCGAACACTACATCAGGCAGTTTCAGCGACCGCACCGACTTTTTTGTTTTCGGAGTGTCTGTATAGGTTCCGTCTGTTGCCGTATAGTTTGCAGTCCTGCGGACGCTTATAACGTTGTTGTCCCAGTCGATATCCTTCCATTCAAGCCCCATAAGCTCACCGCTTCTGAATCCGCTGTAAACCGCCAGCGTAAGAAAAGCTCGATAATCCAGAGTGCCGTATTCTTCTGCGAGTGCGAAAAGCTGTTTCATTTCCTCGACAGTGTATATTTCTTTTTCCTTTTTCCTGCCTTTGGGAACGAAAATATTCTTGCACGGATTATCCTCTATCATCTCCAATCGTATCGCGTAATTAAACACGTCGGACAAGAGATTCAGATGATGAATGATGGTTTTTCGGTAAAGCGGCTGACCATTCAAAAAGTTTTTGCCGTTCCGCGCCAGGTCATCAATGAATGCCTGTATCTGACCGCGGGTTATCTTGTCTACCCTGATATGCCCGAATGTGGAATAAATCCGCTTTGTCACCCCTCTGAGCCGCTGTACCGAGGATTTCTTGAGATTGACAACTGCATATTCGTCAAACCATTTCTCTGCAAGCTCCTGAAACTTCATATTTGATGGAACGATTCCTCTGGTGCAGAGTTCCTCAAACATTACCGCCTGCTTATTAAGTTCGGCTTCTATCTGTTTATCGCTCATTCCGGGTTTGGGTTTCCAGGTTTTTGTACGCACTACCTGACGGTAGAGCGCGTCATAGCCTGTGCTGACGCGGATTTGATAAGTCTTTCCGCGTTTCCTTATTGTAGCCATATGTTCAGATTACCTCCTGCACAGACCCTTTTAACGCATAATCGCAATGCGATTCTCGTCTTAAAGTCTGTCAAAATAGGCAAGAAGCGAACTCTTGGGGACAAGGATACGTCCACGTCCGTTCTCGCCTGTTCTAAATGCTTGAATTTCACCTTTGGCAATCAGAACACGAAGCGTGTGGAACGATAATCCCTTTACTGTTTCAAGGCACTCCTTGGTCGTGAGCATTTCGCGCGGACCGTCCTTAACAGGTGCTTTAGGCTCAGCCGGAGCCTCAACCATCTGGTCAAGAAGAAGCGATATCTGAGATATGATAAGTGATTTCTGCTCTGAGGTCATATTGTTGTCCTCCTAACAGTTATAATAAGTACCATTGCCATAATCCGATTACCTCCAGTTTCAGACTTATGACGTGCGTTTCACAAGTAAAGTTTAACACATTAAAGTCTAAAAGTCAAGGCAGCAAAGCACAATCCCCTCACCATTTTATCAAGTTTGAGCATAATTACCAATAAACCAGCAAAGATTTGTGTAAAATCACAGCAAAGAATCTAATAAAATAACCGAAGCGTAAAGGACGAGCAGAAATGCCCGTCCTTTTCTGCTTTGGCGTGTCAATGCAGACCCAGGTAGTACGCACCCTGGCATGGGACTTTCACCCCTGCCCATTCCTATGGGACAAGCCGTCGCCGGAAGTATCATTATAACTGTGTCCTCCGCGCTCGTTCCTTTAAGGAGTTCCCTATGCGTTTAGGGTTCCTGCGGACTGTCGGCAGGTGGCGGCATATCTGTTATTCTCGCGCGGTAGATTGGTGGTCACGGATAATGAGATACTCCGTCAGATCAACAGCAGGAATTTCGTGGCACGTCTTTAAGGACATCAGTTTGTTGTTATCTGCATTGCTATTTAATTGTCAAGGAACTGAGCCGGAACTAAAGCGGTGTAACGTTTCCGGATAATGAGATTAGTCCGACTCTCCGAAAAGGAGTGGTTTTGTTTCCGCCGCTTATTTGTTCCTATATCTATTATAACACAAAATATAGTGGTTTTGTATGACAATATGTCGTAAGAATATGACACCTTGTAGGTTGAAAAACCATCGTAAATGTTATATACTAATCTCCGGGAAGGAGGTGTAAACATGGCGGTGTCTTATAAGAATAGGATTCGTTTCCTGCGAAAGAAACTTAAAATGACCCAGGAACA
>CAKSGA010000057.1 GCA_934454435.1 uncultured Oscillospiraceae bacterium | reverse complement strand
GTTCAGCAGCTTGGCAAGGGACTGTGCCAGCATAGTCTTACCAACACCGGTCGGGCCAAGCAGAAGAACGTTGCTCTTCTGCAGCTCGACCTCGTCATCGACCTCCTCGTCATTGAGGAAGGTGCGCTTGTAGTGGTTGTAAACGGACACGCTGAGGATCTTCTTAGCCTCGTCCTGTCCGATGATGTACTGATCGAGGTACTTCTTTATCTCCTCCGGCTTCATGAGCTCGCTGCCATCGGAAATGAATCCGGAGTCCTTCGGATCGGACGCCGGCTTACCCATTCTGCCAGGCTTGATGTCGCCGCTTTCGACCAGCATATTATAAGATGCGAGAATACACTCGTTGCATATAACGGAATTCTCGCCGTTTCCTCCGTAAAGAATGCGCCTTACCTGGTTTTCATTCTTTCCGCAAAAGGAGCAAACCATCATAATTATGTGTTCCTCTCAAAAACAACGAAGCGACCGGAAAGCAGACGCTCTCCGGCGCTCATAGTGATTTTACTTGATATCAGCCCTGCTGCTGTATACCTTGTCTATCAGACCATACTGAAGCGCTTCCTCAGCGGACATGAAGTTGTCACGCTCAGTATCACGGCAGATCTCTTCATAAGGCTTGCCGGTGTTTGCGCTGAGTATCTTGTTCAGACGTTCCTTAGTACGCTGCAGGTAATTGGAATGGATCATGATATCAGTAACCTGGCCGGAAAGTCCGCTGCCGGAGATAAGCGGCTGGTGGATCATGATCTCACTGTTCGGCAGAGCGATACGCTTGCCCTTTGCGCCGGACGAAAGCAGGAACGCACCCATAGAAGCAGCCATACCAGTGCAGATAGTGGAAACATCGCACTTGATATACTGCATGGTGTCGTAAATTGCCATTCCGTCGGAAACAGACCCTCCTGGGCTGTTGATATAAAGGTAGATATCCTTATCGGGATCCTGCCCCTCAAGATAGAGAAGCTGTGCAACTACAACGCTAGCAGTCGCAGAATTCACCTGATCGTGCAGAAGGATTATTCTGTCATTGAGCAGGCGTGAGAAAATATCGTAGGAACGCTCGCCGTGATTGCTCTGTTCAACTACGTAAGGAATATAAGCCATAGTACTCCCTTCTCCGCAGAAGCGGCTGCCGTGCCGGCAGTTACAAAATGTCATGCGACGCTGCCGGAACCGCAAGTCCAAAAGGTACCTCGCAGCCCCGGTTTTGCCCGGAGCCGCAGATTATGAACTTATTCAGTTACTTCCTCGATCTTAGCAGAGTCACGAACCAGGTCGAGAGCCTTCTCGATCCTGAGGTCGTTCTTTACAGCCTCAGCAGGAACTGCGGACTTTACCTTCTCAACGTCCATCTTGTACTGCTCAGCCATCTCTGCGTATTCCTTCTCGAGATCCTCGTCAGAAACAGTGATATTCTCCAGCTCAGCGATCTTCTCAAGAGCAAGGCGCAGGTCTACCTGGCGCTTAGCTACCTCGGTGAAGTTAGCTCTGAACTGATCCATTGTGGTACCGGTGTACTTGAGGTAGTCCTCAACACGGATACGGTTTCTTGCGCTCCACTCACGCACGATGTCATCGATACGGCGCTGGTACATTACCTGCGGAACCTCAGCGGACATCTTTGCGATAACAGCGTCAACCAGTGCGTTGTCGAGATTTGTGGAAGCCTCGTCAGCAGCAGCCTTCTCAAGCTTGGACCTGATGTCAGTCTTGTACTCGTCAAGGGTATCGAACTCGCTTACGTCCTTAACGAACTCATCGTCAACCTCAGGGAGCTCCTTGCCCTTCAGCTCGTGGAGCTTGCACTTGAATACAGCAGGCTTGCCAGCGAGGTTCTCTGCCTGATAGTGCTCAGGGAAAGTAACGTTTACATCGAACTCATCGCCGATGTTCTTGCCAACGATCTGATCCTCGAATCCGGGGATAAAGGAACCGGAACCGAGCTCCAGCGGGAACTTCTCACCCTTACCGCCCTCGAAAGCAACACCGTCCAGGAAGCCCTCAAAGTCGATAACAGCTGTATCGCCGGTCTGAGCAGCTCTGTCCTCAACGGAAATGCTTCTTGCGTTTCTGTTACGTACCTTTTCGATCTCTGCGTCAACTGCAGCGTCATCTACATTCTTGGTAGTCTTCTTAACTTCTAATCCCTTGTAGTCAGAAATTTCTACGGCAGGCTTGGTGATAAGGTCAGCCTTGAACTTAACGCCGGTCTCCTTGTTCACGTCAACGACCTCAGTGTTCTCAACGTCAACTACCTCAAGACCAGTCTTTTCAACGATCTCAGCAATGTTCTGATTGTAGAGACTGTTTACAGCGTCCTCATAGAAAACGCCCTCGCCGTAATGGGTCTCGATTACCTTACGGGGAGCCTTGCCCTTGCGGAAGCCGGGAACGGTGATGCTCTTCTTTCTTCTGTTGTAAGCTGCGGAAATAGCGTTCTCGAACTCCTCTGCGCTGAAAGCGAACTCGATCGCTGTGGTATTTGTAGCTGTGCTGTTCTGGGAAATGATCTCCATGATATAATTTTCCTTCCTTGTCCCGTGGGACGTATTATTTTCAGAAACCGTACATCAGGCACGGTTGATTAGAACCGGGTCGAAGCCCACGCCGTCCGCTGAAACCAGACGGTACTCTATTCCGTTCCTGACGCCGTTCAGGGCGCCCTTTATGCTGCCTCCGTGAAGGTGGGCATAGTAGCACCGTTTGACGCCGTAGCGCTGAAGCACGTCAGTAAGATAGACATTTTCCTCCGCACGGTATATCGGCGGATAGTGTATGAAAGCGATAAGCTCGCCGCCGAGCCTTACGCCCTCTTTAAGGGAAGCCTCCAGCCTGCCTGCCTCTCGCAGCAGGACCTTCTGATCAGGTGCCTCGCCGTTCTCACGGATCCAGCCCCTGGTCCCGCAGACCGAAACGCCCTCCACAAGAAAAGCATTGTTGAAAAGGAAGCTGATCTTGTCGAACCCGTTGGACTTCACAAAGGAGTTCAGCTTGTTCATCGTGGACCACCACAGGTCGTGGTTGCCCTTTACGAAGATCTTCCTGCCCTTCAGACGGTCGTTGATGTACTGCAGATCCTTGTAGCTCTCCTCCAGCTTCAGCGCCCAGGAATGGTCGCCCAGCAGCACCACCGTGTCATCATCGGTGATCTTGCCGTTCCAGTTGGCTTCGAGCCTTTCAAGGTAGTTGCTCCACCCTGCGAAGATATCCATTGGCTTGTCGCAGCCCAATGAGAGATGAAGGTCGCCGATCGTGTAAAGCAATGTCAGCCTCCCAGCTTGAATTTAAGACTTGAGGAACTTGCAGACTACCTCAGGCATCTCCTGCTTTTCAACAGAGCCTGTGAAGCGGATCTCCTTGTTCTTGGTAGCAGCGAGGGGAGCGGGCATCTTAGTGCTGGTCTTGGCCTCGAGCTCAGCGATATTCTGCCACTCGTCCTCGGAAACCCTGCCGCCGACAGCCTCGTAAACGGCTCCGCTGAACTTGTAGGGGTTAGCGGTGGAAGCGATAACGGTCTTGGTGTTGTCGCCGGTAGCCTTCTTGTAATCCTCGTAAACCTTCACTGCAACAGCGGTGTGGGTGTCGAGGAGGTAGTTATAGTTCTCAAATGTGGACTTGATCTCAGCCTTTGTTTCATCGTCATTGCAGCAGCCAGCCCAGAAGAGCTCGCCGATCTTAGCCCTGACGTCAGCGGAGACCTCATACCTGCCCTCGCTCCTGAGCTTGCCGAACCAGTCGTTTATGACTGCATCGTTCTCACCGGTAAGGTGATACAGCAGACGCTCCAGATTGGAGGAGATAAGGATATCCATAGACGGCGAAACGGTGGTGAAGAACTTTCTGTTCCTGTCGTAAACTCCGGTGTTGATGAAGTCAGTCAGCACATTGTTGCTGTTGGAAGCGCAGATGAGCTTGTTTACCGGAATACCCATCAGCTTAGCATAGTAAGCAGCGAGGATATTGCCGAAGTTTCCGGTAGGAACAACGATATTGATCTTCTCGCCGAACTCGATCTCCCTGTTCTTGAGGAGCTCAGCGTAGGTGGAAACGTAGTAAACGATCTGCGGTGCCAGTCTGCCCCAGTTGATGGAGTTTGCACTGGAAAGCAGAATGTTGTTCTTTGCGAGCCTGTCAGCGATGGCCTTGTCAGTGAAGATAGCCTTCACGCCGTTCTGGCAGTCATCAAAGTTGCCCTTTACAGCGCATACATTGACGTTCTTGCCCTCCTGGGTGGTCATCTGACGCTTCTGCATCTTGCTGACGCCGTCCTCGGGATAGAATACAGCGATGCTGGTGCCGTCAACGTCCTTGAAGCCCTCAAGTGCAGCCTTGCCGGTATCACCGGAGGTTGCCACCAGGATAGCGATGTGCTTGCCGTCAACTGTCTTCTTAGCAGAAGTTGTAAGCAGGTACGGCAGGATCTGGAGCGCCATATCCTTGAAAGCGCAGGTCGGACCATGCCACAGCTCCAGCACATATGTACCGGGAATGAGCTTTGCGAGCTCAGCTATGTTGTTGCTGTCGAAGTTCTTGTCGTTGTAGGCGGAGTCAACACAATGACGTATCTCGTCAGGTGTGAAGTCGGTCAGCAGACGGCTGAAAACCTCGAACGCCCTGTCTGCATAGCTCTTGTCGCACAGCGCAAGGATATCTTCCTTGGTGAGCTGGGGAATGCTCTCAGGGACGTACAGACCGCCCTCGTCGGAAAGACCCTTTGTGATAGCGTGGGCGCTTGTCACCTTGAGGGAAGAATTTCTCGTGCTTCTGTAATTCATGTTTATCGTCCTTTCATAGACTGAAACACTGCCGCAGCAGTGCATTATCAACGATCAGTTGACCGTATATACGCCGTCCGCAGTGAATGCGTCCTCGTAGATTGTGATATCAACGACCATCGGGGGCTCTCCTGCCAGCGTGACCTCGGCGATATCGTACCTCGGCTGAAGTCCGGTATCATTATCAGTGAGCCACAGGTCAGCGGTGCGGATTATCTTCGCCTGCTTGCGGAAATCCACCGCCTCCAGCCCGGAGATCAGGCTGCCCCGTTTTCTCGACTTTACCTCGGTAAAAACCACGAACCCGCCGCACTTTGAGATAATGTCAACCTCGCCGCAGCGCCTGTGGTAATTTCTTGCCAGGATCTCATGGCCTCTCTGCTGAAGTCGTACGCACACAGCGTCCTCGCCCAGCCTGCCCTTACCGAGCTTATCCATGATCCGCCTTCTTTTCAAAATATTTCTTGAAAAAAGACTTCCTGTGTATCCTGCACAGACCGAACTCGTCCACCGCAGCGTAATGTGCCCTGGTGCCGTAGCCCTTGTGCTTTTCAAAGCCGTACTGCGGATATTCCGCAGCCATCTGCTTCATATATCTGTCCCTTGACACCTTTGCGAGAATGGAAGCCGCAGCAATGCTCGCAGATCTTGCATCGCCCTTTATGACGTACTTCATCTCTGCGTCCAGCCCCGGAAGCTGATTTCCGTCCACCAGTACTATCCCGGCGGGCAGCCCGAGCCCTTTGTAGGCTCTCTCCATTGCGAGAAAATCCGCCTGGAGTATGTTCAGCCTTTCGATCTCATCAACGCTTGCACTGGCAATGCAGTACGCCCGTGCCTTTTCGCAGATCTCATCAAAAAGCGCTTCACGCTTCTTCTCGGTAAGCTTCTTGCTGTCGTTGATGCCCTCTATCACAGTCCCCTCGTCGAAGATGACCGCCGCTGCAAACACATCGCCCGCAAGCGGACCCCTGCCCGCCTCGTCGATACCGCACACGACCCCGTATTCTGAACGGAACTCGCTGTCGAAACCGAACAGGTCGGTCGCCTCATCATCGAGCAAAGTCAGCTGGACCGGCTCAGACGCCGGGCCTTTCGAGGGTGATCCTGCCAATTTTTCCACCTCTGTATTCATCAAGGAGTGCCGCCGCCGCACGTTCCGTGTCCGGCTCACCGCCGGAAACCAGCATACCCCTCGACCTTGCGATATCCCTGAGGATATCCTCATCTCCGGAGAGCTTGTAGCGTGCGTTCAGAAGCTCCGGGTACTGCTCTTTCAGAACTGCACCCAGCGCCCTTGCAAGCGCCTCGGTGTCCATGACATCATCTTTTATCGCCCCGGTGAAAGCGAGCCGCTGTGCAGCCATCTGGTCGTCGAATTTCGGCCAGAGAATGCCAGGCATGTCAAGCAGCTCAACGTCCCTGTCAATAGAAACCCACTGCTTGCCCCGAGTAACACCCGGCTTGTCGCCCACCTTGGTTTTCTTCGTTTTTGCCATTCTGTTGATGAACGAGCTCTTGCCGACATTCGGAATGCCCACGACCATCAGCCGCAGCGCCTTTCCTATCATTCCACGCTTTTTTCTGCGCTCGATGAGGTCAGCCAGCAGACGCTTCACCTCCGGCAGAAAGGCATTGAGCCCCTTACCGCTCCGGCAGTCACAGGTCAGGACACGAATGCCCTTTTTCTCGTAAAACTGCTTCCACGCCCGTGTGACGCTCTCGTCTGCATAATCGCACTTGTTCATCAGAATAATGCGGGGCTTATCCCTGACCAGCTCATCCAGTATCGGATTTCTGCTGCTTTCGGGAATTCTTGCGTCAGTGATCTCCACAACTGCGTCCACCATCTTCAGATCAGCCTCGATGAGCCGCCTGGTCTTGGTCATATGCCCGGGGAACCACTGGATATTTCCTACATCATTCATCTTATAACCATCTGAACTGATCTATCGGGAACAGGCGCACGAACGCCTTTCCCATTATCAGGTCTGTGTCAACATCTCCTACCATCAGGCTGCGGCTGTCCAGGGAGCGGTTTCTGTTATCGCCCATCACGAACACGCAGTTTTCCGGAACGGTATGCTCCTCTCCGGTGTGGCGGTCGAGCTTATTTACTGTGGGGGCTGCGATGTAGTCCTCGCTCAGCAGCTCAAATTCACTCTCGCCTGCTTTCCTGAGGTACACCTCGCCCTTTTCAAAATCGAACTTTATGGTATCTCCTGCCAGAGCTATAACACGCTTGATAATGGGTTCGCCATACTTTCCGGTCACCTGGTTCGGAATCCGGTCAGCCTGGAGCACAACGATATCCCCTCTCGAGGGCGTGTAGAAGAAATTGGTAGAGATGACCCTGTCCTTATCCTGAAGAGTGTTGTTCATGGAGCTTCCGTCAACAGTGATGGACCGGAACACGAACAGGTTGAGCACCAGCATGACAAGCACTGCATAAACCAGGCTGCCAGCCCACTCGAGCGCATTGGCAAACGGCTTGTAGGTAGCCTTCTCAATGTCGGAAGCAAGCTCCGCAGCCTTTTCCATCACGTGCTGATGTTTCGGCTGAGTTTCCTTTGCCTCCTGCATTTCGGACTGAGCCGCTTTCGTTTCCTGCGTTTCAGGCTGGGCTTTCTTCTGCTCTGATACCTCCGCTGCTTCTGCGCCGGACTTCTCTTCCAGGCTCTCGTTCTCAGACATTGCACATACTCTTTCTCAGCATATCCACGCTAAGCCCCGCCGTAGCGGAGCGTTGCATGAATGGGGGATCAGGTTCTTATCAAACCTTGGACTTGACCTTAGCAGCCTTACCAACTCTGTCACGCAGGTAGTACAGCTTAGCTCTGCGAACCTTACCGTTTCTTACGAGCTCTACCTTCTCAACTGTCGGAGAATGCAGCGGGAATACTCTCTCGATACCGCAGCCGTGAGCTACACGTCTAACAGTGAATGTCTCGTTGATGCCGCCGTGCTTCTTGGCGATAACGGTACCCTCGAAGATCTGGATACGGAACTTCTCGCCTTCCTTGATCCTTACGTGAACCTTTACCAGGTCACCGACCTCGACAACGGGAGCCTCAGCCTTCATGCTGCCCTGCTCAATGAGTTTTAATGCGTCCATAATTTTCCTCCTGTTTTTTCGGATATTCTTGAGATCGACTTATTCGGGCGTAAAACGCCGGGGATTTCCCCAAAACAGCGGACTATCCGTTTTTAATGTTTGGCTTTCGCCTCGCATTAACACACATTAACCTGCTGAAAGCAGACTAACGGATACTAAATGCTTTAATATTATAGCACCTTTTGCAGAAAAAATCAAGGGCTTTTCGCTGATATTTCATACAAATTCGCCTAAAAAGCGAGATTTTTTATGTACAGATCGTCAAAGCCATCATGCAGCAGGTGCGAGATATCCTCTGCGGAGTCGCACAGCTCCGTGACCCTCCTGAGCAGCTCCGGGTCGGTCAGACAGCTGATAAGCCCCTGTTCAGCGGGACGTCTGCTCCAGCCGTACCTCTCACCGAGCCCCCTCGGAACAGCTCCCAGCTGAGCCATTGCAGCCGCCCCCTGCTCCGTACCGAAGGCCTCGCCGGAAATTATGACACGCTCATGCGTCCCGGTGAGCTCCCCGAGCCTTTGCAGAGCCGCACGGCAGGCCGCCTTATCCGACTGCACCGCCCGGACATCGCTCTGCGAGATATAATGATCCTCTCCGATATAGAAAAGGTCCCGGTCGGTCATGATGCCATCGCTGTCGAGGCTACCGGTGTCCAGCATTATTCTGACCGCCTGGGCTGCCGCCGGAGCCGACACTCCTATGCCATCACCATCGCCGATAACACTGTAGCAGACAGTGCCGTCCGGCTCCCGGGACATCTGGTCGATAGCACCGCATTCCAGCGGCATTCCCGTTTCAAGCGCCGAACCGTCTAATCCACCCATCAGCGGGACGTAAGCGAACCTCACACCGTTTTCAGAGTATGATGCTGCTCCGAGCCCATCACTGAAATTCGCCACAAGGACGCTCCCGGGCTCACCGAGCGCAGCCGCCAGAACTGCGGTGATCCCGCTGCCCGCCGTCAGGGACATCATCGGCAGGAACACCACCCCGATATCCGGCGGCAGGAACAGCTCCCCGGGGTCGAAGCCCTCCCAGAGCATGACCATACAACTGCCCGGTGCAGAAAAGCCGATGCTGTGCACGCAGTTCCCACGCACTCCGCTTTCCCTCAGCAGGCGAAGAAGCAGCTCATTGACGGTATCCACCACGTCCTTCTGACCCAGTGTGATCCCGAACCTGACAGCCCGGGCGTACCGCCTGGAAAGTCCCACGTCATACAGTACCGCACTGATGAAGTGCTTCTCAATGCAGCACGCTATGACCAGCTCGTTGCTACGCTCGCTGCGGTATTTTGTGAATTGTGTAGTGTCCTTGACCATCTTGCCTCCTTACAGAAAAAGGGCGGATACCTGACCCGCCCTTCGTGCTATGATCTTGATTTATTTCATGAGTATCCTCTCATCGCAGTACTCGCAGACCAGCATGTCGCCGTACTTCTTGAAGCTGTGCGGCAGGTACTTTTCGGTCTGGGTGATGCACTTGGGATTTGTGCAGCTGCATTCGTTGTGGATAGTTCCCACCAGCAGCGGATTTGCCTTTATCTCATTGTTGAGGGTCGTGAGTATCAGCGCCATGCGGACGTACATTCCACACTTTGCCTGGCGGAAATAGGCCGCCCTCGGGTCATCGTCTATGCTGACCTCTATCTCGTTCACCCTCGGGAGCGGGTGCATTACGATCATGTCCTTACGGGCAAGCTGCATTTTTTCACGAGTGAGGATATACACGCCTTTCTGGCGCTCGTATTCTTCCTTTGTAGGGAACCTCTCCTGCTGGATCCTCGTCATGTACAGCATGTCGAGCTCCGGAAGAGCCTCTTCGATCGTGCTGACTTCACGGAACTCACAGCCCCTTGCCCTCAGCACGTCCTTTATGTACTCCGGCAGAGCCAGGGACGGCGTGGAGATCAGTATGAACTTGTTGTGCTTGTAGCAGGAAAGCGCTTTCAGTATTGAGTGCACGGTGCGCCCGTATTTCAGGTCGCCGCACAGACCAACAGTCAGGTTGTCAAGACGTCCAAGCTCCGTTTTCAGTGTGAGCAGGTCGGTGAGGGTCTGTGTGGGGTGGAGGTGCCCGCCGTCACCGGCGTTGATCACAGGGCACTCCGCCGAGAGAGCCGCCGCCCTTGCGGAGCCCTCCTGATTGTGACGCATTACCAGAATGTCAGAATAGCTGCTGACTATCTTTATGGTATCCTTGAGGTTCTCGCCCTTTGACACAGAGGAATTCCCGGGGTTGTCGAAGCCGATGACGCTTCCGCCTAGCCTTATCATAGCCGCCTGAAAGCTCATCTGGGTTCTGGTGGAGGGCTCATAGAACAGCGTAGCCATTATCTTTCCACGGCACTTGTCCGCATAAGTTTCAGGACGCTTCATTATGTCCTCGGCGAGTGTAACCATTGCGTTCCACTGGGAAACGCTGTAGTCGTCCATGTCGATTAGGTTGTTGAATTTCTGGTTCAAGCAGATCACCTTTCCTGTTCTTTTTTGTCTATTATATCACCATTCGGCTTTTTTTGCAATATCTTTTTTACATATGTCTTATATGTTCCATACAAATAACATAGAACTCCGGGCACAGAAAAAGAGCGATCATACGATCGCTCTTTGATATCCGTAATTTAGCCGAGGACGCTCAGGAGCACACCAGCCGCAACAGCGGAACCGATAACGCCTGCAACGTTCGGGCCCATAGCGTGCATCAGCAGGAAGTTGGACGGATTGGTTTCCTGACCAACCTTCTGGGAAACACGGGCAGCCATAGGAACTGCGGAAACGCCTGCGGAACCGATCAGCGGGTTGATCTTGCCGCCGGAGAGCAGGTACATCAGCTTGCCGAGGAGCACGCCGCATGCAGTACCTACACAGAATGCGATAAGACCCAGTGCAATGATGAGCAGCGTATCTACCTTGAGGAAGTTCTGTGCAACTGCCGTAGCGCCGACTGTAACGCCCAGGAAGATCGTGATGATGTTCATGAGCTCGTTGGTAGCAGTCTTTACAAGACGCTCGCACACGCCGGATTCCTTCATAAGGTTACCAAGCATGAGCATGCCGACCAGTGAAGCGGAGTCCGGAACGATAAGGGAAACGATAACGGTAACTGCGATCGGGAATACGATCTTCTCAAGCTTGGAAACCTGACGGAGCTGACCCATCTTTACGGAGCGCTCCTTCTCAGTAGTGAGAAGCTTCATGATAGGCGGCTGGATAACAGGAACCAGCGCCATGTAGGAGTAAGCAGCGACTGCGATCGAGCCGAGCAGCTCAGGAGCAAGTCTGGAAGTAAGGAAGATCGCTGTAGGACCGTCCGCACCGCCGATGATAGCGATGGAAGCAGCCTGCTTCAGGGAGAAGCCGTCGCCCAGGCCAAGCGCATTGATAGCGCACGCACCGAGGAATGTGAAGAAGATACCGCCCTGTGCGGCAGCGCCGAGCAGGAAGCTCTTCGGGTTGGCGATCAGCGGACCGAAGTCGGTCATGGCGCCGATGCCGAGGAAGATGATAGGCGGATAGATACCGAGCTTAACACCGAGGTACAGCATATCCAGCAGGCCTCCCTCATGGAGCACTCTGCCATAATCCAGGCTGACTTCCTTGACGTATGTGACAGCGAGATTAGCGCCTTCCTGAACATATTCAGGAGCGAAGTAAGGGTTGGTGGAAGGGTTCCACAGCTCAGCGTGGTACAGACCGCTTCCGGGGAGGTTAGTGAGCAGCATACCGAATGCGATAGGGAGCATCAGCAGCGGCTCGTACTGCTTCTTGATCGCCAGATAGAACAGGACGAAGGAAAGCAGTATCATAATAATGCTCTGCCAGCCGTTCTCAACTCCGAAGCCTGCGAAGCCAGAGGTGGTGGCGAGCGATTTCAGGGTATCAACAAATATTTCCATGCTTCAATATTCCTTTCTGTCTGTTCTCAGAACGGGCGGGTGTTCTCACCGATACCGGCAAGGCTCCAGGCAGAACGTGCTCTCTTGTCACGGCGCTTTACGTCCCTGATGGTATAGGAGGTGCCCTCTTCTTCGGCGTATGCAGCGATAGCCGCACTGATAACAGCCATTATCTCATCATCATCGTCCACTTCCTCAGCGGCCTCTTCAACGGGAGCCGGTGCCGGAGCGGGAGCAGCCGCTGCCGCAGCAGCCTTTGCAGCCTCTGCCTTAGCCTTCTTGCTCTTGTCGATGTTCTGGAAAACGGTGCCCATCAGCCAGAACAGGAATATCAGTATAGCCAGGATAAAGAATACGACCAGGATACCTGTGAT
Source organism: uncultured Oscillospiraceae bacterium (assembly GCA_934454435.1). Lineage (GTDB taxonomy): Bacteria > Bacillota > Clostridia > Oscillospirales > Ruminococcaceae > CAG-115. Next base: position 2,446 of record CAKSGA010000057.1, on the reverse strand, counting down.
GGTGATGATGCCTACAGAACCCCAGTAGTCAGGATCTCCGAGCTGTGCATGAGCGTCGGGGAGATTCTGTATCCTGTCGATAACACCGGCGGACTGGTCACTGGAAGCCTCGGCAGTTGACTGAACGGCGTCAAGCACGTTCTTCCAGGGACCGGAAGATGCTTCCGCTGTTGCAGCTGCCTCAACGCTGGACACAGCCGACAGAATGGAGTAAGCGATGTTCATATTAAGTCTCCTTTTTAGCCGAAATCGCCTTTCGGATTTTCAAATCAAATTTATTATACTATATTTTCACTGAAAATTCAACCGGAAAGTTTGTGTTTTTTTTGACAAAACGCAGAGAAAATACAGCGGATTTTTTAGTCAATTTGTTAAACAAGGTCAACGTCACACGCAGTACAGGTCAGCAGAAGCCGCCATCGACCCCCAGTACCTGCCCTGTTATGAAACGGTTCTCAGCCAGCGCCCTGACTGCCTTTGCGACCTCCCGGGGCTGACCCAGCCGGCACACCGGGGTCTGCTCAGCGAGCTGCTGAAGCTCCTCCCCAGAAAGATGAGAGCTGTTCATGGGGCTGTCAATGACCCCGGGCGCAACGCAGTTCACCGTTATGCCGGAGGCGCCCAGTTCACGTGCCAGAGCCTTAGTAAGACCGATGACCCCCGCCTTTGCCGCCGAGTATGCGCTCTCGCAGGCGCCGCCGTAAACTCCCCACACTGACGAAACATTAACGATCGCCCCGCTCTTGCGGTTTATCATGGACTTCACCGCCGCATGGGTCATGTTGTAAACGCCGTTAAGATCAACGTTCATGACCTGCTGCCAGTCCTCCGGAGTGATGTCGGTGAACAGCTTTATCTGCGAGATGCCGGCGTTGTTCACCAGGACGTCTATCCTGCCGAAATCCCTGAGCACTTTCTCAACGGCGTTCTGTGCGGAGGAATAGTCTGCAACGTCCGCCTGCACGGCGGTGCAGCGGAGCTCGGCGCAGAGCCGCTCAGCCTCCTCCCTGCGGGAATTGTAGGTGAATATCACATCGTCAGTCCCGGCGAATTCTGCGGCGATGGCGCTGCCGATAGCGCCGGTGCCGCCGGTTATCAGAACTACGCTCACCTGCCGTCCACCTTTACATTTTCGCCGTCAACGGTGAGGTCTATCTCAGACAGCGGCTGGTCTGCGTGGTCGATTATGAGCTCTGCGACCGGGTCCTCCACATCGCTGCGGATCACCCTGCGGATATCTCTGCCGCCGTACTTGCCACCGTGCGCCTTCTTTGCGATAGCCATATAAACGCCCTCGCCGACATTCAGCGTGATCTTCTTCTCAGCCAGCGGTGAAACCAGTTCGCCAAGCATGAGCTTTGCGATGTCCGCATAGTTCTCCACGCTGAGAGGTCTGAACACGATGACTTCGTCTATGCGCCCTATGAACTCCGGTCTGAGGAACTCCCGCAGCCCCTTCATCGCACGCTCCCTGCTGATGTCGCCCTCGGTCTTGGTGAAGCCGACGCTGTTGCTGCCAGTCGAGGAGCCAGCGTTGGAGGTCATGCAGATTATGGTGTTCTCAAAGCTTACCGACCTGCCGTGGGCGTCGTTTATCCTGCCCTCGTCAAGTATCTGGAGCAGGATGTTCATAACGTCCGGGTGCGCCTTTTCTATCTCATCAAAGAGAATGACGGAATACGGCTTGCGGCGTACCCTCTCGGTAAGCTGCCCCGCCTCGTCATAGCCGACATATCCTGGGGGCGAACCGATGATCTTTGACACGCTGTGCTTTTCCATATATTCCGACATATCGAGCCTTATAAGCGGCTCTACAGTGTCGAACATTTCCTTTGCGAGAACCTTTACAAGCTCCGTCTTGCCCACGCCGGTGGGACCTACAAAGATGAACGAAGCCGGTCTGCGCCTGTCGGTGAGCTGCACACGGGTGCGCTTTATCGCCTTTGCGACAAGCTCGCACGCCTCGTCCTGACCTATAACGTGCTCCTTGAGATGCTGCTCCAGGCTGCCTATGCGCTTGTACTCCGTTTCCTTTATCTTGTTTGCGGGGATCCCGGTCCACATCTCTATGACCTTTGAGATATCGTCGATGGTCACGGCGACATGCTCTGCCTTGTCCCTGACCTTTTCAATGCCGTCATTGGTCTGGGCTATCTGCATCTTGATCTCTGCGAGCTTCTCGTAGTCGATGTCGGGCGTGTCCGCCGCTATCCGGCTTTCATCGGCACGGAGCTGCGCCATCTTTGACTTCAGCTTCTCATACTCGGTGATGTCGGGACTTCCAAGGCTTGCGCAGGCGCACGCCTCGTCCAGCAGGTCGATGGCCTTGTCGGGCAGGAACCTGTCGTTGATGTATCTTTCAGAGAGAACGGCGCACATACGGGTTATCTCCGGTGAAACGCTGACCTTGTGGTGCTCCTCGTAATACTCCTTGATGCCCTCCAGC
>CAKSGA010000056.1 GCA_934454435.1 uncultured Oscillospiraceae bacterium | reverse complement strand
TCTTCCAGCATTACTGCACCTCCTCAGACGACATGGTGAACACTGTATCGAGGGCATACATGCGTGCAGCATTCATGACCTGCTGTGCAGTCACCTGCTGTGCGCCCTCCGCAAATTCCTCCGGCGTGAGTATCACAGGGTCGGTCACCTGGGAAGAATACCACGCTGAAAGTGCCGAAGGCGAGTCATATACGGCACGGGCGCTCTCTGCGAGCTCCAGCTTTGCGTGCTCCAGCTCCTCCTCGGTCACACCACGCATGCATACGTTCATGAACTCTGACATTACAGCGTGCTCGGTCTTGGCGAGGTTCGCAGGCTCCACTCCGGCATATACCGTGATGGTCTTTTTGAAGCGGTTGGAGAAGCTGCTGCAATAGTAGCACAGCGACTGTTTCTCACGGATATTCGTAAAGAAACGTGATGTGGTCATGCCGCCGAGTATCATTGAAAGTATCGCACCGGCGTAGCGGTCAGTGAGCTGCGGCGCCTTGAAGTACATGCGCAGTATCGCCTGCTGGGTGTCGTGCTTTTCTGCCTTGCGGCAGATGACCTCCTTGAGCGGACTGGACGTGGGCGCAAGCGTGCAGATATCACTTCGGGTGAGCGTTCCCAGGCGTTCGGTGAACACCCTCTCGCTGACGGAAAAATCACTGCACCCGGAGCAGAATATCTCGATGCGTGAATGCTCCAGCAGGTCACGGTATGCCGCATATGCGGACTGCGGCGTGACCGCCCTGGCCTGCTCCACCGTGCCGTTCACGGGGAGCCCGCAGGGTTCGCCCTCGAACGCCGCCATCGCTCCCTGCTGGGCTGCGTAGCTGCGGGGGTCGCCCTTGACGCTCTCGATGGCGTCAGTCAGCTCCTGCTGCATTATCCCGACCGAGGAAGCGGGGAACACGCCGTTCTCCGTCACCGGGTCGAGCAGGCAGTCCAGCAGAAGCGTGCAGCATTCCTCCTCGAGCTGTTCGCTGTATAGGGTGTAGCGGTCGTCTATGCTGCTTATCGTAAATGTCATTGAGCGGCGGTCCCAGCTGCACCCGAGGTTATCGGAAACCGAAGCGCCGTACAGGTCGGAGTATTTCTCCGTGAGTCTGGTGAGGTTCGGGTATCTGCGGCAGCTGTCGGTGAGGATATACGGCAGTATTGCGAAGTCTGCTCTACCATCGCCGCTGAATTCGTTATAAAACGTGATGGATATGCGGTTTGTCTTGAATCTTCCGTCGGTTATCCTTGAAAAGAATATCCCGTCGGAGATCTGTTTTCTGTCCAGAATATCTGTCATCTCCTTCTGAATATACTGTAACTTATATAGTATAGCACATTCCGATGGATTTTTCCAGTCCCTTTTGTATTTTTTCACTCCCTTTTCACAGGGGAAATGCCCTCTTGGCAAAATATCTAAACCCTCTGCGGATATAAAGGACAAATTTATCTCAAAATATATAAAAAAACACTTGCAAAATTTAAGGAAATATAGTAAAATAAATATGTAGGGCGTGTACGGGGCATTTCCCGGGCATTGCCGTAGTATGTTCAATATTTCATTATGAAAGGAAATAATAGCAATGAGCAAACTGAACAAGAAGAATGTAGAAGATCTGAACGTCAAGGGCAAGAAGGTGCTTGTCCGTGTTGACTTCAACGTTCCTATGAAGGACGGCAAGATCACCAACGACAACAGAATCACCGCAGCTCTTCCCACCATCAACAAGCTGGTAGAGAACGGCGCAAAGGTTATCCTGTGCTCTCACCTCGGCAAGCCGAAGAACGGTCCGGAGGAGAAGTTCTCCCTGAAGGCTGCTGCTGACAGACTGGCTGAGCTGGTTAATACAAAGGTAGTTTTCGCAAAGGACGCCAAGGTAACAGGCGATATCGCAAAGAAGGCTGTTGCTGAGATGAAGGACGGCGAGATCGTTGTTCTCGAGAACACACGTTTCCGTGGCGCAGAAGAGACCAAGAACGGCGAGGAGTTCAGCAAGGAGCTGGCTGACCTGACCGACGGCATCTTCGTAATGGACGCATTCGGTTCTTCCCACAGAGCACACGCTTCCACCGTTGGCGTTACGAAGTTCGTCAAGGAGACCGCTGTCGGCTACCTGATGAACAAGGAGATCGAGTTCCTCGGCAATGCTGTTGAGAACCCTGTTCGTCCGTTCGTTGCTATCCTCGGCGGTGCAAAGGTCGCTGACAAGCTGAACGTTATCTCCAACCTGCTCGAGAAGTGCGACACCCTCATCATCGGCGGCGGTATGGCTTACACCTTCCTGAAGGCAAAGGGCTGTGAAGTAGGTACCTCCCTCGTTGACGACGAGAAGATCGACTACTGCAAGCAGATGATCGAGAAGGCTGAGAAGCTCGGCAAGAAGCTGCTCCTGCCTGTTGATACCACTATCGCTAAGGCATTCCCTGATCCTATCGATGCTCCGATCGAGGTTTCCGTTGTTGACTCCGACAAGATCCCGGCTGACATGATGGGTCTGGACATCGGCCCCAAGACCATGGAGCTCTTCGCTGAGGCTGCCAAGTCCGCTAAGACCGTTGTATGGAACGGCCCGATGGGCGTATTTGAGAACCCTGTTCTGAAGAAGGGTACTGTTGCTGTTTGCGAGGCTCTCGCAGCTGCTGACGCTACCACCATCATCGGCGGCGGCGACTCTGCAACCGCAGCTATCAACCTTGGCTACGCTGACAAGATGAGCCACATTTCCACCGGCGGCGGCGCCTCCCTCGAGTACCTCGAAGGCAAGGGTCTGCCCGGCATCGACGCTATCCAGGACAAGTAATTGATCTAAAGCAGGAGAGCAGGAATTCCTGTTCTCCTGTTTTGATTTACATAGTGCAATTCAGCTTTACACGGCATATTTCAGGCAATACCCGGCATATCCCATTTCAGAATAGACTAACATCAAATTTGAAACCGAGAGGCAGGTATATTGAAAATGCGCAAACAAAGAATAATAGCACTTTTAGCGGCCTTTTCCGTGGCTGTTTCAGCATTCGGGACCATATCAGTTGGTGCAGCAGCCGATGAAGAGTTTCCATATACGGCGCTGACCGAACCGCTGGATACAGCGCAGGAAGATGAAAATACCGTAACTATAGCCGGCTGTACGATCCCGGCAGATGCAACCAGCATATGTCTGATCGGAGGGTCTGAGTACGACGTTATGGCAGACGTATATAAGACCATCTATTGTCCGGATTACGGTGACGCTTACTATTTCCACCCGGAATTCTATGCCGTTGACTGCACCGAGATAGCTGAAAAGCTCCCCGATCTGCAGTCGCTTTCCATTCTGAAAAGTGATGTTACAAATCTAAAGGCGCTGAGCGGAATGAAATCTCTCAAAACGCTTGAACTTCAGCTGTGCAGCGGCACGACTGACATATCATTTCTTAAAGGTATGACCAAGCTTACTACGCTTAAATATATCGATAAGAACTGCACGGATATTTCTCCGGTCAAGTCGCTGAAAAAGCTTGATACGCTGGTGCTTTCGCCCTCCGGCACGCTCAGTGACCTGAGCGTTGTCAGCGGTCTGAAAAAGCTCACATATCTGGACATTGATTTTCAGTTCAAAAGCCTGAAGCCGCTTGCCAAGCTTACTAAGCTCAAAACGCTCAAAGTGAGCAGCAACGCTCTCAGCGACATTTCAACGCTCAGCAAGCTGAAAAACCTGACCACCCTTGAGATACAGGAACGCAATAACATAAAGGACATCACAGTCATCGGCAAGCTCACCAAGCTGAATACGCTGATGCTTCACTCTATGAAGGTGAACTCGCTTGCTCCGCTGAAGAAACTCAAGAAGCTGGAGTCCCTGACAGTGATGTATGTTGACTGCCCAGATGCAAGATCTGTGATCTCCGGGCTCACTGCGTTAAAGGAGCTTGGTCTTGCTGACGTAGATGTCGGCAAGGACTGCAAGTTCATGAAATAGCTTAAGAAGCTCGAAACGATTTCTATACTGTATGTCGGGCTGAACAGCATTGACGGAATGCAGAACTGCAAAAAGCTGAAAAACCTCTTGCTTCAGGAAAACGGCACTATCACTGATCTGACGCCGCTGAAAAAGCTCACGAAGCTGGAAACGCTTAGCATGGGGAACAATGGCATAAGCGACATATCTCCCCTGGCTAAGCTGAAAAACGTGAAGTCGCTGTCCATTCAGGGCAACAGAATAACAGACTATTCTGTGCTTCTTGGAATGAAGAAACTGGAATTCCTCTGGACTGACGGGCTCCCGTCGGATATCCGCCAGGCAGTACTCAAAGCAAATCCAGAGTGCGTGATCTATTGACAAACATCGTCAGCACTGCTGACAAAAATAAAACCTAAGGAGAATAAACATGAAGAAGAATGTAAGAAAGGCTATAATCGCCGGCAACTGGAAGATGAACAAGACCCGCCCCGAGGCAAAGGCGCTCCTCGAAGAGCTGAAGCCGATGGTAGCTGACGTTAAGGACGTTGAGATCGTAGCATGCGTACCTTTCACAAACCTTGAAACTGCGCTCGCTGCAACAGCAGACACCAACATCAAGATCGGCGCTGAGAACTGCCACTTTGAGAAGAGCGGTGCATTCACCGGTGAGATCTCCGCTGACATGCTGGCTGAGATGGGCGTTGAGTACGTTGTTCTGGGTCACTCCGAGCGCCGTCAGTACTTCGCTGAGACTGATGAAACCGTAAACAAGAGAACAAAGGCTGCCCTGGCTGCTGGCCTGAAGCCCATCGTATGCGTAGGCGAGCTTCTCTGGGAGCGTGAGTGCAACATCACTGAGGAAGTTATCGCACGTCAGATCAAGCTTGATTTCTTCGGCATTTCCGCTGACGACCTCAAGAAGTGCGTTATCGCTTACGAGCCTGTCTGGGCAATTGGCACCGGCAAGACTGCAACCGCTGACCAGGCTGAGGAGGTTTGCGCATTTATCCGTGCTACCCTCGCAAAGCTCTATGGCGCTGACGTTGCAGAAACCATCACCGTTCAGTACGGCGGCTCCATGAATGCAAAGAACGCAGCCGAGCTTCTCTCCAAGACCAACGTTGACGGCGGTCTTATCGGCGGCGCTTCCCTCAAGGCAGCAGACTTCACAACCATCATCACCGCAGCAGTAAACGGCTAACCGTGTACGCACGGCAGCGAATACGGCTGTAGGCTCTTCGCAAAACGCATGCTGTCACACGAACTATTGTGTGATCTGCAAGAAAAATCCCCACGGAGCGGCGCTTACCGCTGCTCCGTTTTTATCCTCAAATAGTAAGGAGTAACAAACTATGAAGGCAAAGAAACCCGTATTATTAGTAGTAATGGACGGCGTTGGCTTCTCCAAGACACACCTGGGTGACGCTGTGGGCGAGGCCCGCACACCTACCCTCGACTGGATGCTCGCCAACTGCCCCAACACCCGCTTAAAGGCTCACGGTGACGCAGTTGGACTTCCCTCTGACGACGACATGGGCAACTCTGAGGTCGGTCACAATGCCATCGGCTGCGGTCAGATCTACTCCCAGGGTGCAAAGCTCGTTAATGAGAGCATCGAAAGCGGCAAGATGTATGAGTCCGATGCATGGAAGGAGCTCGTTGCAAACGTTAAGGGCAAGAATTCCACTATGCATTTCATCGGTCTGCTGTCTGACGGTAACGTACATTCCAACATCAAGCACCTGTTCAGCATGATCCGCAAGGCTAAGGCTGAGGGCGTTTCCAAGGTAAGGGTACACGCTCTTCTGGACGGTCGTGACGTTCCTCCGCAGACTGCACAGATCTATCTCCAGCAGCTTGATGAGCTGTTCGCTGAGCTGAATGACGATACATTCAACGGCAGGCTCGCAAGCGGCGGCGGACGTATGAAGGTCACAATGGACCGTTACCAGGCTGACTGGCCGATGGTCGAGCGTGGCTGGAACACTCACGTCAGGGGCGAGGGCAGGCAGTTCGCTACCGGACTTGAAGCACTGGAAACCCTGCGTGCAGAAACCGGCGTTGCAAGCGACCAGGATCTCCCTGCATTCGTTATTGCGGAGAACGGCGAGCCTGTAGGCAGGATCGTTGACGGCGACAGCGTTATCCTGTTCAACTTCCGTGGCGACCGTGCGATCGAGCTCTCCATGGCATTTGATATGGTCGAGTTCGACCACTTCAACAGAGGTCCGAAGCCTGATGTATGCTATGCTGGTATGCTCCAGTATGACGGCGACCTCAAGCTTCCGGCACGCTTCCTGGTAAATCCTCCGGAGATCACCAACACTATGACAGAGGTGTTCGTAAAGGCCGGCTACAACGAGTATGCCATCTCCGAGACCCAGAAGTACGGTCACGTAACATACTTCTGGAACGGCAACCGCAGCGGCAAGGTTAGCGAGGAGCTCGAAACCTACTGCGAGATCCCGTCCGACAACGTAAGCTTCGACCAGAGACCCTGGATGAAGTCCGCTGAGATCACTGACAAGCTCATCGAGGCTATAAAGTCCGGCAAGTATGACTTCCTGCGCTGCAACTACCCGAACGGCGACATGGTAGGTCACACCGGCAGCATGGACGCTACAGTTATCGGCGTTGAGTCCGTTGACCTGGCTCTTGCAAGACTGAAGGAAGTATGCGACGAGTACGGCGTGACACTGCTCATCACCGCTGACCACGGCAACGCAGACGAAATGCTCGAGAAGAACAAGAAGGGTGAGATCCAGGTACGTACTGCACACTCCCTGAACCCTGTTCCGTTCATCATCTACGACAAGGACCAGAAGTTCGAGATCAAGCCTTCCGACAAGTACGGACTTGCAAACATCGCTCCTACAGTTGTCAGGATCTTCGGTCTTGAAGCGCCTGAGTGCTGGGAAGACAGCATGATCTGATTTTCAGAATAAACTTACCGCCGGCTGAGCGATCAGCCGGCGGTTTTGCTATGCAGTAAAACCGCCGGGAGCGTTATAACTCCCGGCGGTCATTCTATGTGAAGTCAGATCACATTTCGATCTTCAGACCCTCTGCGCTTCTTACGGTGTAGTCCTTAGCGGAGCCCTCGGCTGTAACCTTGATGGTGTCGCCGGTGCGGGTCGCCTTTACGGTGAGAACTACATTGCTCTCTGCGTCGTAGATGGTGGTTTCAGCGGTCTTGCCGTCCCCGAGCTGGTAGATCACGATGTCAGCCTTGTCGCCGTATGCGTAGGTGAACGCACGCTCGAAGTTGCCGTATGCCACGATGCTGTTCGGCTTTGCGAGAACAGGCATCTCGAAGTAGTTGTTCTTTGTGGAGTACCACTTGCCGCCCTCGTAAACCTTTCCGCTCTGGATATCGGTCCAGTTGCCTGCGGGTACGTAGAAGTCTGCGATGCCCTCTTCGTTGAATACAGGAGCAACCAGCAGGTTGTCACCCAGCATGTACTGACGGTCGAGGGACAGGGTAGCGGGATCGTCTGCGTATTCCATTACCATTGCTCTCATCATCGGAACGCCGGTGGTGTGGGTCTTGTGAGCCTGGTTCCAGAGGTAAGGCATCAGCTTGCCCTTGAGCTTTGTCCAGTGGCGGAGAACATCGCAGCTCTCCTCGTCAAAGTTCCACGGAACACGGTAGGAGCTGTTGCCGTGAAGTCTGGAGTGAGAGGACATCAGACCGAATGCACACCATCTCTTGTAGAGGTCGGGAGTGCCCTGCGCCTCGAAACCGGAGATATCGTGGCTGAAGTAGCCGAAGCCGCTCATGCAGAGGGACAGACCGCCACGCAGGGTCTCCCACATGGACTCGTAGTTGGAGAAGCAGTCGCCGCCCCAGTGTACAGGGAACTGCTGACCGCCAACGGTAGCGGAACGTGCGAACAGGCAAGCCTTGTCCTTGCCGTAGAATTCCTCGAGTACCTCGAAAACGCACTTGTTGTAGAGGTAAGTGTAGTAGTTGTGCATCTTGTAGGGGTCGCTGCCGTCATAGTAAACGACGTCCTTAGTGGGGATACGCTCGCCGAAGTCGGTCTTGAACGCATTTACGCCCATCTCGCAGAGTGCACGCAGCTTGCCCTTGTACCACTCGCACGCAGCGGGGTTGGTGAAGTCAACGATAGCCATGCCGGGCTGCCACATGTCGCCCTGCCATACGCTGCCGTCCTTTGTCTTGAGGAAGTAGCCGCCCTTTACGCCCTCGTCGAACATGGAGGAACGCTGTGCGATGTAGGAGTTGATCCACACGCAGATCTCCAGACCCTTTGCCTTCAGCCTGTCGAGCATAGCCTTGGGGTCGGGGAACATTCTCTTGTCCCATGTGAGGTCGCACCAGTTGAACTCCTTCATCCAGAAGCAGTCGAAGTGGAATACCTCCAGCGGGATATCACGCTCAGCCATACCGTCGATGAAGCTGGAAACGGTAGCCTCGTCGTAGTTGGTGGTAAAGGAGGTGGTCAGCCACAGACCGAATGTGTAAGCCGGCGTGAGGGCGGGCTTGCCGGTCAGGGTAGTGTAGGTGGAAACGACATCAGTCAGCTTCTCGCCGCCGATAACGAAGTACTCCAGGTGCTCGCCCTGAACGGAGAAAGCGACCTTGGAAACGGTTTCGCTTGCGACCTCGAATGTTACCTTTTCGGGGTGGTTGACGAAAACGCCGTAGTTTCTGGAAGAAACGTAGAACGGAATGGACTTGTAGGTCTGCTCGGAGCTTGTGCCGCCGTCGTTGTTCCATACCTCAACGGTCTGGCCGTTCTTCACGAAGGTGGAGAACTTCTCGCCGAAGCCGTAGAGGTTCTCGCCTACGGAGATGTTCAGCATTTCACGCATTACGGCTCCGTCAGCGGTCTCATCATGGGAGAAGAACGGCTTCATCTGGTCGTTTGCCATGCGCTCGTTTGTCTTCCACTGGTCCTCGGTGATGTAGGAGGTGGTGCGCCAGCCCTCCTTGGTGAGCAGCTTGTCGTTGTAGTAGTACTTGATGTCCCATGCGCCGCCCTTTGCGACAACTACCTTAGTGTTGCCGGAAATGAGCTCGAACGCAGCGTCAGTTTCCCTGATGACGGGCTTGAAGTTTCTGTCCTCGTTGAGCTGGAAGTCCGGGGACTTATGTACTCTGCCCTTGTAGTGGTCGATGGATACCTTGATGGTGTTTTCCAGCGTGGATGTGAATGTGATCTCCAGTACAGGTCCGCCGAGGGTCATACCTCTGTTGCCTATCCACTGGTTGGTGGCGAGCACATTGATTGATTTCTCGTCTGCTGTCACCTCGTACATCTGTGTTGCGTAATTTACGCCGTAACCGGGCTTGTTCAGCCATAATCCGTCTGCATACTTCATTGGTGTTATCCTCCGTAAAATAATCCTCTGTAATGGGCGGTAATCGTTTACACACCCGATGTTCTTATTCTATCATACTTATCAAAAAATTTCAAGGGGGTATTGAAAATTTTTTTGAAAATTTGTATTGAAATTTTTGTCGATTAGTATTATAATAGTATAAAGGTATTGTTTGGTTTATGAAAATATTTTTGGAGTGGGACATAGATGAACACAGATAGAAAAAAGTTTGACATCCTTGATATCAGGATAGATAAGTCACTGAAATATATGGCAGCTGCATTTTCAGGCGCATTCATGCATTTTACGTTCCTGGTGATTTTTATATTTATAAAGCTGTTCACGATGGTGACGTTCAATGTTTTCAGCGTGACCCTTTATGTGATAATGGGTGCAATGTGCAAGCGTGACAGCTTTGAGAAACACGCACTGCACTGGATAAGCGCAATGTACTTTGAGATAAGTCTGCATGCTTTTCTATGCACGCTTTTCCTGGGTGCGGATACCTGCTTCTTCCTCTATACCATGATGACTATACCGGTGGTGCTGTATTATCTGTTCCTTACATGCACCAATAAGGTTTTCAAACGCTGGACCGTTATATACACGCTGTTTTCCCTTTTGTTCCTGGCGGTGGGACTTGTTACGGATCATTTCAGCACACCGATATATTACCGGACACGGCGTGAGCTGACTTCCGGCGAAATTGATTTTATGCGTGGGGTAAATATCATATTTAATCTTGTGCTGCTGTTCGGGTTCACCTGCCTGTTCATTCTTGAAATACATTCTCTTATAAAGAAACTGAATGAAACAAACGAACGCCTGAATTTCACAGCCACGCATGACGCCCTGACAGGTCTTTTCAACCGTCACAGCCTGCACGGAAAGCTGGAGGAGCTGGAGCACCGCAGCGAGCCGTTCTGCATAATCATGGGCGATATAGACGATTTCAAGAAAGTGAACGACACCTACGGTCACGAATGCGGCGACCTGGTGCTGAAGTCAGTTGCGGACACCATCATGAACGCCCTCCCGGAGGGCGACATCGCATGCCGCTGGGGCGGAGAAGAAATGCTGCTGATAATGCAGGGAACAAGCGAAGCCTGTCTGCCGGTGGTAAGCCGGATAAGGGCGGAGATCAACGGACTAGCCCTGGATTATGAGGGCAGAAAAGTAGGAGTTACCATGACCTTTGGCTTCGCTGAAAACAAAGAGGGCAACGCCGGGATAGACGACCTGATAAACACAGTGGATAAGCGGCTGTACAAGGGTAAATCAAACGGAAAGAATGTCATAATCGTAAACTGACGAAATGCCGGTTCTGAATTGAGCCGGCATTTGATTTGGAGAGAATATGTCTGGAATACTGAAATTCGTGAAAAAAGAAGCGGTGCTGTGTATTTCTTTTGCAGCGGCGCTTATCTCAATGGTATTCGTGCCGCCGAATAAGGAATACCTCGGCTATGTGGACTGGTCCACGCTGGGATTGCTGTTCTGCCTGATGGCGTCAGTGCAGGGGTTCGGGAGCATTGGAGCGTTCCGCAGGCTTTCCGGGGTGCTCACAAGGCGTTTCCATAACACAAGGACGCTCGGCTCGGCGCTCTCGCTGACCTGCTTTTTCCTTGCAATGCTTGTCACCAATGACGTGTCGCTCATCACGCTGGTCCCGCTGACGATCACACTGCTGAAAGGGCTTCCTGAAGCGATGATACGCACCATCGTGCTGGAAACGGCGGCTGCAAACCTCGGCTCCATGGCAACGCCGATGGGAAATCCGCAGAACCTGTACATTTATTCGCACTACGAAATGCCCCTCGGGGACTTTTTCGGCACTATGCTCCCGCCGACAGTGATCAGTCTGGTGCTGATAGCCGCTTCGGCGCTGCTGATACCGTCAGAAAAGCTGGAGCCGGTCGGTCGGACTGATGCTGAGAAGCCCGGGAAAAAGCAGTTGATTTTGTTCAGCGTGGCGGCAGCGGTCAGCCTCTGCACCGTGGTGCGCCTGGTGGACTGGCGGATATCGCTTGCGGCGACGCTGCTGTGCGTTCTCATTGCGGACCGCCGGGTATTCGCCAGGGTCGACTATGCGCTGCTGGGAACTTTCGTCTGCTTCTTCGTGTTTGTCGGGAATATCTCGGCGATACCGGCGGTGAGGGAGCTCATGAGCGGCGTGGTGACAGGCCGGGAGCTGCTGGTCGGTGCTGCGCTGTCGCAGGTCATCAGCAATGTTCCGTGTGCGGTCATGCTGTCGGGGTTTACAGGCAATGCGGAGCAGCTCATGCTGGGCGTGGACATCGGCGGACTGGGTACGCTGATAGCTTCGCTTGCAAGCCTGATCTCGTTCAAGTTCTACTGCGCCTCGGCGGGTGCCCGGAAAGGGCGTTATTTTGCGGAATTCACGGCGTACAATTTTGTTGTGATGGGAGTTCTGCTTGCGGCTCAGTTCGGCATAAATGCACTGCTGGGGTGACTTGTCCGGCAGGGTTCTGCATAATTCCGCAGGAACCTGCATATCCTGCAACGGGGTGATAGTATGGTGTACAGCTTCAACGATATTCGCTGCAAGGAGATAATAAATGTCAGGAACGGCTGCCGGATCGGGTTCCCCGATGATGTGGAGTTCGATGGCTGCACGGCGAAGATCTGCAGGCTTGTCGTGTTCGGCAGGGCTAAGTTCTTCGGGCTGTTCGGCAGGGAAGAGGATATCTGCATAAAGTGGTGCGATATCGAGGTCATTGGCGAGGACACGATACTCGTTTCCTGTGACGCTCCGTCAGTATCGCCAAAAAGACGTGGAAAACTGTTTGGAAATTTGTTAAAATAGCTGGTCGGAAATTTGTTGAAATAAATGGCTGAATGTGATATAATATTCAGGTAAGTGTGCGGAATACTATGCACAAATACACACACGGTACAGGCGTTCCGTCGGTGCGCACATGCGTCCGGGGCGTTCAGCCGTGGAGGAAAATCACTTTATAAACCAAAATCAGGAGGAAAAACAAATGGCAGTAGTATCTATGAAGCAGCTTCTCGAAGCAGGTGTACACTTTGGTCACCAGACAAGAAGATGGAACCCTAAAATGGCTCCCTATATCTTCACTGAGAGAAACGGAATCTACATCATCGACCTGCAGAAGACCGTAAGAAAGCTCGACGAGGCTTACAACTTCATTCACGAAGTAGCAGCAAACGGCGGCGAGATCCTTTTCGTAGGCACCAAGAAGCAGGCTGCCGATTCCATCAAGGAAGAGGCTACACGTGCAGGCGCTCACTTTGTAAATGCAAGATGGCTGGGCGGTATGATGACCAACTTCAAGACAATTCAGAGAAGAATTGCCAGACTTGAGCAGCTCCACACCATGGAGTCCGACGGTACTTTCGACCTGCTCCCCAAGAAGGAAGTTATCAAGCTCAACCTTGAGATCGAGAAGCTTGAGAAGTTCCTTGGCGGTATCAAGAACATGAAGAAGCTCCCGGGCGCTCTGTTCGTAGTTGACCCCCGCAAGGAGAAGATCGCAGTTTCCGAGGCTAAGAAGC
Organism: uncultured Oscillospiraceae bacterium; assembly: GCA_934454435.1. Lineage (GTDB taxonomy): Bacteria > Bacillota > Clostridia > Oscillospirales > Ruminococcaceae > CAG-115. Next base: position 1,879 of record CAKSGA010000056.1, on the reverse strand, counting down.
TCGGTATCCCGGTAGTAGCTATCGTTGATACCAACTGTGATCCTGACGAGATCGACTATGTGATCCCCGGCAACGATGACGCTATCAGAGCTGTAAAGCTGATCGCTGGCGCAATGGCAGACGCTATCATTTCCGCAAACCAGGGCAATGCTGACGCTGCTGAGCAGCAGGCTGCTCCCGCTGAGGACGCTGAGTAATTCCGACATCGGACGATATACGATAATAAGAAAAGGAGAATAAAAATGGCTAATGTAACAGCAAGCGACGTTAAGGAACTCCGTGACATGACCGGCTGCGGCATGATGGACTGCAAGAGAGCTCTTGTAGAGGCTAACGGCGACAGAGATGAGGCTGTAAAGATCCTTCGTGAGAAGGGCCTTGCAAAGGCAGCTAAGAAGGCTGGCAGAATTGCAGCTGAGGGTATCGTAAAGACCAAGGTAAACGGCAACACCGGCGTTATCGTTGAGATCAACTGCGAGACCGACTTCTGCGCAAAGAGCGACAAGTTCCTCGAGATGGTAGAGACACTTACCGATACTATCCTTGCTAACGACGTTGCAGACGTTGAGGCTCTGAAGGCTTGCACAGTTGCAGGCGGCTCTCAGACCGTTGCTGACTATATGGTAGAGAAGATCGCTACCATCGGCGAGAACATGAATATCCGCCGTTTCACAAAGATGAACGGCATTCTGGTTCCCTATATGCACGATGGCGGCCGTATCGGTACTCTGGTAAAGCTCGACACCGACAAGCCCGAGGACGCAACAGTTCTCACCTGCGGTAAGAATGTAGCTCTCCAGATCACCGCACTGAACGCACAGTTCGTTTCTCAGAACGATATTCCTGCTGACGTTCTCGCAAACGAGAAGGAAGTTCAGCTGGGCCTTGTAAAGACTGAGAACGCACAGTCCGCTAAGCCCAAGCCCGAGAATGTACTTGAGAAGATCGTTGAGGGTCGTCTCAGAAAGTACTTTGAGGAAGTTTGCCTGCTGGATCAGAAGTACTTCAAGGACGACACAATGTCCATCGGCAAGTACGTTGAGACCGAGGCTAAGGCTGCTGGCGCAACCATCAAGATTGACTCCTTCGTTCGTTACGAGCGTGGCGAGGGTATCGAGAAGAAGAAGGACGACTTCGCTTCCGAGGTTGCTGCAATGGCAAAGGGCTGATAACAGCTAAACCAAATATAATTACCGCCGTAGGTGACTACGGCGGTTTTTGTTTTGCTTTTTAGCATAAAAACAAGGCTGCCCGAAAGCAGCCTTGAGTATTATGCAATGAATTACTTCTTAGTGGTTCTCTTTGCAGCAGCCTTGGGAGCGGGCTTCTTAGCAGCGGGAGCCTTCTTAGCAGCAGGAGCAGCCTTCTTGGCAGCTGTGCCGGATGCAACGTCGATATCGTCAGTCCAGCTGTAGAGCTTACGGAGCTCAGCGCCGACCTTCTCAAGCTGGTGCTCGCTCTCGATGCGGCGGCAAGCGTTGAAGTGGCTTCTGCCCATCTTGTTCTCGGTGATCCAGTTGCGTGCGAAGGTACCGTCCTGAATTTCGTGAAGAACCTTCTTCATTTCCTTCTTGGTATCTTCGGTGATGATCCTCTTACCGATCTCATAGTCGCCGTACTCAGCGGTATCGGAGATGGAGTATCTCATCATGCTGAAGCCGCCCTTGTAGATCAGGTCAACGATCAGCTTCATCTCGTGAATGCACTCGAAGTAAGCGTTCTGGGGATCATAGCCAGCCTCGACCAGAGTCTCAAAACCAGCCTTCATCAGGGCTGTAACACCACCGCAGAGTACGCACTGCTCACCGAACAGGTCGGTCTCAGTCTCGCACTGGAATGTAGTAGTAAGTACGCCTGCCCTGGAGCCGCCGATACCAGC
>CAKSGA010000055.1 GCA_934454435.1 uncultured Oscillospiraceae bacterium | reverse complement strand
GTTTAAGCTCAGCGGCGGTTATTTTTCCTATTGCGACCGGCGCCGTGCCAGCCGACAACGAGCCTCCCGCTTCAAAGAAGCTCCTCGCCGCCCCGGCACTCGTGAACACCGCAAACCCGCAGTCCACGGCGCTTCCGGACTTTTCAGCGGTCCTGTACAGCTTCACGTCGTCGTACTTTGCTCCGGCGGCGTCCAGTATCTGCGTGAGCTCCGGCGAACCCTCCTCAGAACGGAGTATCAGCAGCCTGTCCTGCGGCATCAGCTCACTGCTGAGAAGCCTGCCGAGAGAAGCCGTGTTGTACTCCTCCGGCATGAGATCCGCATAGATCCCCCCATCGCCGAGGGCTCCGGCAGTGCCGGGACCAACCGCCGCAAAGGTCTTGCCGGAAAGGCTGCGGTGATCAACGTGGAACTCCCGCAGCATTTTCAGGAACATTCTTGCGCCGTTAGGACTTGTCAGTGCGATATAGGTACAGCTGTTCAGCTTCTCCGTAATGTCAGCGGGAGGTTCAGGGAACCCGCAGACTTTCATTCCCCCGGCACGGTATACATCCGCACCCAGCCTGCCAAGCTGCCCCGAGAGCTTTTCCGCCGTTTCCGGCGTGGAGATGACTGCGACCCTCACGCCCTTCAGCGGAAGCGGGATATCCGGCGAGAGATCATACCCGGCAGTTTCACCCACGACTATCACCGCCGGTGCTGAAAGCCCCGCTGCGATGACCTTTTCTGCGATGTCCGAAAGCACGCCCCGTACCGTTCTCTGCCTTGCCGAAGCTCCGTCAGAGATCACCGCCGCAGGAGTGCTCCCGGGCATTCCGCCCGAAACAAGACCCGCTGCGATCTCCCCGAGGGAATTCAGCCCCATCAGGAACACAAGCGTACCGTCAAACCCGGCGTACTGTTCCAGCCTTTCCGGCGTGCAGCTGTCGGCGGTGTGCCCGGTTATCACGTGGAAGCTCCGGGCGGAGCGTCGGTGCGTGACCGGAATTCCCGCAAGCTCCGGCACTGCCACGCAGGAAGTCACTCCGGGCACTATATCAAACCTGACGCCGTTCCGCTTCAGTTCGAGTATCTCTTCCCCGCCCCTGCCAAAAACGAACGGGTCGCCGCCCTTCAGCCGCACCACGTTCTTCCCGGACTTCGCCAGCTCCACAAGAATGCGGTTTATCTCCTCCTGCACTGCGGAATGCTGCCCGGCACGCTTGCCAACGCATATTTTCTCCGCACCCGGGCAGAAGTCCAGCAGGCTTTTGTCGATAAGGCTGTCATATACCACAGCTTCGCAGGCTTTCAGGGCTTCCATTCCCCGCAGTGTCATAAGGTCACGGCTGCCGCAGCCCGCCCCGACCAGGGTTACAGTTCCCGTTCCGTTTTTCATAGCCCGGCGGTCATCTCCTTTATTTTCTGTGAATGATCCTCCGGCACACAGCTTCCGGTGACTGTCTTTCCGGTACTGCCGGAGATCACTATGTCCATAGTCCCGCCGTGTATTTCGGTGAACGCCCCTACCGGGACCGTGCAGTCGGCGCCCAGGGCGGCTATTATCTCACGCTCCGCCGCAAAACACAGCGCCGTTTCCGGGTCGGAGATGCCCCGGGCGAGCTCAGCCGCACCGGATCCGGCAGCGCACTCCACCGCAATTATGCCCTGACAAGGGGCAGGTATGAACTCCCGGCAGCCGAATTCCCTCACGGAAAATCCCGGCAGGGAAAGCCCCAGGCGCTTTATTCCCGCACAGCAGAGGACTATCCCGTCATACTCCCCGTCAGCCAGCCTGCGCAGCCTTGTATCGACATTCCCACGGATATCACGGAATACGGCGTTCGGGTACAGCGCCGTGAAATTCCTCCTGCGGCGCAGGCTGCCTGTGCCGACTGTGAATACCGCTCCGCTCTCCGGCATTTCGCCGCTGCGGGTTATCAGCATGTCCCGGCTGTCGCCCCGGGGAAGCACTCCGGATATCTCAAGTCCCTCGCCGAGCTGCACCGGGAGGTCCTTTGCACTGTGCACCGCCATGTCGATCTCCCCGGCACGAAGTGCCTGCTCTATCTCCTCAACGAACACGCCCTTGCCGCCTATCCTGTCCAGCGGCTTATCCAAAACCCGGTCACCGTGGGTGACTATCTCCACAAGCTCCACTGTGAGCTCCGGAAAGCACCCTTTCAGCGCTGATGACACCATTGCGGTCTGCGCCAGCGCAAGCCTGCTGCGGCGGGTCCCTATCCTCACGGTCATACAGTGACCTCCATTCCGTCAATGAACGCCAGAAGCGCTTCTTCGTCCGGCAAGTCCCCGGTAGTGCAGAATTCAAGAGCTGCCGCCATTGCCTTTGCCCGCTGACCCTCCTCCGGGAATTTTCTGCGCACATAGGGTCTGATAAAGCCCATGAGGGAACATATCTCCGCCATTTCCGGCGTGAGCAGCTTTTCAGCCTGGCACCGGAGTTCCGCAGCGATGAGCGGACTTTTCCCGGCGGTGGAAATTCCCACGGTCATATCCCCACGCTGCGCCAGTGCAGGGAAGAAGAACGTGCAGTTCTCCGGATCGTCAACAGCGTTCACGGGAATTCCGGAGCTCCGGCAGAGCTCCGCCACGTGGGCGTTGACCTCACGGCGGTCGGTGGCTGCAATGACGAAGCACATACCCTCAAGGTCGCTGTCACGGAACTCACGCTGAACTGCCGCCACGCCCGGAATATCCGTTATTTCCCGGGAAATAACGGAGGCGACAACGTGTATCTCCGGGGAAAATGGCAGCAGCTTTCTTATCTTGTGGAGCGCTACCCTACCGCCGCCGACTATCAGACAGCGCCGCCCTGAAATATCCGCAAAGAAAGGAAAATACGGCATTTCATCTACCTCCCAGTTCCCTTACCGCCTGCGCAACAGCGCTGAACGAAGCGTAATCCAGACCCGCACGCAGCTTATAGAAAAGCTCCTCCCCGGTCATTGAAGCGATCACGCCGGAGCTTTTTATTTCCGGCAGTATATCATGCATGAGCAGCGCCTTTTTCAGCTCGCCGATATCCTCGGTGATCATCTGCTGAGCCTGCTCGATGCTGTTCTGCTTGAGCTGGTCGTTATCTGCAGCGAGCTCCCGGAAATGGTCCACGCTGTATAGCGTAACGCCGGGGAGCTCCGCAACGGCGGGGTCGATATCACGGGGAACCGCAAGGTCAATGAAAAGCTGCGGCCTGCCGGCGGATGCAAATCCCTCCGCAGAAATGACGGTATGCGGGCTTGTGGTGGCAGATATGACGCAGTCGCACTCCGGGATATGCGTGTAACGCTCCTCATAAGGTATGACCGTGAGCTGCGGGCTGTCCGGGAGTATCACGGTGCTCCCGCTGTGGGACCGCATGGTGGCAAGGACCGCAACTCTGCGGTAGGAGAGCAGGTTTTTCAGCAGACTTGTCCCGGTGCTGCCGCTGGCGCCTATCAGCATGACCTTGGGGTCCGGCACGAAATGCGCCGCCAGCTTTGCCGCAAGCGTGGCATGTGAAACTGACGTGCGGGAGATCGCCGTTTCCGTCTTGATGCGCTTTGCTGAAGCCGCTGCGCCCTGAAATATCATGTTGGTTCGGTCGGAAAGGCGGATAAGCCCGCCGGAAAAGGCGTAGGCATTCTTCAGCTGACCCAGTACTTCGTCCTCCCCCACTATCGCAGAGTCGATACCGCAGGCGACCCTGAACAGGTGCCGCACAGCGCCCTCGCCGTCATATATCATCGCATACCTGCGCACCTCGCCGTCGGAGCTTTCTGCGAGCTCCGCAAGCAGCCTTACCGCCGTATCTGAGTTGCCGGACATGTACAGCTCTGTCCGGCAGCAGGTGCAGAGAAGCACCGGACTGTACTCCGCATGAGAGGTAACGAACTCCTCCCTCTTATCCTGCACGGGGGTGAATTTTCCACGTATCTCCTCGCCGCAGCGTTTATAATTTATGCTCACACATACAAAGCTGTCCAAAGTATCCTGCTCCGTTCTTTCTGACTTTTTATGTAATACTCACTTGACCTACTGAATCAATATGTATTATATCACACCCGCCGGAAATTGTCAATAGGTCGCACCCAAAAACAGTTTTCAGAATAATCTGAGTATCTTTTTTCAAAATGCTCTTGACAAACGTCTGGAAATGGTGTATATTATACATATGGTTTTGATAGGTTTAATATGATTATAGAAAACGACCACACTGACCATCAACAGTTTTACAATACATAGGAGGCAAAATGGCACGAAGAGTAATTTCATCAGCAGAAATGACCGAGCTCAAAAAGCAGGTCGCAGAGCGTTTCTCCACAGAGCTCCATTACCGTGACTCCTGCGGCGGGCAGAATTTCAGCATGACTAGCAGCAGCCCGGAGCTCCACGAGTATCTCACGCAGTATTTCGGCGGTCGGGGGATCTCTCTTAAATTCTCGGCGGACGGTCTGAGATTTTACACCATGTAAACAAAGCATCACCGCCCCGGGTCAGGAACGGTGATACTTTAAGCAGAAATGCCAGGAGCTGATACGCCTGACATTCACATTATAATGAAGATCACGTCATTCTGGTATACCCGCAGCGTACTTTAGAGATCAGACTTGACAGACCCGCAGATTTGTGCTATAATCGTACAGTAAAATCATTATGTGGATTTTTCCGGATCTGATCATCTTTTAGCCACACGACAAATAGGTCGTGTGGCTTTTTACTGTCCGGAGGTCTGGAGGTCAAATGAACGATACCTTTATGAAAGACAAGCCCGTTTTTCCGCTGCTGATGTCCATGGCGCTGCCGATGGTCGTTTCCATGCTGGTCAACTCGCTCTACAATATAGTAGACAGCTACTTCGTTGCCAAAATAAGCGACGACGCTATGACGGCGCTGTCGCTGGTGTTCCCGGTGCAGAACCTGATAAACGCCGTTGGCATAGGCTTCGGCGTAGGGATCAATGCGGTGATAGCGTTCTTCAACGGCGCCGGCGAGCACGAAAAGGCAGACCGTGCGGCGTCCCAGGGAATGTTCTTCGCTGTGGTACACAGCGTAGTTCTCACTGCGGCAAGCCTGCTGATAATGCCGGCATTCCTCGGAATGTTCACCTCCTCGCAGAACGTCATCGACCTCGGCGTGAGATACTCCACCATAGCGTTCTCGTTCACGATTATCATAAACCTGGGCATGGCGGCGGAGAAGATCTTCCAGGCGGTCGGCAGAATGAAAATTTCAATGCTGGCGCTCCTCGCCGGGTGTATCACGAATATTATCCTCGACCCGCTGATGATCTTCGGCATAGGCTTCCCCGAAATGGGGATAGAGGGCGCCGCTCTCGCTTCCGGCATTGGTCAGACAGTGCTGCTGAGCGTCTATATCATCGTTTATCTTCGCAGATCCATCGGCGTTCGTATCCGTCCGGAATTTTTGCTTCCGGACCGCAGGACCGCAACCCGGCTGTACTCCATAGGTATCCCGGCAATACTGAACCTCGCCCTGCCCTCGCTGCTCATTTCAGCACTGAATGCGATACTAGCGGCTTTCTCGGAGGTCTATATCCTCACACTTGGCATTTACTACAAGCTACAGACGTTCCTGTACCTCACCGCAAACGGCATGATACAGGGAATGCGCCCGCTGGTCGGCTACAACTACGGCGCCGGGGAATACCGCAGGGTCAGCCAGCTTTACAGGCTTGTACTGCTCATCTGCGTTATCATCATGACGATAGGAACGGTGCTCTGCCTTGCGTTCCCCCGGGAGCTCATTGGACTGTTCACCAACGACCCGCAGGCGATAATCACCGGAGAATATGCGCTGCGGGTGATAAGCGCCGGGTTCATCGTTTCGGCGGTGTCCGTTACGTCCTCCGGAGCGCTGGAGGGGCTCGGCAAGGGTGTTCCCTCGCTGATGATATCGCTGTGCAGGTACATTGTGATAATCGTACCCGCTGCGTTCCTGCTGAGCCGTACGGCAGGTCCGGACGGAGTCTGGCACGCATTCTGGATAACCGAAGTCCTGACCGCCGTTATATCTTTCGTGATCTGGCGAAAGGCTGTCAGTCACGCAAAAATATCTGAAGGTCGCCTCTGAAAAGCCCCATGCGAAAAAAATGTGCAGTGCGCATCGTCTTTGCCGTCTTTCCCGGAACCTGGTGCACCCTGCCCGTTTTGCTTTTCACATCAGTTTTTAGAAAAAAACACTTGACAAAATCTGATCAAGGGTGTATAATTCTCTTGTACGGAGATATAATTCGTATAGCAGATCAATAAATGCGTTGATGGGTGCGTTTTCGCCGTATCCGAAGCCGACTTTTTCAGAGAGCTGCCGTCTGGTGCAAGGCAGTAAAGCGCTCGTATACGATCCGCCCGTAGCAGACGAACTGAACACGTTACCGTTTATGACAGGTCCCGTTGGTAAGTTCGTACGGATTTCCACCGTTAAAGGGAAGTGCATTGATGGATGTACAGAGGCTGATTATGGCTTAATACTATGCCCTCTTACCACCCGGAAGAGGGTATTTTTAATTTTGCTGCTCCTCTGCACCCGGACAGCCGGAAGCACACCGGCGGAAATTATGCCAGACGGCAGAAGGAGTTTTTTATGTTGACATTAGACAAGGTTTACAAGGCTTCGCACGTACTCAAGGAAGTAATCAGGGAAACTGATCTTATCAAGGCTCCCAAGATCAGCAAGGACTGCGAGGTGTACCTCAAGACCGAGAACCTGCAGGTCACAGGTTCGTTCAAGGTAAGGGGCGCTTACTTCAAGATCTCACAGCTCAGCGCTGAGGAAAAGGCAAAGGGCGTTATCGCCTGCTCCGCAGGAAACCACGCACAGGGCGTTGCTCTTGCGGCTTCCCGTGCGGGTATCAAGTCGCTTATCTGCCTGCCGGACGGTGCGCCTATCTCCAAGGTCGAGGCTACGAAGTCCTACGGCGCCGAGGTCTGCCTGGTGGAAGGCGTTTACGATGATGCCTACGCAAAGGCTCTTCAGCTGCGTGACGAAAAGGGCTATACCTTCATTCATCCGTTTGACGATGAGGACGTTATCGCAGGTCAGGGCACCATCGGTCTTGAGGTGCTGGAACAGCTTCCCGACGTTGACGCCGTTGTTGTTCCTATCGGCGGCGGCGGACTTATCTCCGGTGTGGCTTTCACCATCAAGCAGCTCAACCCGAACATCAAGGTTTACGGCGTCCAGGCTGCGGGAGCTCCCAGCATGCTTAACTCCGTAAGAGATGGCAGGATCGAGCGTCTTGATAATGTTTCGACCATCGCTGACGGTATAAAGGTCAAGGAACCCGGTCAGCACACATTCGACATCTGCAGCAAGTATGTTGACGAGATCGTTACCGTTACTGACGATGAGATCGCAGCCGCTATCCTGGCTCTCATCGAGCAGCAGAAGCTCATTTCTGAGGGCGCAGGCGCCGTTTCCGTCGCAGCGACCATGTTCAACAAGATCCCCGTAAAGGGCAAGAAGGTCGTATGCCTTGTTTCCGGCGGTAACATCGATGTTACTATCCTGTCCAGAGTTATCCACCGTGGTCTTGTAAAGTCCGGCAGGACTGCCCTGCTGAACATCGAGCTGATGGACAAGCCCGGTCAGCTGCTCGGCGTTTCCAAGATCATTGCAGAGCTCGGCGGCAACGTTGTCGGCGTTCATCATGAGCACGTAGGCAACGCTGACATAAACGGCTGCTTCCTGCGTATAGAGATGGAAACAAGGAACTTCGAGCACCTTGAACAGATCAGGTCAGCCCTCACCAATGCGGGCTTCAAGATCATCGACTAACATCAAAGGAGAATTCACATGAAAGACGTACACACAAACAACGCTCCCGCAGCTATCGGTCCCTACACCCAGGCAAAAATCGTAGGAAACATGGTCTACACCTCCGGTCAGATCGCAATCGTTCCTGCGACCGGAAACCTTGCTGAAGGCGGTATCGAGGGTCAGTCCAGGCAGGTCTGCGAGAACCTCAGGGCAGTGCTTTGCGAGGCTGGTTCTGACCTCGCAAAGGTAGTCAAGACCACCTGCTTCCTGCACGATATCAACGACTTCGCTGCTTTCAACGCCATTTACGGCGAGTACTTCACCACCAAGCCCGCACGCTCCTGCGTCGGCGGCCTGAGCCTGCCCAAGGGCGCCCTGGTCGAGGTCGAAGTTATCGCTGAGCTCTGATAAAACAAAGTTGCGCCTCCGCTGCGGGGCGCAACTTTGTTCACTGTAAAAATGGCGGCAAGGCTCTTTAAGGGTCTTGCCGCCATTGATTATTTCTGGCTGTCGTAGTATTCAATATACTTCTTAGCTATGGGCAGGAGCTTCTCATAACCGGGGTCGCCGTTTTCAACTACCGCCCGGAAGAACGCATACACGTCCTTGTTCATAATACGGGAAATGCGGTTTGCGATGTACTCGTGGGTCGCATTGAGCTCGGGATTATCGAGAATGCTAAGCGAGAACTCGATGAATTTCTTCGGGTCGGTGAACTGGAGATAATTGCACGCCGTTACTATGCTTGCGTAGAAGTTCGGCGATATGATGATCTCCCCGTTGCACTCGGTATCACCGGAAAGCAGTGCGTCAAGCTGCGGCTGCGTGAGCTTGTCCACCGCAAACACCGACTCCATCATCTCACTGTCCGGCATGTCGTCGCAGAGCTCCAGCACGGGTCTGGGAATGACCTTATTGCTGTAGGATTTCTTGCGGACCTGGGAACTCTTTTTCATCAGGGTCTTGTAATGCGGCGGCTTGTACTCGGACCTGGTTTCCAGTATCGTTCTGGTCATATCCCGTGGCATAAGCTCCAGCGGGATCTTCACCGACGCACTGCGGAAGCCTGTTATGCCCTCATGCTCCGGCATCTTCTCAGGAACCGGGGCTGCTTTCTCTTCAGCCTGCTCCGCATTCTCTGCTGGAGCTTCCTCCGTTTCAGGCGAAGGTGCAGGCAGCGGAGCGACGTAAGAGTCAGTGTACGGCTCGTTGATTTTTTCAATGACAGCGCACTTGAACGGTATCTTAGCTGCAACGCAGGAAACCGCACCGTGCAGTCCCTTCAACAGCACTGAGTGAAGCCCGGAAACATGCAGCACTATGCCCTGGACGCTCCTTGCCTTGACCGCAACATCGGTCATCTGCGTGACCTTGGAGTCGTAAGTGTCCAGCGGAGCCCCTGGTATCAGGAAGCAGGGACGGTACGTCCTGTCGCTGCCGATGACCCGGCTGTGCTCGGCAGTGCCGTGGATCTCATGGGTCAGATTGTAGGCTCCCCAGAAGAAAGTTCCGGAGCCGTCAGTCGGGTAATAATCGGAGGTGTAAAGTGTATAAACTCCATCCGGCAGCATTGCAAGTGTGTCATGCAGGCCTACTTCAAGGGAGTCCCCACGGTTCAGCCTGTTAAGGCATTCGGTGAGAGTGCTGTGTATCTCGTCGTCCATGCCGGAATAGCCGGCATAAAGGGAGATCATCTTGTCGGAACTCTTTGTACCGTGATTGGGACAGAGTATCTCTGCGACCGGTTCGTTCCCTATGTACAGCATTTTTGACAATGCGGAGGTATCGCCCCTTTTCGCACCGTAACCGGTGGAGCATATGCCGATAACTGCGCTTCCGCCACGAACGGACACCAGAGTCACAGTCTTACCGGTGATGTCAATGCGTTCGCTTTTGATCTCTACGCTCATCTGCTGTCACCTCCGATCAACGCTGTTCAAGCCTGAGCGAGATTATGTCCGCAATCCCGCCGACACACTTCTTATTGAACGCCTTTTTGGGTACGAACACCGCCGTGGAATTGTCCTTATAGAACACAAACATCTTGTCAGACTCCACAAAATAATCCAGCGAGCTCCAGGGAATAAGCTCCTGGCCGTCATACACGCAGCTCTCGCACGCCGCAAAGCCGAGCGTGCTGATAACGAACGTTATTTCTTCCTCAGACGCCGGGTCGCTTCCCGCCACGGAAGTGTACTTTCTCCTTGCCACGGTATGGCAGATGAGATATACCAGCAGTGTGACTATTGCACCGCTTATCATGGAAATCGGGATAAAGTAAAGAATATTGCTGCGGTTCACGCCGAATATAAGATGCAGCCCAAGGAAGATGACCAGCATTATGATCACCGCAAGCAGCCACAGCACCTTCATCAACCTGAAATTCATCAGCATGACAAAAGTCGCCACTGCGTCGCCCTCATCAATGACGCACTTTCCCGTATAACAGTCCCTGCCGGGATCCATCTCGATGTACTCGCTCTTGAGGGGAAGTATCCTCCGCTGATGTTCATACACGAACCCGCCGGACCGCTGTGCGCATTCTATCAGCGTAACAGCCCGGAAATAGTCCGCCGAAACGGAAAAGTCCTTTTTCGGGATAACATAATCGTAATTCTTCGTCCTGACAGTGAGGGTCTTTCTGTCCTCAGTGACCGCTGCGACCTGATCCCAGCTGTATATCAACGGGAACGGTGCGTCAGAATACACCGCAAAAACATCACCGATATAATATGTTATGCCGGAGCTTTCACTATTGATCCTTACCGGCTGAATGTCGCAGAATGCCATGACTTCCACCTTCCGTACGTGTCTGATAATGCTTTGACGTGGCCTGCCTTTCCCACGATGATCAGGCAGGACATATCACATGTGCAGCAGTCGCATGCTTGAGCTTGTCGAAAAAGTACTTATCCCAGGCTGCCGCATGTGCAGCGGGCACATGCTTTCTGTTCATAAATTAACGCTCTAATCTATTATAGCATATTTTGTCTATGAATAAAAGGGGTTACTCAAAATTTTTTACATTTTTTTTGCAAAAATAACGGACAGAACGATGTGACATTCTGTCCGTTATACAGGCAGCTTTTATCAGAACGTGAATTCCAGGGGTCTGCCCTTTTCAGTTTCAAGGGTCATGACCTGCCCGCCGTTTGCAGCAGGAAGTTCCACAACGCACTTTCCGCCGAGCTTCGGCATGATCTTCATGCGTGTGATCCTGCCGTCCTGCCAGGAAGCGTCCACCACGAAACCTCCCCGGGCGCACAGCCCGCTGAAGCTGCCGCTGTGCCAGTCCCCGGGAACAGCCGGAAGAAGCCGGATACGTCCCTCGTGGCTCTGGATAAGCATCTCTGCCATTCCTGCGGAAGCACCGAAGTTTCCGTCTATCTGGAACGGCGGGTGGAAATCCCATAAATTCTGGAACGTGCAGCTCTCAAGAAGCCCTCTCAGCAGCTTGTAGGTGCGGTTGCCGTCCCCGGTACGTGCCCAGAGGTTTATCTTGTACGCCCTCGCCCAGCCGGTGGACTCATCGCCACGGTCGTTCATGGTCGCTATCGCAGCCTGCATCAGCTCCGGGCGGGAATGGTTGATCTGCTTTCCCGGGTAAAGTCCCATAAGATGGGAAATATGACGATGATTTTTCTGCACCCTGCTGCGGTCGAAATCCGGTTCGTCCTCCTCATACCACTCCTTCAGCAGACCCGTCTTTCCGATGTGATAGGGCTTCAGCTTCGGAAGTATCTCCCGGACCTTTCCTGCAAGCTCCGGGTCGGTGTTGAGGTCAGCGGACGCCTTTAGGAAGTCGATGAAAAGCTGCTCGATAAGGCTCTGCTCATATGTATTGCCTATGGTCGCAGGACCGTGCTCCGGCGAGTACGTCGGCGAGGACACCATTCTGTCCTGCTTCTTGTCATAGATCAGCCACTGTACATAGAACCGCACGCTCTCCCGCATGATGGGGTAAATGCTGTCCCGCAGGTAGTCTATGTTTCCGGTGAACTCATAGTGCTCCCAGAGGTTCTGCATGAGCCACGCCACCGCTGCGGTGGACCAGCCCCAATAGAACTCCCAGCCCGGTGCGGTCCAGCCGAACGGCGAGCACTGGGTGTGGGCTGTCCAGCCGTTCTCGGGGTGCTCGGGAGTACTCTCGATGCCGTAGTACTCCTTTGCGGTGATCCTGCCCGGCTCCCTCAGGGAGTTCAGGAAGTCCGTCAGCGGAGGTACGGTTTCAGCGAGGTTCGTATTATAGGCTCCCCAGTAATTCATCTGGAGATTTACATTTATATGGTAATCGCAGCACCACGGCGGAGTGTTGCTCTCGTTCCACACGCCCTGGAGATTTGCAGGCAGCGAGCCAGTCCTGGAGGAAGAGATCAGCAGGTAGCGCCCGTAGCTGAAGTACAGCGTTTCAAGCCGGTTCATCGCCGCACGGTCGCCGCTGCGATACGCCTCCAGCAGCTTGTCTGCGGGGAGCTCCTTTTCCTCATCGTTAATGTGCAGGGAAACTCTGCCAAAAAGAGCGGAATAATCGTTGATGTGCTCCTCATAAAGAGCGTCCCAACCCAGTCGCTCAGCGGTGTGCAGCAGCGGCATGGTAACGGAGGACGGCGGAGTTTCCGTACGGTACTTCGGGAACTTCATCTCATAATCCGTAGCGGCACAGAAATATATCACAGCCTCGGAAGCGCCGCTGACCGTAATGCTGTCCCCCTCTGAGATCACATCTCCGTCAGAGTGCACCCTGAAACGTGCGTCGTAGCGCATGCAGTTATCCTCAGCCTCGCCGGAGCATACCAGAGTGCTGTTCTCCACAGTTATATGTCCGGAATGGGTCTTGTCGAGAGAAAGGCGGAACCCCAGCGCACCCTTCTGCGAAGCGGCGAACCTGAACGCTATCACACGTGCCGGGTAGCTCGCAAAAGCCTCCCGGGTGAACTCCACCCCGCCAACGGTGAACTGGCAGGTGTACAGCGACTTCCCGAGGTCGAGGCTGCGGCAGTAGCCGGTCGCATCCCCGTCTGGCAGGTCGAAATCCAGCACCATGTCGCACAGCAGCAGATAGCTGCCGAAATCGCCGTCACCGGTAAGCATCGGGAGAAGCTCCACTGCCTTTTCGTTTTCGCCTGCTGCGAGGTACTCCTGCACCTGCTTCACATATTTGTATCTGTCACGGTGATTTCCGCCGTAGTAATCCGGACGGGCAGCACAGGGGCCGCCTGCCCAGAAAGTCTTTTCATTGAGCACTACACGCTCCGTCTTTATCCCGCCGAACATGCTGGCGCCCATGTATCCGTTGCCGATGGGCAGGCAGGTCTGTTCCCACAGGGAAAAATCGCCGGGGTGGTCAAAAAATATTCGGTCTGTTCTCATATGTACATTGATCCTTCCATGGATATAACTTTACTGCTTTATTGTACCACAAAGCACGCCAAAAGTCAACAAACAATTAGTGCAGCTGGCTTTCAGACAGCTTCAGCTCCGGCAGGATACAGTTGGTGATGCGGTTGATCATCTTGTATTCCTCAACGCATTCCGGGTCCCTGTCGGTGGAATTTTCAGCGATAGTGTAAAAGGCTCCCTGAATGATAAATGTAAGCACGATGTCGTTGTACCTGGTGTGGAGCCCCGGATACTCCGCATAAAGACGTGCCTTTATCCTCTGTTCAATCTTGTTTGCAAAATTCCCGTGGCGGGAGCCGGAGAAAATGCTGTTGAGCATTTTGCGATTTTTCATGAATGCGCTGTACAGCTCAGCCGTATGCTTTTGAGGGTCGTCCATGAATTTGTTAAGGCCCTGAATATTTTCAAGCAGTGTGTCTATCGCATCGTCCTCTATCTCCTCAGCAAGAGAATAGATGTCAGAATAATGCAGATAGAAGGTCGCCTTGTTGATTTCAGCGAGCTTTGACAGTTCGGTCACGGTGATCTTTTCTATAGGCTTTTTGCGGCGAAGGTCCAGAAACGCTTTCTTTATCGCCGCCCTGGTCTTTTGTATCCTGAGATCCATGTTCATTCCTCCGGTGATAGACAAAACAGGCAGTTGGGCTGTTATACGACGGATATCGATATTTGTTGCTTGAACGTTGGCTGTTTATAATATATAATAAATACAGTATAATTATATCCTAAAAAGAGCAGATTGTCAACCTATTTTTTACATTTCGGAGGTAAATTTTGAATATACGTGACTTCAACTCCGGCGACTGCTTTGACGCCTATAAGTGGCTGGGGGCGCATTACAACGGCTTTGGTACGATGTTCAGGGTGTATGCTCCCAACGCAGAAAGCATATCCGTTATCGGAGATTTCAACGGCTGGCAGGACTGGTACCTCAACCGCACCGGGGACGGCAAGTTCTGGGAACTCTATGTTGACGGCGCAAAACCTGGCCAGATGTACAAGTACAAGGTCTACCACGGCGGGAACTGCGTGGAGCACTGCGACCCCGTGGGCTTCGGAATGGAGCTCCGCCCGAAGTTCGCTTCAGTCATCAGGAAGATGGACTACGACTTTGGCGACCTTGACTGGATGCAGAACCGCCACACCTGGCACGGCGACGCACTGAACATCTACGAAGTCCATCTGGGAAGCTGGCGCACCGACCCGAACGACGAAAACGGCTGGTTCAGATATGAGGAGATCGCACCCAGGCTCGTGAAATACTGCCACGAACACGGTTACAACTGCATCGAACTCATGCCGCTTAACGAGTACCCCTGCGACGAAAGCTGGGGATATCAGGCGACCGGGTTCTTTTCTCCGACCGCCAGATACGGCACCGCCGACGGGCTCAAAAAGCTGGTGAGCGTCTGCCATCAGAACAAGATAGCCGTGCTGATGGATTTCGTGCCGGTCCACTTTGCGGTGGACGGCTACGCCCTGTCGCAGTTTGACGGCACTCCTACCTACGAGTCGCAGTTCAGGGATATCGCATTCAGCGAGTGGGGCAGCTGCAACTTCGATTTTACAAAGGGACCGGTATGCAGCTTCATGAAGTCCGCTGCGAACTACTGGCTTTCAGAGTACCACTTTGACGGCCTGCGGATGGACGCCATCAGCCGTGTTATCTACTACATGGGCGACCCGGCAAGGGGCGAGAACGTATGCGGCATACGCTTCCTGAAGTCCCTGAACCGTGGACTGAAATGGATACACCCCTCCGCTATCCTCTGCGCCGAGGACTCCACAGACTACCCGATGGTCACGAAATCCGTTGACGAGGGCGGTCTGGGCTTCGACTACAAGTGGGATATGGGCTGGATGAACGATACGCTTGACTACTTCCGCACACCTCCGGGAGAACGTGTTGACCGCTACCACAAGCTGACATTCTCTATGCTGTACTATTACAGCGAGAAATATATCCTCCCGCTGTCGCATGATGAGAACGTCCACGGCAAGGCGACCATAATCCAGAAGATGGCAGGCGGCTATGACGACAAGTTCCCCCAGGCGAGGGCATTCTATATGTATATGTACGCCCACCCCGGCAAGAAGCTGAACTTCATGGGCGGCGAGATCGCACAGTTCCGTGAG
>CAKSGA010000054.1 GCA_934454435.1 uncultured Oscillospiraceae bacterium | reverse complement strand
TCCTAACGCCTATTACAATCATCTGAAAGACAAAAAAGCGGGGTATCGTCGGGACAAGGCGAAGATCATTTCAGACATAACCGAAACCTATCATGAGCGGAAAGGAATTCCTGGTTACAGACTAATGGCGGCTCTGCTGAAAAGCAAAGGTATCAGGATCAGCCCGACAACGTGCCACAAATACATGAATTGCGAGCTGAAATTGTTTTCTGTGACTCGAAGGCATAAGCCCGGGTACAGGAAAGGGGCTGCTCATAAGGTGTTCGATAATCTCCTCAAACGGCAGTTTACGGTTGATTATCCGGACAAGTTCTGGTGTACCGATTTTACTTACATACCGTTGTCAGACGGGAGTATGCGCTATAACTGTACCATCATAGACCTTTATGACAGAAGCGTGATTGCAAGCGTCAGCGGCAGGAATATTACGGCTGAACTGGCTGTGCAAACGCTTTCTAAAGCAATAAGTCAGCACCCATGGGTGCTGAAAAACGGCGTTATTCTGCACAGCGACCAGGGTTCGCAATATACCTCGAAGGATTTCACGGATTATTGTTCAGCTCACAATTAAACTCAGAGCATTACGGAAAGCTGTCCATGGTGACTGACGGGGAGTCCATTGACGGATACGTTTCCATGCTGTGCGACTACGGGCATGGGAATCCCGGTTCAACGAGCGACAGCCTGTATTTCAATATGGGCAACGGCTCCAGAATACGGGTGGATACGGCGGCGGACAGCGTGTCCAATATCGCTGGAGTTCGGGTGCTGAGAATGATCGAACTGACTGACGAGCTGCTGAAAAGGTAATCAATAGAATACGGAAATGGCGCCAGTCTGGCAGGCACAAAGCCTGGTCAGACCGGCGATTTTTAGTATCCGCAGCTTTCACGGCATTCCGGAAAGTACTTGGAATATGCGTTGTGCGTAATTACCGAACATTCCGATGTGAAATTGTGCAAAACGGAAAATTTTCAGAAACCCTTGAAAAATCTGTGGATTTATGCTACAATCAAATTGCCGGAAACGTTTTCGGTAATTTGATTCGGACAACAGGTGAGCCATTGACTATAAAGGATATTGCAAAACTTGCGGGCTGCGGCGTGAGCACGGTTTCCCGGGCGCTGAACGGCAGCAGCGAGATAAGCGAACAGACTCGGGAGCGCATAAACGAGGTGATTCGCCAGTATAACTACACCCCGAACGGCAATGCGCGCCGTATGCGCCAGAGCGCAGAAAAGACCATTCTGCTCATCGTGAACGGAAGCAGCAACCTGTTCTTTTCACCGCTTATTGAGCAGATACAGATTGCGGCTTCCTCCGCAGGATTCCAGGTTGCGGTGAATTACATCGATGAGCAGGAGGACGAAGTGCAGTTTGCGTCAAGGCTCTGCACTGAGCAAAGACCTGCCGGGGTGATATTCCTGGGCGGCGATATGAGAAACTTCCAGAGGAGCTTTGAACAGATAAAACTCCCCTGTGTACTGAGCACGGCGAACGCCGAGGAGCTTGGCTTTGAAAACCTTTCCTCCGTCAGCGTGGACGACTACGACGGCGGCAGGGCGGCGGCGGAACAGCTGTTCGACCAGGGTCACAGGAAAGTCGGGATACTCGGCGGCGACCTCAGTTCCTACGGTCCCTCGGGACTTCGCTACGGCGGCTTTTGCAGCGTATGCTCCGAGCGCGGCGCAGATATTCCGGACAGCGAACTATGCGCATATACATTCAGTTCCGCATATGAGGCTGCGGTTGCTCTTTATCATAAGTGCAAGGGCATGACGGCGGTGTTCGCCATGTCGGATATAATCGCTGTGGGTGCGGTCCGGGCGTTCCTCGATATGGGGAAGCGCATTCCGGAGGATATTTCCGTGTTGGGTTTCGACGGAATTGAGTTGTCGGAATACAGCAATCCCAGAATAGCAACATTAGCCCAGCCGATTCACCAGATATCAAGTCTGTCTGTGCGCATGCTGGTGAATATGATCGAAGACGGCGCCGAGGCAAGTCATGTAACTCTCCGGGCGCAGTTCAGGTCTGGCGGTTCAATGGGCAGAATATAGAGATTTCATTGGAGGATAACATGAGAAAAAGCGGTATTTTACTGCACATCGCCTCACTGCCGAATAAATACGGCATTGGCACGATGGGCAGGGAAGCCTATAATTTCGTTGACTGGCTCAAAAGCGCTGGTCAGAGTCTGTGGCAGATACTTCCGCTGTCGCAGACAAGCTATGGGGATTCACCGTACCAGAGTTTTTCCATATACGCCGGGAACCCTTACTTCATCAGCCTTGAGACGCTGGAGGAGGAGGGACTCCTGAAGCATGAGGAATATGCGGATATAAGCTGGTGCGAGGATCCCAGATATATCGACTACGCCACAATGTACGAGAACTTCTATAAGGTAATGAGGCTCGCATTCGGGCGTTTTTCAAAGGGCATGAATGGTAACGTTTCCGCTGAATACACGGCGTTCGTAGAGAAAAATCCCTGGCTGGAGAATTATACGCTGTTCATGGCGCTCAAGGACGCTCACGGCGGAAAAAGCTGGAGCGAGTGGGAAAAGCCGCTGCGCCTGCGCAACGCCAAAGCGGTGGCTTCTGCGAAGAAGAAGTACGCAAGGGATATGGAGTTCTATGCGTTCCTTCAGTTCAAGTTCTTTCAGCAGTGGTTCAGGCTGAAGGAATATGCGAATAGCAATGGAATACAGATCATCGGCGATATCCCGATTTACTGCGCACTGGACAGCGCCGACGTCTGGTGCGAGCCGCAGCTATTCCAGCTGGACAAGGACAGAGTTCCCACCGTTGTTGCCGGATTCCCTCCGGACGCATTCTCGGCGGACGGGCAGCTGTGGGGAAATCCCATCTACGACTGGGACAGAATGAAGCAGGAAAACTACCGCTGGTGGGTCGGCAGAATGGGTTTTGCAAAGAAGCTGTATGATATCGTCCGTATAGACCATTTCATCGGCTTCAACAGCTACTACGCTATCCCGTTCGGAAACAAGACTGCGCACGGCGGCGAATGGCGCGAGGGTCCGAAATACGACCTGTTCGAGGTCATCAAGAAGGAAACCGGAAAGGACGGTATCATCGCAGAGGACCTGGGAATAATCACTCCGTCTGTCAGGAAGCTGCTTAAGCAGGCGGCCTATCCCGGAATGAAGGTGCTTCAGTTCGCTTTCGACCCCACCGGAAAAAGCGAGTATCTTCCGCAGAACTACACCTCGCAGAACTGCGTCGTGTATACTTCCACCCACGACAGCGATACGGCGCTGGGCTGGTTCAACGACCTGGACCGCAGTACTAAGCGGTTCGTGAAGGAATACCTTGGAGTGCGCCGTGCGGCGGAACTACCCAAGGCGTTCATCGACATCGCCTGGAAAAGCACCGCAGATATGGCTATGACCACAATGCAGGAGCTGTGTGGATTCGGCACCGAAGCGCGTATCAACGTCCCCTCCACCGTCGGAAACAACTGGCGCTGGAGAACTCTGGATAGCGATTTCACCGCAGAAAGTGCGGAATATCTCAACAGACTGACCGAAATCTGCAACAGAAAACCTCCCGTTAAGAGATCAAGAAAAAAGTAACAGCTGAAAGGAGCATAATATGAAGATCGAAAATTTCAAGGAGAAGCTTGTTTCCCTCTGCGAGAAGGAATATCGCACACAGCCCAGGGAGCTGACCGCAAACCAGCTGCACTGCGCAGTTTCCAAGCTCGTTATGGAGGAGCTTTCCCCGGCGTGGGACAAGAGCCGCATGGCGCATGACAAGGCACGCAAGGCAAGCTACCTGTCCATGGAGTTCCTGGTAGGCCGCGCAATATACAACAACCTGCTGTGCCTGGGTATCCTGGACAGCACCGCAGAGGAACTCAAGGCGCTGGGCGTGGATATCTCCGAATTCGAGGAGGTAGAGGACGCCGCTCTCGGCAACGGCGGTCTGGGCAGACTTGCAGCGTGCTTCCTGGACAGCGCAGCGGCACTGGACCTTCCGCTGGACGGCTACGGAATACGTTATAAGTACGGTCTGTTCAAGCAGGGCATCAAGGACGGATTCCAGACCGAAACTGCGGACGACTGGCAGAGATACGGCGACCCCTGGAGCATTCGCCGTGAGCAGGAAACTGTTGTAGTTCACTATGCTGACGGCGATGTGAATGCTGTTCCCTATGACTACCCGGTTATCGGCTACGGCACTGAGAACGTGGGTACTCTGCGCCTGTGGCAGGCTGAAACCGACGACGAGTTCGACTTCGACCTGTTTAACCAGAGCAAGTTCACCGAGGCCGGCGAGAAGAAGCGCGCCGCCGAGGATATTTCCCGGGTACTCTACCCCAACGACGAAACCGAGGCAGGCAAGATACTCCGTCTGAAGCAGGAGTATTTCTTCAGCGCAGCCGCAGTTGCTGATCTCATCAGAAAGCACAAGGCGCTTTTCGGCACTATGGAGAATTTCGCAGACTACAATTGTATTCAGATGAACGACACCCATCCCGTAATCGCCCTGCCGGAGTTTATCCGCGTGGTAATGCGCAATGAGGGCTGGACCTTTGACAAGGCGTTTGAGGCAGCCAAGAAGGTGTTCAACTACACCAACCATACCATCATGCAGGAAGCCCTTGAGAAGTGGGACAGCAGACTTATCGAGCGAGTAGTTCCCGAGATTTACAGCGTGATGATCATGCTTAACGAGGCATTTGAATCCGAAATGCACCGCAGGAATGTTCCCCAGGATAAGCGCGCCGTTATGCGCCTTATCAAGAACGGCACAGTGCATATGGCGAATATCGCAGTGTTCGGCTCTTCCTATGTGAACGGCGTTGCGGCTATCCACACCGAACTGCTCAAGACCACCGTGCTGAAGGACTGGTACGAGCTGTATCCTGAGAGATTCCAGAACAAGACCAACGGCATCACACAGCGCAGATGGCTGGCGCTCTGCAACCAGGAACTTTCAGCACTCATCACTGAGCTCCTCGGCGACAACAGCTGGGTTACTGACCTCGACAAGCTCCAGGGTCTGAAGAAGTACGCCGACGATGAGAGCGTGCTCCGCCGTTTCATCAGCATAAAGCACACCAAGAAGCAGCAGCTTGCTGACTTCATCAAGAAATCCGAGGGAGTTGAGATCGACCCGAAGTCCATTTATGATATCCAGATCAAGCGCCTGCATGAATACAAGCGCCAGCTTCTCAATGCGTTCTCGATACTGTATCTGTACTACGAGATCAAGGACGGCAATCTCAGGGATTTCACACCCACGACATTCATTTTCGGCGCAAAGTCCGCACCGGGATATTATCGTGCAAAGGGCATTATCAAGTTTATTAACGAGGTAGCTAAACTCGTAAACTCCGATCCGGATACGAAGGATCTGCTCAGAGTTGTATTCGTGAGCAATTACCGTGTTTCCTATGCGGAGAAGCTTGTCGCTGCGGCGGATATTTCCGAGCAGATATCTACAGCGGGTACCGAGGCTTCCGGTACCGGAAACATGAAGTTCATGCTGAACGGCGCAGTTACCCTGGGCACACTGGACGGCGCTAACGTTGAGATCGCCGAGGAAGCCGGTTCAGAGAACGAATACATCTTTGGTGCGACTGTCGAGGAACTGGAGAAGATCATGCCGAACTACGTTCCGCGTGACGTCACCGAGAGCAATCCCAAGATCAAGCGCGTGGTATCCTCCCTCATTGACGGTACCGTTTCCGACGGCGGCAGCGGCGTGTTCAGGGAACTTTATTTCGCACTTATGGAGGGCGCTAGCTGGCACGTTCCGGATCATTACTACCTGCTGGGCGACCTTGACAGCTACGTTAAGGCAAAGCTGGCGGCAAACCACGACTACAACAACGAGCTTGCGTTTGCCAAGAAATGCTGGCTGAATATCTGCTCCGCCGGTAAGTTCAGTTCGGACCGCACTATCGCTGAATATGCGAAGGATATCTGGCACATCAGCAAGGTATAATGCTCTGAGTCTTAGCAT
Source organism: uncultured Oscillospiraceae bacterium (assembly GCA_934454435.1). Taxonomy (GTDB): domain Bacteria; phylum Bacillota; class Clostridia; order Oscillospirales; family Ruminococcaceae; genus CAG-115. The sequence continues at coordinate 9,477 of CAKSGA010000054.1, read as the reverse complement.
TGATTTCCCACTTTAGGTTTCAGGCTTCGTTTGCGGTGAAATGCGTTATATGTATTGTAACATTGTTTCACCGGAAACGTTGCCATTATTCACAAAAGCAACCTGGAGTGATTTGTCTATCATGACAAATTTACAATTGTTTTTGAGATTATTGAAAATAATTGTGCAAAATCGCTTGACAAACCCAAAAAATCTGTTATAATTAAATCAGAATTTCGAATCAAACATGTGAGTTTCGAAACAAAGTCTAAACTTGCAGGGAAGCACAGACAGCCTGCGAGTCTAATTCTAGGAAACATTGTTTCGAAACAAAGCAATAGATTTCGAAAGACTCGAAAACAAGTGATCATATTCAGGAGGAATGAATTATGAAGATCAGAAAGATCATGACAGCGATAGCTTCCATGGCAATGGCAGGCGTAATGATGGTTGGCTGCTCCAGCAACAACTCCAGCAGCACCGGGAGTGGTTCTGCGGCTGACAGCAGCGCAGCTTCTTCCAATGGCGGTGACTCCACCGGCAACGGCGAGGCTGTGAACCTCACAGTATGGGGTCCGCAGGAGGATCAGGAACTGCTCAAGCAGATGTGCGATGCGTTCGCAGCAGCAAATCCCGACAAGACCTACACCTTCACCTACGGCGTTGTCAGCGAGGCTGACGCTCAGAAGGAAGTTATCAAGGATATCTCCGCAGCAGCTGACGTATTCGCTTTCGCTTCCGACCAGACCGCAACACTGGTGAACTCCGGCGCACTCTACAGAGTGACAAAGAACAAGGATGAAATCGTTGCCGAAAACTCTGAATCCTCTATTTCAGCGGCTTCCATTGATGGCGAGCTTTACGGCTATCCTTATGTATCCGATACTTATTTCATGTACTACGACAAGTCCAAGCTTTCCGAGGACGATGTCAAGTCCATCGAGGGCATTATGTCAAAGGATATCGAGGGCGTTACTACAAACTTCGCTTTCGATACGGATAACGGCTGGTATCAGTCCGGATTCTTCTTCGGCGCAGGCTGCAAGCTCTTCGGCGAAGATGGAACCGATCCCACACAGTGTGATTTCAATAATGAGCGCGGCTACATGGTCGGCGAATATCTCATCGACCTGGTTGCAAACCCCAAGTACGGCGCTAACTTTGACGACTCCCTTGTAAAGGCTGGCTTCGCAGAAGGCACTCTGGCGGCGGCAGTTTCCGGTACATGGAACGCAGGCGAGATCCAGGCTTCCCTCGGTGATAACTACGCAGCTACCAAGCTTCCGGAGTTCACTCTCTCCAACGGCGAAACCGTTCAGATGGGCAGCATGGCTAACTTCAAGATCATGGGCGTAAATTCCGAAACCAAGAATCCGCTCGATGCAATGGCTCTTGCTGAGTGGCTTACAAATAAGGACAACCAGAAGACCAGATTCGAGGTTCGCTCCTACGCTCCCACCAACGTTGAGCTTGCGGGCGACACAGATACCATGAACTCCAACATAGCTGTAGGCGCTCTTGCACAGCAGGCTCAGTACTCCACTGTACAGACATCCATCAGCCAGTGCCAGAACTACTGGACTCCTGCTGAGGCTTTTGGTCAGGAGATCATTGCAGGCACATGCACAAAGGATAACCTCCAGCAGAAGCTTGACGCTTATGTTGAGTCCGTTCTCGCAACCCTCGGCTGATAAACACGCATTCATGATAATCCACCATTAAGTATATAGGTTTCTCCCGGTTCCATCATGTGGGCGGTCTGACCGCCGCCCACAGAAGTGGAACTAGCTTTATGCAGTTTCAATGCTTCCTGAGCACTTGACACAGATCGATACCAGATGTATAATGAAATCCGGTGTGCTGAGTGAACTCCTCCTACAGGCTGCATTGAAACTGCACAAAGCGTCAATACTACTCAAGGAGGTAACTGCAATGACAAGTCTTGATTTTTACGTTCTTCCGTGGTACAAGAAAATACTTGTTAGAATAGCAGGATTTTTTGCAGCCATCGGAAAGGGTATCGCTCAGTTCGTGATCGGATTACCCGGTGCCGTTTGGCGCTTCATAAAAGCAATCGGCAGGGGATTCGCCTGGCTGGGAAGCACTTTCGCACATGGTGACGCCCTCACCAAGCTTTCGTACATCATAATGGGTGCCGGAAGTCTTTTCCGTGGACAGATAGTCAAGGGGCTGATGTTCCTTGCCGCAGAGGTGGCATATATCGGCTTCATGATCGACTCTGGATTCGGCTTTGTTGCGGGTCTGAGAAATCTCGGCACGGTGCAGAGAGGCTGGTACTTCGACGAGGAACTCGGCATTGATGTAATGCGTGAAAACGGCGACAACTCAATGCTCATTCTCCTTTACGGAATTTTTGCACTGTTCATAACCTTGACATTCATATTCCTGTGGGCGCAGAACATAAAGTCTGCGTACAGCGCACAGCAGATCAGAAAATCCGGTAAGAAGCTCCCGGGATTCGTGGACGACATTAAGTCGCTGCTGGACGAGCAGTTCCACAAGACGCTGCTGTTCATTCCTGTGGCCGGCGTCGTGGTATTCACGATAGTTCCGCTGGTTTACATGATCTCGCTGGCGTTCACCAACTACGACAAGGATCACCAGGTGCCGGCAAACCTGTTCACCTGGGTGGGTTTCGATAACTTCAAGGTGATCCTGGGGAGCGATTCCACTATCGGCAACACTTTCTGGCCGGTTCTCGGCTGGACGCTGATATGGGCAGTCCTTGCGACATTCCTGAACTACTTCCTCGGAATTATCCTTGCTATGCTCATCAACAAGAAGGGCATCAAGTTCAAGGCATTCTACAGAACGCTTTTCGTGCTCGCTATCGCAGTGCCGCAGTTCGTTTCACTGCTGGTAATGAAGAATGTGTTTGCTGAGGCTGGTCCCGTGAACGTACTTCTTCAGGAACTGGGCTGGATCACATCTCCGCTTCCGTTCTTCACCGATCCGATGTGGGCGAGGGTGACTGTCATATTTGTTGACCTGTGGATAGGTATCCCTTATACGATGCTTATCGTTTCTGGTATCCTCATGAATATCCCTGAGGATCTGTACGAGGCGGCAAGGATCGACGGTGCTTCCCCCTTCATCATGTTTACCAAGATCACAATGCCGTATGTGCTGTTCGTCACCACGCCTTACCTTATTACACAGCTTGTCGGCAACATCAACAACTTCAACGTTATCTACTTCCTCACCGGCGGTACTCCGGCAACACTGGATTACTACCAGGCAGGAAAGACCGATCTGCTCGTTACCTGGCTGTATAAGCTGACGGTCAACTCGAGAGATTACAGCTACGCTGCGACAATAGGCATTCTGGTGTTCATCATCTGCTCGCTGCTTTCGCTGATAACCTTCCGCAGATCCGCATCCTATAAGAATGAGGAGGCGTTCCAGTAATGAAAGAGATAAGAACACAGTCACACTCCTACCACAGACGGCAGCGCACAATCAATGTAGTTATCCAGATCGTGCTGCTGGTGCTTGGCATAATGTGGATCCTCCCACTTATGTGGATAATCCTGACATCGTTCCGTGCGGAGCCTGGTTCCTATACCAGCTACTTCTGGCCAAAGGGCTTCACACTGGATAACTTCACGAGACTCATCTTTGAGGATCAGCAGTTCAAGTTCACCAAGTGGTTTGTGAACACGTTCATCGTGGCGGTAGTATCCTGCGTAGGCTCAACGTTCATCGTGCTTGCGGTATCCTACGCCCTCAGCCGCCTGAGGTTCAAGATGCGCAAGCCTATGATGAACATTGCGCTCATTCTTGGAATGTTCCCCGGATTCATGTCCATGGTCGCTATCTATTATATCCTCAAGGGTCTTGGACTTACCGAGAATCCGCTGGTTTGCCTGACGCTGGTTTACATCTGCGGTTCCGGACTTACCTACTATATCGCAAAGGGATTCTTCGACACGATCCCGAAATCCCTTGACGAATCCGCATACCTTGACGGTGCAACGCGGTCGCAGGTGTTCTTCCACATCACGATACCGCTTTCAAAGCCTATCATCGTATACACGGTGCTCACAACGTTCATGGCTCCCTGGGTGGACTACATCTTCCCGAGCATGATCTGCGGCGCGAACTACGACAGCTACACTGTTGCGCTGGGCATGTTCAAGATGCTGGAGCGTGAATTCATCGGCACATACTACACGCAGTTCGCTGCGGCGGCAGTGCTGGTTTCCATTCCTATCGGCGCACTGTTCATCGTTATGCAGAAGTACTATGTCGGCGGCGTTACCGGCGGCGCAGTAAAGGGCTGATGACCCTTATACGGCAAAATCACTGTTCCAGGAGGATCTCATGGCTGTTAAGAACGTGACTATCCAGGATATCGCCGACAGGCTCGGCATGGCAAAGAGCACAGTTTCCAAGGCGCTTTCCGGGGCGACTGACATCAGCGAAAAGACCCGGGAGCGCGTGCTCGGCTGCGCCAGCGAGATGGGATATCAGGTAAAGACCAACCGCACTTCCTACACGAAGTCAATAGTTGTCTTTATCTACGGAAGTATCCACTACGACAAGGTGGATCAGTTCGGCTATGAGATCATTCTCGGATTGCAGGCCGCCGCTGCGGAGTACGGTATCGGGGTAAACATCACCGCAATAAGCGATACTGAGCTGAAAAGCGGCACCTACTATCCGATCGTGTCCGGGGGAAACTGCGAGGGAGCGGTTTTCCTGGGCTTCAAGCCGCACCCGGTGTTCATTGAGCATGTGCGCAGTCTGAATATCCCGCTGGTGATACTCGACAATAATGTTGATTATCCGCTGGCGGCGCGCGTCGGCTGCGATAACGCAGGCGGAATACGCCAGCTGGTGCGCTATCTCTGGACGAGAGGTCATGACAGGATCGGATTCCTCGGGGGCGAGGAGGACAGCGTCGTCACTCAGGAACGCTACCAGGCGTATTCCGGCGCACTCAGAGAACTCGGGCTTGAGGAGGATAACGGTGCGGTCAGATATGGACATTTCTCTGCGAAAGGCACACGAAAGAGGATCCTCGAGATCGCTCAGACTGGAGTCACTGCAGTGGTTTGTGTCAGCGACCTGTTAGCGTGCACGGCAGTGCAGGAACTTGCAAAGGCGGGCTACATCGTGCCCGGAGATATCAGTGTGACGGGCTACGACAACCTTCCCCCGTCAGATTATTCACAGCCTCGTATTACAACGATGTATCAGAACCGCATACATATCGGAAAGACTGCGTTTCTGATGATTCAGCAGATGAACAGCGGTATCTCAATAGAAGCGGTTCGGCTTCGTCCGGAACTTATTGAGAGAGAATCCGTGAAACTTATCACCATGAGAACTTTGCCCGAGGAAGATCAATGAAAAAAACACCATTTTCTATTTCAGCCGCAGCCGCTGTTACGGCGGCGGCTATTCTTTTATCTGGGTGCGGTACCCCGGAGGAAACTATGTCAGAAAGCTCACAGCCGCAGGCTCCGGCGTATCAATATGACCATGAGCTGAATATAATCGACGACAACTACCGCAATTACTACCAGGTGTTCGTTTATTCCTTCTGCGACAGCAACGGAGATGGAATCGGCGACCTTGCCGGAGTGACCTCCCGGCTGGACTACATTCAGGATATGGGATTCAACGGTATCTGGCTTTCGCCGATAATGCCGTCGGATTCCTACCACAAGTACAGCGTAATGGACTATTACGCCATCGACAGGCAGTACGGCACGATGGAGGATTTCGAGGAGCTTGCCGCAGAGTGTAAAAAGCGTGGCATTAAGCTGCTGATAGACCTGGTGATGAACCACAGCTCCAACGAGCATGAGTGGTTCAGGCACGCTTCCGAGAGCCTGCGCAGCGACCCCTGCGGTGCGGCAGAGGACGAACCCTGCCTTAACGACAATGTCTGCCCGGTGCACGATCCGTACATCGACTACTACTATTTTGCGGACGAGAAGCCTGTCGGTACAAACTCCTGGTATCAGACCGGCTCGCACTGGTATCAGGCGGTGTTCTCCGAGCATATGCCTGAGCTGAATCTGGATAACCCGGCGGTGCGCAGCGAATTTGAGAAAATTGCGGACTTCTGGCTGGACAAGGGCGCAGGCGGATTCCGGCTGGACGCTGTGAAGGAGTATTTCAGCGGCAATCCCGACAAGAACATCGAGGTGCTGGAGTGGTTCATGAAGCACTGCAAGGCGGCTGACCCGGAATGCTACGTCGTCGGCGAGGTATGGGAGAGTTTCACGACCTATACGAAATACTACAGCTCCGGTATCGACAGCGTGTTCGGGTTCACCATGGCGCAGGAAGATGGAAAAATCGCAAAGACGATCAATATGTCCGGTGCGGACAATTCGGTGAAGTCCTTTGCGCAGGCAATGACGACCATAGAACAGAAGCTGGCTTCTTACAGCGATACTGCGATAGACGCACCGTTTATCGGAAATCACGACACAAACCGCAGCGCTGGTATATTCGGATATGATGAAACCAAAATAAAGGCGGCGGCAGGACTGCTGCTCACCATGTCCGGTTCGCCGTTCGTGTATTACGGCGACGAGATAGGGCTTTCCGGAAGCGGACGCGATGAGAACAAGCGCGCTCCGATGATATGGGACAGCGAGGGTACGGGACTAACTTACGGTCCGCCGAATATGGAACGGCAGGAAAACCGTTTCGCAGACGTTCAGACGCAGCTTGCGGACGAGAATTCCATACTGAATTACTACAAGCGTGCGCTCAGGATACGCAACGAAAATCCCTGCATTGCAAGGGGGACAACTGAAGTGCTTACGGTGCCCGGGCAGGATATCGCAGCGGTGCGCCGCACATGGGACGGCGACAGTATCGTGATAGTCTACAACTACTCCGGCGAAAGCAGGGAGGTCACAGAACTTGACGGGCTTTCCGGCATGCAGATTTGCGGATATCTGACAGTGGATTCCACGGAGGAGGTCCTGCTGGAAGGCGGACTTACCATGCCGGCGTACAGCATTGCGTTCCTCACCGAAAAATAACTACGGAGGTAATCATGGATATAATGCCTGATCTCGACCTGATCGACAGGGAATATGCATACGACGGCGAGCTTGGTGCGCTCTATTCCCAGGCGCAGACTACGTTCAGAGTGTGGAGCCCCATGGCGGAGAGAGCCGTGCTGAAGCTGTATCTCAGCGCAAAGGAAAATACGCCGCATTCTATTCTGGAAATGAGCAGGGACGGCGGCGTTTGGGAGGTCGCCGTGCCCGGCGACTTACACGGAGTGTACTACACCTACGAATTCACCATCGGCGGCACTTCCCGGGAAACTATAGATATTTACGCACGTTCCGCCGGTGCTAACGGAGTTCGCGGAATGGTAGTCGATCTCTCGCACACCGACCCGGACGGATGGGACGGCGACCGTCCTGTTAAGCTGGAAAGCTACACGGATGCGGTGATATACGAGCTGCATGTCCGGGATTTCTCCTCCGACGAGAGCGGCAACTTCCGGCTGAGAGGCAAGTTCGGCGCATTCTGTGAGAACGGCGTGACGAACGGATTCAGCGACACAGTGGGGCTTGACTACATTGCGGCGCTGGGAGTGACGCACATTCATCTGCTGCCGGTTTTCGACTTCCAGACGGTTGACGAGAACGACCCCGAGGCAGGGTTCAACTGGGGATACGACCCGCTCAACTACAACATTCCCGAGGGAAGCTACACAACGGACCCCAATAACGGCACCGCCAGGGTAAGGCAGTTCAAGGATCTTATCCATGCGGCGCACCGGAAGGGAATAGGCGTGATAATGGACGTGGTGTACAACCACACCTACAGCACCGCAGATTCCCCGTTTACAAAGACTTTTCCGGAATACTACTATCGGCACAAAAAGGACGGCAGCCTTTCCGACGGCTCCGCATGCGGCAACGAATTTGCCAGCGAGCGCACTATGGCGAGCCGTTTTATCGTGGACAGCCTGTGCTACCTGGCGGAGGAATACAAGCTGGACGGATTCCGGTTCGATTTGATGGGTCTGCTGGATATCCGGACGCTGAATACTGCGGCGGAGAAGCTGCGCAGGATAAATCCATCCATCATACTTTACGGCGAGGGCTGGACAGGCGGCGCAAGTCCGCTGCCGGAGAGGCTGCGTGCGATGAAGAAGAATGCGGTAATGCTGCCGCAGTTCGCAATGTTTTCCGATGATTTCCGCGATTGGGTCAAGGGCTCCGTATTTGCGGACGAGGACTGCGGTTACGTCAACGGGAACGCTGCGGAGCTGTCGGAGCTGATGAAGTCCGTAATATCCGGCGGAATCTACCGCAGTGATGTGCGGAGAGAACAGTCGGATTGCTGGACGGATACTCCGCAGCAGGCGGTGAACTACGTTGAGGCGCACGATAATCTCACTCTCTTTGACAAGCTTCGGATTTCCATGCCGGCGGCTTCCGTGGAGGAGCAGATATCGGTGGATAAGATGGCGGCGGCTCTGGTGTTCCTGTCGGAGGGAATACCGTTCATGCAGGCAGGGCAGGAAATACTGCGCAGCAAAACGGCGCCCGACGGCGGATTCGTTCACGACAGCTACAATTCGCCGGACAGCGTGAACAGCATTAAGTGGAACGATGTGACCATCCACCGCAGCGTGATGGAATACTACCGGGGGCTTATCGCAATACGGAAGCGCTTCCCGGAATTCCGGCTGCGTACGGCGGAGGATATCCGCAGTCAATTGAAATACGAAGATCTCGGCGGCGGTGCGCTGGCGGTGCACTACGGCGATGGGTTGATCCTGGTGGTGAATCCCGGAGAAACCGTGCTTGAATACGACCCGGGGTGCTCTACGGATATTTACGCAGATGGCAAAAAGGCGGACGCTCAGCCGCTTTACCGGACGGAGGGCGCTTTGGGCGTGAAGCCGCATAGTATCATTCTGGCAGGATTGAATTAGGAAATCGACAGGGACGGTGAAATGCCGCCCCTTTTCGTTATCCGGTATTGACAATTTGCCACAGATGGATTATAATGGATTATACTCAGCATTATGAAAATGAAGGAGGATATATGAAAAAGTGTTCTCGTCAAGCAAAATTGTAACACCTTCCCCCAAAAGATCAAGCTAAGCGTTTCTGCCAAGGGGTAAGACCATTGTTGAAAGAATGAGGTCTGACGGAATTATACCAAAGCAGAACGTAATCCACAATGTCGGAGAACAATTTGTCCTCGCAACTGTATGAATGGTGATAAATGAGCTCACTCTTCAGCACGGATTTCCGGCTGAAGAAGTAGTTTATTTCGGTTTATCCTGCACCTGATTTTCACAACAGAACACTGCCCCGTTGCCGTGATATAAATTCACGGTGACGGGGCTTTTGTTTTGCTCACAAACCGCATAACAGAGCCACACAGGAGGTAACAGCAATGTTCAGCAATCCAAGATACAGCACCAGAGGAATCAGTGAAACAGTCCCAATATTAACGCAGATCATTCTCTGGAAC
>CAKSGA010000053.1 GCA_934454435.1 uncultured Oscillospiraceae bacterium | reverse complement strand
CTGTGCCCTCGTCAATGTCTATTACTGCTATTCCATTACCTGTCGCACAACCGATGTTATAAAATGGGTTAGAAGTCCACCATTGCTTTATTACATCAATGTTGTTAGTGGCTTCGTGCAATCCTTTTGAGTCTCTGAGAGGTGTTTTATCACAGGGTGAAAGTGGAAACACTCGCAATCCCGCCTGCGCATACTGCAAAGCATAGGGCAACATATCATAGGCTGTGGGGGTATTGTCATATACATCATCATTACAATGTTCCTCAGCCCATGCTTTAGCCTCAGCGGACAATGTGTCACAGGTGCGCCAATCATACAGATTGGTTATGTTGTGGTAACGGTTCTCTTTTCCATATCTTTCCTTGCCTATTTCAATTGCAACAAGTATTTTATCCTTATTTTCACAACTTGAAATAATATTACAAATTCTCTTTTGATCTTCCGTATATATCGTTGCTGGTATATTATAAGAGCTAGTATAGAATCCCAACTGCTTTGCCTTCGTGGATGAGCTAAAATAATTGCGCCATTCCCCGTAAACTATTTCCAATTTTACTTCTGTATAGTCTTTTCCTTTAATCTTATTATCCGATAATTCAACTACCTCACCAAGGTATATTCCAAATGGGATGTCAATTATTCTCAGAGCCATATAGTCACCTTCTTTCTCAAATCATTATACTTAAATTCTTTTTTTACTATAGAATTTTTTATATTTTCCATTTTCTTTTCCTCCTTTTCATATATTACCATTATGTAACAATTTCTCTGTTTCTTGAATAATATCATCCAAAAACACATCTTCAATCACAGTAAGCATATGATTTAACAAAACGTTGAGATACGGTGATACAATCGTTATTTTTCCATCTGGATTATCATAAATAATATATGATATCACGGGATAGCTTTCAATCTTTCCATGTTCGCAAATTAGTCCAATACTATCAACTAGTGCAATGCACAAATTGAGGAAGTCAATTGTTCTTAGACCATATTCCTCTGCCACTTCATTTTCAACGATTATTTCTCCGACATTACGCAAATTGTCCCTTGCTCCGATCAGAAAGAGAATTTTAAGTATATCGCTATTAATCTCTGACAAAGTTATTGAGGTGTATATCCCCTCTCTTTGGTCAGTATTATTTATAGATAATCCATTACATATAAGACTTTTCACCAACATCATTTCACCTCCCTTCTATTTGTTGCTGTGAATAAAAAATGCCTCAAAAGATGGCATAGAATATACCACCAAATGAAGCATCGACCTAATATTATGACTTTATATTATCTAACAAACAATTAATACAAAAGAAATTATTTATACAATATTTTTCCTTTATTTGTATAATTATGATACACTATTTCATTTAATTTGTCAATAGGTTTTTTGAAAAAATATTTACAATTCGCAGCTGTTTTCTCCCTTTGGAACTGTTAATTAGTAACAAAACATATAAATTAATTACTTTTAGGGAGACAGCACTGAATTATATTTTTTCTGAAAAAGCGCTCTTTGGGGCATAAAATCGCCAGTATTTTTGGCCCGAAATAGTAGTGTTACCTTTTTTGCATACATTTGTTTTACAAAAATATGGTAACTGGATAATAAAATAGAAAAACATAATTAATATATTATTATCATAAAAAAACTGAACTGAGCATAATCAATAGGACAAAACCATCACTCCTCCATCACACTAGCCAGCTTTTGGCATTATTTGTATGAAATATAGTTATAATTCACACAATAACATGATACGCAAAGAAAAAGGCTTAAACAAGCCATGAAATGACTGTTTAAGCCTAAATTCTGTGTTACCTCTTACCGTTGGTTTGGGGTAAATCGTTAAATTTTTGGAGCTGGGAATGGGACTCGAACCCACGACCTGCGCATTACGAATGCGCTGCTCTACCAACTGAGCTATACCAGCAAAGAAATTTGCAAAACCACTTGCAATGAAGTGGTGGATATGCTATAATATGAATATATTGCCGTTCACCATAGCGGTGACTATATTATTATATACTTAAATCTGCGATTTGTCAAGTGCAAAAGAGGTGTTTTTTATAAATCCCGGGAAAAAAATTATTCGTGGCATCGGGATCGGTGTGTGCGTACTGCTCGGACTTGTATTCGTGCTGATGATCATAACTGCCGCTGCATTCGGCTCCGCCAGGACTGTGGGAGTGTTCGGGTTCAACTTGTTCATCTGTGAAAGCGGCGACTACGACAGCGTTCCCGAGGGAAGCGCAGTCATCACGACAAAATGCGAACCCTACGACCTTGAGTCCGGTAATCTCGTCCTTTACAGCACAGATCCCATGGACCCGGACGCTGATCTAGCCATGGGCTACTACGCCGATTTCAAGGTGATCGACGGAATTTACTACCTCTCCCTTGTGAACGGCTCCGACAGCGCCATCATCAGCGAGTCCGCCCTTATCGGCAGAGCCGGCTGGTGCAGCCCGCTGCTCGGCTCCTTTATAACCTTTATGAAAACCCCGTGGGGAGTCTTTGTCATGGCTGTCATTCCCTGCGCTTTACTGGTCTTTTATGACCTGCTCCGCACCAAAGCCGCTGAACGTCCCCTGCCGGAGATCATTCCACAGGTCAAGAACGCTGACACGGCTGCTCCGGAACCGCAGATCTCCGTTGCCGACGATGGCAGCGCCGCTTTTCGCAGGAAACCTAACCGTACAGCCTCCGCAGACGGCGTTCTGTTCACCTACGGCTCCCACAAAAAGAAGCCTGCTGAACCCGGGGCACCCACGATGTCTGACCGGGACGTCCTCTCACTGCTGAACGCCCCCTCCCCCAAGTCTGAAAAAGAGAACAAGGACTCAGTGAAGCCTTTCCTCAAGACCCCGGCAGAGAACAAGCCCCAGGAAAAGCCGGCACAGTCCGAAAAGCCAACGCTCCCCGCTCCCGTTGCTACGAAGCGCTACCTTGACAACACAGTCGCACCTGCCAGGGCTTCCGATGAGCCTGAAACCAAAGTCGCTCCACTGGAGAAGCCGGTGAAGAAAAAGCGCTCTGACGCTTTCTTTGCGCAGTCTGAGGCTCCGCAGATCGGCAGAGGTCTTGCAGGAAAACAATCCAGCAAGGCTATCATCGATCTGGAGGACGCACTTGCAGCCGCTCCGTCCCGCTCTCGTACCGAAGTGAGCCGCCGCAGTGCCGATATCCTCGCCGCCAAAAAACGCAGCGACCTTATCCCTGACGATGATGACACCCGGGACAAGTCCCGCTATGACGTGGACGATATCCTCGCCGGTATCGAGCGCAGACACCACGAACAATGAAAAAAACGATCTCCGTCCTTGCGGCGGCAGGGGTTGCCGCTGCCGCCGTTTTTGGCGCAGTCATCTCCGGAGGGAAAGGCTTCTGGTTCGCCAGCGCCGCCGCTTCGCTGCTGTGCTGCGTCCCGTTTTTTCTGTCGTTTGAGAAGCGTGCTCCCTCCGCCGGAGAACTGGTGCTGGTGGCAGTCATGACGGCTTTTTCCGCTGCCGGGAGGTTCATTTTCGCTCCCATACCGTTCTTCAAACCAGTGTCCGCCGTTGTGATGATTTCCGGCAGGCACTTCGGGCCACAGGCAGGCTTCATGACCGGAGCACTCTCTGCCATCATCTCAAATATCTGGTTCGGACAGGGTCCCTGGACACCTTTTCAAATGCTCTGCTGGGGTCTTATAGGCGCCGCCGCAGGCCTTGCCCGGGACATTCTTCAGAAGCCGCTGCCACTCTGCATTGCCGGTGTGATTGCGGGTATCTCCTACTCGTTTATTATGGACGTGTGGACGGTGCTTTCAATGAACGGCTCATTCACGTTCGGGCTATGGATCGCTGCCATTACTTCTGCGCTGCCGGTCACAGCTATTTACTGCGTGTCAAACGTAACGTTCCTGCTGGTACTCAACAGACCCCTCGGCAAGCGTCTGGAACGAATAAAAACGAAATACGGCGTTTTTTCAGAGGGCTGACCCCCACGCCGGAAAGGGACGCATATGAGGAAATTCTCAGTTTCTGACATAGCACTGAATGTCATACGGTTCGGACTGGTCGCCGCTATCGCCCTGACCGTTATCCTGCACTTTACCTCAAACGGAGCCACAACGACAATCTCACTGCCTGACGAAAAGGCTGAAAGCTCAGTTCTGAGCGATCCCGCTGAATCTGCCGTTACAGCAGCCTCCGGAATGCTCGACATAAACACCGCCACCGCCGAACAGCTCACTGCCCTTAACGGTATCGGCGAAAAAAAGGCGGCCGCAATAATCGCCTACCGTGACGAGCATGGAGGGTTCTCCTCCGTGGACGAGCTTCTGAACGTCAAGGGAATTGGCGAAAAGACGCTGGAGAATATACGTAAGTTCATAACCGTCTGAACATAAACAAAAGGGACTGTGAAAACAGTCCCTTCAGCTTGTCGAAAAAGCCATCTTTCGCTTTTCATCGAAAGATGGCTTTTTCGACAAGCTGATCCGTGCCTGAGCACGGATAACGAATACTACGGATAAATCCTATGGCGCACTAATGGCGCACTCAAATAGAGGAAAATGCGCTGAACGGGGATTCTTATGATATAAGAAAAACCGCTCAACCTTAACGGTTAAGCGGTTTTCTGTTGGCACGCCAGGAGGGATTCGAACCCCCGACCCTCTGGTTCGTAGCCAGATACTCTATCCAGCTGAGCTACTGGCGCTTACGCTCTTGTTGAGCACTTATATATTATATCATCATAAAGGGAATTTGTCAATAGCTTTTTTCAAAAAAATCCGAAATATTTGAAAAAAGCTGGCGGGACATAATTCATAATAGGAAAGACATCGTCATATAGTGTACTGCTGATCACGCAAAACAAAACTCCGGGGCGGACCCCGGAGCATTTATGTATGAGTCGGATTAGCTGAGCTTGCTGAGTTCTGCAAGACACTCAGAGCAGATGTTCTTGCCCTTGAAAATGGTGATTCCGCTTGCATTGGAGCAGAATGCACATGCGGGCATGTACTTCTTCAGGATGATCTGATCGTCCTCAACATAGATCTCAAGGCTGTCCTTGATTCCGATGTCAAGAGTTCTTCTGAGCTCTATCGGGATAACGATTCTTCCCAGTTCGTCCACTTTTCTTACAATACCGGTTGACTTTACCATTGCTTTTTCCTCCTGATTCAGCAGCCTTAATTTGCCTGAAAAGGCTGCATTTAGTCCTGATTTAACGTTTTTCCAGCTTTCCGCTGATTTCCTGCATATTATAGCATGTTTATGGGGGATTGTCAATTTTTTAGCAGCTTATTACTATATTTTAGATTTTAACAAAACTCTATAGAACAATAAACAAAAGTGTCATTTACAATTCGCACCGACCAGTTTATAACGATTCCATTGTGAGTAAAAAGCCGATATTATAGTTTCCAGAATAATAGCATTGATATTGGAAGAAAGTAAGAAATCTAGGAAGTGAATATAGTAAATTGGAAACGACTGTTTTTGAACGTTTTACACTAAAAATAACTACTGAGGGAGGTCACAGAAATGAAGGTGATTCTTATTATACTGCCATCTGCCGCCATTATCTGCGGATTAATCACCGGCAGGCTTCCGGAAGTTTCCGCCGCTGTTCTTGACGGCGCAGGATCCGCTGTGACGCTGGCAATTTCTCTCTGCGGAATAATGGGGCTCTGGAGCGGGCTCATGAAAGTTGCTGAGGAATGCGGCGCTGTAAAAATCATGTCCGCAATACTTTCACCGGTCGTGGGGTTACTGTTCCGAGGACTGGAAAAAGGCGGCAGGGCAGTGCAGCTTATCTCGATGAACCTTTCAGCAAATATCCTCGGGCTTGGGAATGCGACCACACCGCTGGGAATTCAGGCGATGGAGGCGATACAGCATGAAGAGCCCAGATCCGATGACTCCGCCAGCGACAACATGATAATGCTGACCGTCCTGAATACCGCAAGTTTACAGCTCGTTCCGGCGACTGCGGCGGCACTCCGTGCGGCACGAGGGGCTGAACGTCCGATGGAGATACTGCCATGCGTGTGGATCGTTTCGGTATATTCGCTGACAATAGCTATCGTTTCGGCAAAGCTCATGGCGTGGGTCGCCAGGAAAAGGAGGTCATATGCAGGTCACTGACCTTATCGTTCCGGTCCTGTTCGCCGGAATAATGATATGGGGAGCTGTAAAGAAAGTCGATGTGATGCGCTGCTTCTGCGATGGCGCTGCCGGCGGGCTCCGGACAACCGCTGACATCCTCCCGGCACTGATTTTGCTGCTGATAAGTGTCGGAATGCTCCGGGCGAGCGGAGCCATAGAACTTCTGACTCAGCTTCTGGAGCCGCTCTGTTCCGCAGTCGGGTTCCCGCCGGAGTGCATGCAGATGGTGCTGCTGCGCCCGTTTTCGGGCAGCGGAGCTATCGCAGTGTACGACAGCATAGCAGGGGAGTGCGGCGTTGATAGTCTTGCGGAACGCACGGCGGCAATACTGCTCGGTTCGTCTGAAACGACATTTTATACAGTTGCCGTATATTTTTCAGCGGTAAAAATACGCCGCACCAGGTACGCAATTCTGGCAGCGCTCACCGCCGACCTGACCGCCTGGATAGTCTGTGGCCTTACAGTCAGCCTGTTTTTCTGCTGAAGAGAACGCACTTGATTTTTTGCGGATTATGTTATATAATATTCTACAGTGACGATGTCTGACAATGAATGTTGTATTAATATAGTAGTATCAGGAGTGATGACGATGATAATTCTGCCGGAGCAGATAACGCAGGCTATCGGCGTCCTTGAAAAAGCCGGTTATGACGCCTACGTAGTGGGCGAGTGCGTAAGGGAGCTCCTGCTGGGAAACAACCCGCAGGATTATGATATCGTGACGAATGCCGGGATAAATGACATTCTGTTCGCATTCCGTGAGTACCGTATTTCGGACGAGGGAATGAAGCGGGGAGAGGTCCTGGTGACTGTCGTTGGCATGATAATACAGGTTTCGCCGTATCGCCGTGAGGTGGTCGGGAACCGTGTTATGTACGCCGAGGACCTTGAAACCGACCTTTTCCGCCGTGGATTTACCATGAATGCAATGGCTTACAGCCCACGCACGGGGCTGATCGACCCGTTCGGCGGGAGGGCTTCGCTCCGGCCTGATCCGGCAGAGATCGCTGATGAGGAACGTGAGGAGCTTCAGGAGGGACTGATTCCTGATACGGCGGACGACATAAAGCGCCGTACCGGCGTTGTAAGGCTTCCGGCAAGGGTCATAGCGGTGGGAGAAATGCAGTCCAGGCCCGTCAGGGAGAACGGAAAGACTACCACCGAGAGCTGGTATGATATGTCAAAATGCTTTACGTCCGACCCGTCAAGGATACTTGAAGCGATACGCTACTGCTCCGAGGGAGAGTACGTTATCGAGGCAAAGACCTGCGATGCAATACGTGCAAATCTCAGCTGCTTTGAGTATGCCGAAAAGGACAAGCTGTTCAGCGAGCTTTCCCGCATAGTCATGGGAAAATATGCGGCAAGGGTCCTGGAGCAGTACGCCGATATCCTGAAGGCTCTCCTGCCAGAGATAGAGCCGTGCATAGGGTTCGGGCAGCACAGCGTCCACCATGATTTTACCGTTTGGACCCACATCTGCAGATCCGTTGGATATGCGGTCCCGGAGCCGGCAGTGCGGTTTGCGATGCTGTTCCATGACCTCGGCAAGCCGGACTGCTGCTCGATAGACTCCCGGGGTCAGGGACATTTTAAGGGCCACGGCGAGAGGAGCCGCCTGCTTGCGGAGCGCATAATGCGCAGGCTGGAGTTCCCGGCTGCGCTGTCCGAGGAGATAAGCTGGCTGGTCTATTATCACGATAAGGAGATCCCCGAGGAGCGCTCCGGACTGAAGCGCCTGCTGGACGCCCTTGGCGCTGAGGACCTCCGCAAGCTGATACAGTGCGAGATCGCAGACGCCCGGGCAAAAAAGACCGATACGGAAACGCCGGACGTCCAGCGGCTGAGGGCGGCTTCCTCGGCGCTGAAGGAGATACTGGACACCGGAGAGTGCTATAATATCCGTCAGCTCGCAATAACCCCGAGGGAGCTTATGGAGCGCCGCCTGGTAAGCTCTGAACCTGAGGCTGAGCAGTTGATGAACGCATTGTTCGAGATGGTTCTGGACAAGCCCAGTTTCAACAATAAGCTCATGCTGCTGGATATGGCGGAGAAGAGCAAGCAGCGTCTTGAAGAAATGATGGCGGAGCGGGAACGTGCCGCAGCAGAAAAGCGTGCCGCCAGGGCTCTGAACCACAGACGTGGCGAGCCGGTCTATACCAGAAAGAAAAAGTAACAGGAGTTTCCCAGAAAAAATCGGAAAAATTGTTCCAGACCCCTTGACAAGGCGGGTTTGATGTGCTATAATAATTTTGCCGCATGTGCAGGGTGAGTTGTGTCCATTCACGGGAACTGCTCGTAAGCGCAGAAATGCAACCCCGACGCAGCGAGTCTGATTAAAAAGAGGTATATAAAATGTACGCAGTAATCGAAACAGGCGGAAAGCAGTATCAGGTCAAGCAAGGCGACATCGTTTTCATCGAGAAGCTTGAGGCCGAGGGCGAGATCACATTCGACAAGGTTATCATGGTAGGTAAGGACGACGGCGTTAAGGTAGGCGCTCCCTATGTTGACGGCGCAAGCGTAAAGGCTACCCTGCTGAAGAACGGTAAGTCCAAGAAGATCACCGTATTCACCTACAAGCCCAAGAAGAGCAGCAAGAGAAAGATGGGCCACAGACAGCCGTACAGCCAGGTAAGAATTGAAGCAATCAACGCATAATCTGCGAGTTGTTTTTGCAGAGCGGAACGGTGCGATATACGGATTTGTAGTCACAGGTCACGCAGGCTACGGCAGGGAGGGCAATGATATTGTCTGCTCGGC
This sequence comes from uncultured Oscillospiraceae bacterium, assembly GCA_934454435.1. Classification (GTDB taxonomy): domain Bacteria; phylum Bacillota; class Clostridia; order Oscillospirales; family Ruminococcaceae; genus CAG-115. The sequence continues at coordinate 6,617 of CAKSGA010000053.1, read as the reverse complement.
TGTCAGCTCCGCAGTGATGCTGGTCTGCAACACCGTGACTGATTTCTTCAAGGCTGACGCAGACGTGGCAGTCGGTGAGAACCGCATCGAACTCCGCCTGAACAGTTCTGACCGCCCGAGCGAGGAGCTTCTGGAGTCTTTTCATGCGCACATGGAGGGCATTGCAGAGGACTATCCCGGGGTAAAGGTTGAGTTGAGGGAAGCTTGACTTCCGAATGATAACAGGAGGATATAACAATGATTAAGATCAGTTTACAGTATTTCGCTCATAAAAAAGGTATGGGTTCTACCAAGAACGGCCGTGACTCTGAGTCCAAGAGACTTGGCGTTAAGCGTGCTGACATGCAGAAGGTAAATGCCGGAAGCATTCTTGTTAGACAGAGAGGTACACATATCCACGCCGGCAACAACGTTGGCAAGGGTTCTGACGATACACTGTTCGCTCTTATTGACGGCACTGTAAAGTTTGAGCGCCTCGGCAGAGATAAGAAGCAGGTAAGCGTTTACGCTGACTAATTTCTGCAATCTAATTGATCATCTTAAGCCGGATTGCATAAATCCGGCTTAAAGTTTATTAAGAGAATTCTTGTAATGTTTTTTTGTTACGGCTTTGCCGTGACAAAAAACACATCTATATCAGCAAGTGTGCGGCTTGCCGTGCACGCAGCTGATATGTCCGTCGGGAAAGCCCCAGCGGGGATTTTCCGACGATGAAATCCGGATTGCATAAATCCGGCTTAAAGTTTTCTTGATATTGCATGAAATAAAAGTTGAAAGTCGTGAAATAACAAACAGTAGGAAAGTGAGGCGGCAGAGAATGTTTGTTGATAAGGTCGAAATATCCATCAAAGCGGGAAACGGCGGTAACGGAGCGGTCAGCTTCCACCGTGAGAAATATGTCAATGCAGGCGGACCTGACGGCGGCGATGGAGGAAAGGGCAGCGATATCGTTTTTGTCGCTGATGACAATCTTTCCACGCTGATGGACTTCCGCTACAAGAAGAAATATATCGCACCGGACGGCGAAAACGGCGGCGCAAAGCGCTGCTCAGGCAAGTCCATGGAGCCGACGGTGATCAGGGTGCCCAGGGGCACTATTATCAAGGATGCACACACCGGCAGGATCATGGCGGATATCTCCGATGACGAGCCCGTGGTAGTCGCTAAGGGCGGACGTGGCGGAAAGGGCAATGCGAACTTTGCGACCCCGACCCGCCAGATACCCAGATTTGCGAAGCCCGGGTTCCCCGGTGAGGCGTTCGATGTAGTTCTGGAGCTGAAGCTGCTCGCTGACGTGGGTCTTGTAGGCTTCCCGAATGTCGGAAAGTCCACGCTGATAAGCGTTGTCAGCGCCGCAAAGCCGAAGATAGCGAACTACCACTTCACCACGCTGACCCCGGTCCTGGGCGTTGTAAAGCGTGGGGAGCAGTCCTTCGTCATGGCGGATATCCCCGGACTTATCGAGGGCGCCAGCGAGGGCGTGGGACTTGGTCATGCGTTTCTGCGGCATGTGGAGCGCTGCCGCCTGATAGTCCACGTGGTCGATGTTTCCGGTATCGAGGGCAGGGACCCGAGAGATGATTTCGAGAAGATCAATCTTGAGCTCGCCAATTTCTCGGAGGAGCTTGCGGAGCGTCCGCAGATAGTCGCTGCCAACAAATCCGATATGGCGACAGAGGAGCAGATCGAGCAGTTCCGCAGCTTTATTGAGGAAAAGGGACTGCCGTTCTTTACCATCTCCGCAGCAACCACCGAGGGCACAGATTCCCTTATGGACTGCGTTGCCCAGGAGCTTTCAAAACTGCCGCCTCCCAAGCGCTTCGAGGTCCAGCCGCTTACCATGGCGGAGCTCCAGCAGATCGAAAACGAGAAGCACAGCTTCACTGTGCAGAAGGTCGATGGAGTTTATGTCGTGGACGCTCCGTTCATGGCGCCGATACTCTCCACCTGTAATATGGAGGACTACGAGAGCCTTCAGTACTTCCAGAGAGTCCTGCGCTCCAGCGGCATAATCGACGAGCTGGAGGCACAGGGTATCCAGGAGGACGACCTTGTTTCCATCTATGATTTCGAGTTCAACTATGTAAGATAATATCAGGGAAACTCTGGTTTCCGAGGTAAAACAATGACATTTATCAGCGTCTTACTGAATGACCTTGAACGTTCATCACCAGGCAGTGCTGACACTGCACGGCAGGTGCTGGGCATGCTCGGCGGGGTAAAGCCGCAGACCGCTCTGTTCGTGGGCGATGATATTTCAACGCCGCAGATGATATCAGAGAAGTTCGGCTGCGAGCTTACTGCGGCATTCATCGATGAACACCGTGCGGAGCAGGGAGCAGCTGCAGGGCTGAATTCCTCTGTCGTGCAGCTTTTTGAGCTCCCCGGCAGCGGGTACGACCTTATCTGGTATAACGGTATCGTGGAGTTCGACGGCTGCGCACAGCGGCTGGAGGAGCTGCGGGACAAGCTGGCAAAGGGCGGCACACTTGTGTACCGTGCCGTGAGCTGGCTCACCGAACCCTCGCCGGATACGAGGCTGTTCTGCCAGAAGCGTTTCGGGAGGATACTCCCGTTGGACAAGGTGCTTGTGCTGGCAAAGGAAAACGGCTGGAGGGTGCACGATTTCTACATCGCACCGAAATCCGACTGGCATGCAGGGTACTATGACCCGCTGACGAAAGCAGCGGAGAAGTACGCAGGCATACACAAGGACGACAGCACGGTGTCACTGGGAATGAGCGAACTGAAAAAGGAAACCGGGATTTTTGAGGCGCACTGTGAGGAATACAGCTGCGTATACTACATACTGAAAGGTTGATGGAATGGCTTTGACAGTACTGAGCGAGCATGACGCAGGCGCCTACAGCCCGAATGTGCTGGCTTTTTATGGCGACTGCGTGTATGAGCTGCTGGTGCGGCGTGAGGTCGTGCTGAGGGGTAACACGAACGCTGGACGGCTGCATGATCTTGCGGTGGAGCAGGTGAGGGCGTCCTATCAGTCAAAGGCGGTCGATGTCATCGAGCCTATGCTTAATGAACGTGAAGCTGATATACTGCGCCGTGGCAGAAATGCCGGAGGCATCTCCGTTCCGAAGAGTGCAAAGCCCTCGGAGTACCGCAGGGCTACCGCTCTGGAAGCTCTGTTCGGCTACCTCAGCCTTTCTGGTCAGGAGGAGCGCATAGAAACGCTGTTTGCGGCGATATGTGAGGCGCTTCCGGTCTAGGGGGGAATATGTCACAGTCTGCAAAAACAGTATGGCGCTGGGTCATTGATGTTCTGGTGATCATTGCCGGCTCCGGGGTGTATGCCCTGGGGGTGCATTGTTTCACAGCGCCGAATAATATAGCTCCCGGCGGGGTTACGGGTATTGCAACGATAATCAGTTACGTGTCAGATATCAGAATAGGTACGCTTATCGCCGTGATCAATGTCCCGCTGGTCATTGCAGGGTTCATCTTTTTGAATAAGGTGACGATGATAAAGACGATGGTCGGTGTTGCTTCGCTTTCGCTGATGACGGACGTCCTGCTGAAGAACGTGCCGGTTTATGTTGCGGATAACGGCGGAGGTATATTGGCATCGATATTCGGCGGACTGCTCATGGGTGCAGGTCTGGGCATCGTGTACGCCCGGGAGGGCACCACAGGCGGCACGGATATAGTCAACAAGATAATCAACCGGTTCAAGCCCGAGATAAAGCTGGGGCAGATATCGTTCCTGATCAATGCAGGAGTGGCGCTCAGCGGGTATTTCGTTTATAAGGATCTTGATGTTGTGCTGTACGCCATCGTTTCGGTCTTTGTTCAGTCAAAGGTGATCGACGCACTGGTTTACGGCGGTCTTGAGGGAAAATTCCTGATGATCTTTTCAGAAAAGCCCATGGAGATCGCAGAGAAGCTCCTGAAGCAGAAGCGGGGAGTAACGCTGTTGAAGGGTGAGGGTGCCTACAGCGGCGAGGACAGACAGGTCGTGTGCATTGCGGTGCACAAGAACGAGTATGTCAAGGTCAAGCGGATAGTCAAGCAGACTGATCCGAATGCATTCGTAATTATTACCGGCGCAAGCGAGGTCCTGGGCAAGGGCTTCCAGAAGCTGGATTGAATTAATCATAATCAGAATAAGGAGAAAAACTATGTCAGGACATTCAAAATGGAGCACCATCAAGCGCAAGAAGGGTGAAAAGGACGGCGCAAGGGCAAAGGTATTCACCAAGATCAGCCGTGAGATCCTCGTTTGCATCAAGGAGACCGGCAGCGCTGATCCGGCAAACAACTCCAGACTTTACGCACTGGTACAGAAGGCGAAGAGCAACAATATCCCGAACGACAACATCGACAGACTTCTGAAGAAGGCTGCCGGCGGCGCAGAGAAGAACGACTATGAGGACTGCGTATATGAGGGCTACGGTCCGAACGGCGTTGCAGTTATAGTTGAGTGCCTCACCGACAATAGAAACCGTACCGCAGGCGAGATACGTCATTACTTCGATAAGTTCGGCGGAAACATGGGAGCTTCCGGCTGCGTATCGTTCCTGTTCACCCGCAAGGGCGTCATTGTTCTGGACAACGAGGACGGGGACATTGATGAGGACAAGGCAATGGAGGACATTCTCGAAGCAGGCGGTGACGACTTCAGCTTTGAGGACGGCGTTGTTGAGATCACAACGGATCCCTCTACAGTAGCAGCAGTAGCTGAGGAGCTCGGAAAGAAGGGCTACAAGGTGGTTTCTGCTGAGGCTGAGCAGGTGCCCTCTACATACACCACACTCACCGATGAGGACCACATCAAGAAGATGGGTCTGCTCCTCGAAGCTCTCGACGACAACGACGACGTTCAGAACGTATGGCACAACTGGGACGGCGCTGACGACGACAGTGAGGAATGATAAACAAAGGCGCTCCATGCGGGGCGCTTTTTGTTAAACGAATAAGCATAAAGGAGGTGCTGAATGAAGAACAGGCAGAAATATGCGGCAGTACTAACAGCGGGAATATTGGCGGTCACAGGCTGTTCCTGGCTGGATGATGAAACAATCTGCTATACCGAAGAACCGACGTATGAAGCCACGAGCGTTCCTGTGACTGAGTCCATATACACTCAGGAGATTTCAAGCCACGAAGCCGAAGAAGAGCTGCAGGAGCTGCCTCCGCAGGGAAGTGTAAAGACGCTGGAGGGCACATCAGTTATCGTGACAGTAGTTATGGACACGCCGGACAGCACATACACGCAGGAGGAGCTTTCTTTCACGAACGGCCTGATAGACAAGGCGTGCAGATACCTGGAAGCCCAGGGCGATCTTTACGGAAAGGATGTCACGCTGTACAACTACAGTGCAGGTCATGACGACCTGATATATTATCTTGAGAGTGACGAGGACTCCGTCAATGCGACGGACAGCTCGCTGGCGTATTCAAATGGGTATGTCCAGCGAATGCAGCAGCTGCTGATCGGCAGTATTCCCATTGACGACATCTGTGAAAATTACGGCACGGACAGCATAGGCTTCATGGTGCTGTATGACGTGGCTGGGAATGCATATTCGCAGGTCTATTACCCGGGCTATGACGACACTTTCTATGAGTGGACGGCCCTGTTTCAGTACGACATATACGGTTCCAGGAACATCAACCTTGCCTGCGTTGCACATGAGCTGCTCCACCTGTTTGGCGCTGTGGACCTCTACCGGAAATCCGGTATTGACGGCGTGACCGAGGAGCTCTATACAGAGGTGATGAACGACCCGGCGTATTCCATGGAGATCATGCGGAACACGTACAATGAGGACGGAAGCTACGATTATGACAATATCCCGCAGTTCCTTGGTGATATCACGCTGGCGATGATCGGCTTCACGGACGGCTCCGATGTATTTGAAAAATACCCGTCGCTGGAACGCAGCTACCCGGCTGCCTTTGAGATAAAGTACTATTAATGCGAACTCCTCCCGAAGTCCGGGAGGAGCTTTTTATTTGCGGTAGACTCTTTTGTGAATAAGCTGCTTGACGTCCTCAAATTCGGCGTCAGAAAGAGGTTTGTTGGTCATCAGCATTAGTGGGATAGCGGGGGAAAAGCCGTAGAATTCCGGCTGAAAATACTCGCCGCTGTTGAGGGTAAGTCCGAGCCGCTGGTAGAAGGCGATGCGGCGGCGTTCAATGTCGCCCTCGGGGGGCTCGACCTCAAGGACTATCAGTGAGTTCCCGGCGCTTTCAATAAAGCTGCGGAGCATATCGCTGCCCTTTCCATGACCTCTCAGCGAGCGTTCCACGGCGAAATGTTCGACAAATATTGTTTTATCTTCCCGGAGGTCATAGTAGTTCAGAAATCCGGCGGGAATTCCGTCAGGCTCGTAGCACATGCAGCAGAATTCCGGGCGGTCGTATTCGGAGTAGTGGAAATTCTTGCTGCCACGCTCGGTGGGTGGGAAAGAGTATTCCATAATGCGGTACAGGTGCGTGAATTTTTCCCGGGGTATAGGTGAAGTATGTGTGTAAAAACAAGTATGTTCCATATGTGACCTCCTTTGATATAATTATAGCACAATTGTTCATAAATTGCAACCGGTGAATAAAATACAAGCATGTATGAATAGAGTTTAGAAATTAAGGTAGGAGGA
>CAKSGA010000052.1 GCA_934454435.1 uncultured Oscillospiraceae bacterium | reverse complement strand
TGCCTTACAAGGAGGTTTAACGAAGCAGGCGGTGTGCTATACACATTTTCACTCAAACAAGGTTTTTAGAGATGACCATAAACTATTAGCGGGGTGAGGTCACATGGGCGAGGGAAAGCGCACGCATTACGGCAAGCTGGCAGGCTGGGTGGGGATAATCTGCAACACACTTCTCTGCCTTGCAAAATTCATGGCGGGCATTCTGTCCGGGAGCGTTTCCATCACGGCGGACGCTGCGAACAACCTTTCGGACGCCTCCTCCAGCGTGGTCAGCCTGATAGGGTTCCGGCTGTCGGAAAAGCGCCCGGACCGGGAACACCCCTACGGTCATGCCAGGTACGAATATATCTCCGGCTTCGTGGTGGCGATACTTGTCATCGTCATCGGTGTGGAGCTCCTCCGCAGCGGCATAGAGCGTATCATAACGCCCCAGCCGGTGGAGTTCTCCGTGGTTTCGGCGGCGGTGCTGGGGGCTTCGGTGCTGGTGAAGCTCGGCATGATGGTATTCGACCGCAGCATGGGCAGGCGCATAGACTCCCAGACCCTGATAGCCGCAGCCGCCGACAGCCGCAACGACTGCATAACTACCACGGCGGTGCTTGCCGCAGCCATCGTTTCCCGCTTCACCGGGGTGGAGCTTGACGGCATAATGGCTGTACTGGTCGCAGGATTTATCCTCGTCAGCGGAGCCGGTCTGGTGCGTGACGCCCTCGACCCGCTGCTCGGCAACGCTCCCTCGCCGGAGATGGTGAAGTCGATACGGGAGCGCATACTGTCATATCCCGGCGTTCTCGGCACGCATGACCTCATCGTCCACGACTACGGTCACGGCAGGAAATTTGCTACGGTGCACGTTGAGATGTCCGCTGAGGACGATGTGATAAAGAGCCACGCAGTCATTGACGACATCGAGCGGGACTTCCTCCACGACGGCATAAACATGCTTGTGCACTTCGACCCTGTGGCGGCGGAGGGCTCCGGCACCGCTGAATTCCTCCGGGAGCTTGAGCGCATAACCGCCCTTATCGACCGCAGGATAACGGTCCACGACCTGCGGCTGTCGGTCTGCAAGGGACATATGACGGCGTACTTTGACGCAGTGGTCCCCCGGGAGCTCGGCATAAACGGCGATGAGCTGCGGGAGGAAATAACCCGCTTCCTGCGGCAGACCTACCCGGATATAGTCTGCGAGATAACGATAGACGACAGCTTCGCCGCAATTCCCCCGGAGAGGGATTGACGTTGCAGCGCTTATATGATACAATATAATAAAGCCCGGCGGAAAGGTCATCAGGGACTTTTCCGCCGTTCATATGTCCGGAGAAAGGGGGCGGCGTCACGGAATATTTCTTCCATGCGGACACGGCGAAATATCGCCGGAGGTTCCGTGCGATCGTTATAACGACAGTGGTGCCGCTGTGCGGTATCTGCGTTTTCTGCGCCGTGAACATACTGCTGAATTTCAGCACCGGCGCCTCCCGGGACCTGATACGCCTGATGGCGGCGGTGATCGTAGGGTGCGTTTTCCTGGGGACCGTCACGCTGTTCACGGCGGCGTATTTCTGCTACAAGCTCGACCGGCGGCACTCCCGCTTCACCTATCTCGACATACTTCCGGACGGCTTCGTGTTCAGCCTTTACGCCGGGGAATTCCGGGACTACTCCGAAAGGGTCATTCTGCGGAAGCTGTACTACGTGCCGTTTTCCGGGGTGGAGGACATCTCCCGGGACCCGAAAAACTCCCCGTTCTCCCTCACCGTTAAGGGAGAGGTGCGCTGCTATCTCTGCGAAACGGACCGCCTGGGCTACCATGTCAGCGAGGACGACCACATGCACTTCGACAGCCCCGAGTTGGACGAAAAGGGCTTTGAAAAGCGGGACAAGCTGGTCATAGACGGCTGGTTCGGCAGAACGAAGCGCCTTGAAGCCTCCCTGCGGCACTTCCTTGAACAGTACCGCAGCATTCCGGAAAAGAAGCCGTTCAACATTGCGGATTTCGTGCCGGTGCGGAAAAAGAAGCGCCCCGTCACCTCCAACCCCATGCTGGAAGCCCCGAGCTACGACAGAAACTGGAAGTAGCGCTGTGCAGGCAGTTGAAAAATTGTTGCGCCTTTATTGCGTTTTTAGTAGAAATACCACTTGAAAAAAATAAGGCGGAGTGGTATAATAAAATGTAGATATGTTTTCAGATACAGTTCAAAGAAATCGGGAGGAAGGCACAATGGCTGCAAAGTATATTTTTGTCACCGGCGGCGTGGTTTCAGGTCTTGGCAAGGGCATAACCGCTGCTTCACTGGGACGTCTGCTCAAGATGAGAGGTTACAAGGTAACTATCCAGAAGTTCGACCCCTATATAAATGTTGACCCCGGCACGATGAGCCCCTACCAGCACGGCGAGGTTTTCGTCACCGACGACGGCGCTGAAACCGACCTCGACCTCGGTCACTACGAGCGTTTCATTGACGAGAACCTTTCCGTCAACAGCAACGTCACCACTGGTAAGATCTACTGGACAGTACTGAACAAGGAACGCCGTGGCGATTATCTCGGCGGCACCGTTCAGGTCATTCCCCACGTTACCAATGAGATAAAGGACCGCATCTACCGTGTGGCAAACAGCGGCGCAGAGGCTGCGGACGTTGTTATCACAGAGATCGGCGGTACCGTCGGCGATATCGAGTCCACACCGTTCCTGGAGGCTATCCGCCAGGTAAGCAACGATGTCGGCCGTGAGAATGTAATGTACATTCACGTTACGCTGCTCCCGTTCATCTCCGGCAGCAACGAGCTCAAGACCAAGCCCACGCAGCACAGCGTAAAGGAGCTGCTCTCCATCGGTATCCAGCCGAACGTGCTGGTTCTCCGCAGCGACTGCGAGATACCCAGAGAAATGATGGAGAAGGTAGCAAGTTTCTGCAACGTCCGCAAGGAGGACGTTATCCCGAACCTCACCGCTTCTTCACTGTACGCAGTTCCGCTCATGCTGGAGGAGGCTGGACTTGCTCACTCCGCATGCCACCACCTGGGTCTTGAGGACAGGGAGCCTGACCTCACCGAGTGGAAGAACATGGTACACATGCAGGAGAACGCAAAGAAGCCGCTGACCATCGGTCTTGTAGGCAAGTACGTTGCCCTCCCTGACGCATACATCTCCGTCATGGAGTCCATCAGGCACGCAGGCGCAGCAAACGGCGCTGACGTTCATATAGAGCTCATCAACTCCGAGGAAGTCACCCCGGAGACCTCCGGGAAGCTGCTCGGCGGCGTTGACGGTATCGTTGTTCCCGGCGGCTTCGGCGACAGGGGCATCGAGGGCAAGATCGAGGCTGTCCGCTACGCAAGAGAGAACAAGAAGCCGTATCTGGGTCTGTGCCTTGGCATGCAGATGGCCGTTATCGAGTTCGCACGCCACGTTGCAGGACTTGAGGGTGCAAGCTCCGCAGAGTTCGGCGAGCACCAGTACGATGTTATCGACATCATGCCCGACCAGAAGGGCGTGGACATGGGCGGCACGATGCGTCTTGGTCTGTACCCCTGCAAGCTGGACGAGAGTTCCATCTCCCGTGAGCTTTACGGCGAGGGACTTATTTACGAGCGTCACCGTCACCGTTATGAGTTCAACAACGTTTACCGTGAGCAGATGGCTGCAAAGGGCCTGAAGTTCGCAGGACTTTCCCCGGACGGCAAGCTGGTAGAGATCGTTGAGCTCTCCAGGGACGTTCACCCGTGGTTCGTTGCGGTACAGTTCCACCCCGAGTTCAAGAGCAGACCCAACAGACCGCACCCGCTGTTCAACGGATTCATCAAGGCTTCCCTGGACTTAAAGAAGTAAGGCTGGCGATAAAGGCACATCTGCGGCGACAAACAACCAATGGCAGGCAGAAAGCCTAGCCATTGGTTGTTTTCCTTGCATCTGCACCTTTCTCTCCACCCTTTGGCACCCAATTAATTATTCATTGATAATTCAATGCCGTCTGCCTTACAACAGACGGCATTTGTGTTCGCTGTGTAAAATCCACGTAAAGTGGTGAAAGGAAATAGTATGGGCGGAAGTTTTTACGACAACCGTGAGCTTTCATGGCTGAAATTCAACGCAAGAGTGCTGGAAGAGGCGTTCGACCAGGACACGCCGCTGTTCGAGCGGCTGAGGTTCGTGCAGATCTTCTGCTCCAACCTGGACGAGTTCTTCATGATAAGGGTCGGCAGCCTGCACGACAAAATGCTGTTCGACAGCAAGGACACCGAGAACAAGACCAACATGACCGCCAAGGAGCAGCTCATAGAGATCTCCAGGCAGGTAAGAAAGCTGCTTCCGGTAAAGGACGACGCTTACGCTGAGATAATGTCCGGGCTCAGGGACTACGGTATCGAGCACATCGATCCCGCCGGGCTCTCTCCGGAGGAGGACGCATTCTACCGTGCGTTCTTTGCAAGGGAGATACAGCCGCTGCTGTTCACCGGCGTTGTGGACAAGAAGCACCCCGTGCCGTTCCTGAAGAGCGGCGAGATATATGTCGGCGTGACTATACGCAAGAAGGACGACGCCGGAAAGGCCACGTTCGGTATTCTCCCGGCTTCCGAGAACTTTCCGAGGCTGGTGTGGCTGCCGGGCACCGGCAAGTTCCTGCTGACCGAGGAACTCATCAGCCGTTATGCGGAGCTGGTTTTCAAGAATTTCGAGATAGTTTCCCGCTGCATATTCCGTGTCACCAGGAACGCTGATATCACCATGAACGAGGGTCTGTACGACCATGATGTTGACTTCCGTGACATCATGAGCGAGCTGGTCAAGAAGCGCAAGAAGCTCCAGCCGGTACGCCTGGAGTTCCAGGGGAAGCCCGACGAAGCCATCGTTTCGCTTATCGCTAAGACGCTGAAGGTCAAGGATAACTTTGTATTCACGCAGACTGCGCCGCTCACCATGGACTTCCTTTCCTCCGTGGAAAGACGTCTGGAGAAGCAGCCGGAGCTGTTCTTCGCCCCGCTGACCCCGCAGAAATCCCCGGACATCGACCCGAAAGTCCCCATGATAACCCAGATAAAGCAGCATGACCTGATGCTGAACTACCCCTACGAGAACATCAGCCAGTTTATCCGCCTGCTGGACGAGGCTGCGGACAATCCTGACGTTGTTTCGATAAAGATAACGCTGTACCGTGTAGCAAGGGACAGCAAGATAATCAGCGCCCTGACCCGTGCCGCAGAGAACGGAAAGGACGTCCTGGCGCTGGTTGAGCTGCGTGCACGCTTTGACGAGGAGAACAACATAGGCTGGTCCAAGCGCCTGGAGGAAGCCGGCGTCACCGTCATCTACGGCCTTGACGAGCTGAAGGTCCACTCAAAGCTGCTGCTGATAACGCTCCGGGACGGAAGCGACGTCAGCTACATCACCCAGGTCGGCACAGGAAACTACAACGAGCGTACCTCAAAGCTCTACACCGACCTGACGCTCATGACCGCTGACCGGGACTTCGGCTCGGACGCATCCGTGGTGTTCAATGCGCTGGCGGTCGGAAATACGGTCGAGAGCACCAACAAGCTGCTGGTCGCTCCTAAGGGTCTGAAGAGCCGCATTGTCGAGCTCATCGACAACGAGATAACCTACAAGGACAAGGGCTACATCGGTATCAAAATGAACTCCCTGACCGATAAGGACATCATTGAGAAGCTCGCCGAGGCAAGCCGTGCAGGCGTGAAGATAGAGCTTGTAGTCCGTGGCATATGCTGCCTTATCGCCGGGGTGGAGGGCGACACCGAGAACATTCGTGTCATTTCCATCGTGGGGAGGTTCCTGGAGCACAGCCGTATCTATATTTTCGGCACCGGTGACCGCCGCAGGGTCTACATTTCCAGTGCGGACTTCATGACCAGGAACACGGAACGCCGTGTGGAAGTCGCAGCGCCGCTTCTCGACCGCAGGCTGGCTGACCGTGCGGTGGAGATATTCAACACCTGCCTGCGTGACAACGTAAAGGCACGGGAGCAGGACAGCAACGGTATCTACCACCATGTTGAGCGCCACGAGGGCGAAGCTCCGCTGAACTCCCAGATATACTTCTACGAGCAGGCGTACAAGGCTGCGGAACAGGCGGAGCAGTCCGCAAAGCTCCGGGAGCAGGAGCGCCGGGAGCAGGAAGCAAGATCCCGCCTGGAAGCCCAGACCGCACTCTCCCCGAATTATGTGCGTCCCATAGAGCCCGCCCAACCGGAACAGCGGGTAACTCACAAGGTGAAGATACGCAGGGTCAGGAGATAATACGAAATAACACACGGGCTGCGTGGATTAACAGCCCGTGTTTTTTCATGCGGGAAACGGTTTCTGCCTGACGTAACATGGAAGAGCTCGAAACCCTCGGTGGCTTCCGTAAGCGCCAGCGGAAAGGTCACTGCGAAAGCAAAGGGCTCTGCCATTATCTCAGCAAAGGTAGGCAAGACCACAAAGAAGATAAAGATCGTCGTTTCGTAAACTCACACAACACTATAAATCAAGGCTGTCGGCTTTCCGGCAGCCTTTTGCAGTTGTTTGCAGTGCCGCCCTCACTAGAATGAAACTGCGGGGAACCGCAGAAAGTGAGGATCTACCATGAACATCAAAACAATTGCCCTCACGGGCACAGAGGTCAAAGCAGACTTTTCCGGCGGGAACGCCTGGCTGCGCAACGACAGCACAGACACGGTCTACGCTGGGAGGTCCGCAGGCATTACCGCAGGAGCGGACGGCGTTGTAGCTGTACCTGCGGGGCAGTCGGCGCCGGTTTACGGCGCAAATGGTACGGTGTACCTGCTCGGGACAGGCTCCGTGCAGCTCATCGGCTCGGACTACTCCACGAACCCTTTTAAGACGTCAGCACAGTCCGGCGGCTCGGGTGCTGACGAGGTCGCAAGAGCCGCTATAACAGCGCATGCGGGTAATGCGGACGTCCACGTCACCGCCGCCCAGAAGTCCGCATGGGACGCCAAGGCGGAGCTCTCGGACATACCGGACAAGCTCCCGGCGGACGGCGGCAACGCTGACACTGTTGACGGCAAATCTGCAAGCGAATTTTTGCAGGATATTGGCGGGCTGACCAGCGGCAGTCTGCTGGAATACGCTCTTACATTGTCAGCCTCTGGCTGGCTTGTGGCGGGTCCGAATGTAACGGACACACCCAACCCCGGGAAAACATTTTTTGTCGAGGTGCGGAATTATGACGGATACCTTGAACTTGTTGCCTGCCAAACAGGGGCTAATACTGTGTCTGTTAATAATTACAACAGGGAAATCTGGTTTGGCTGGCACAATGTATCAGATAACGGCAACGCTGCTAGCGTGGGAGTTTACACGGCGGAAAAACTGGCGGCGCTGGAAGCAAGGGTCGCAGCGCTCGAAGGAGGTACATGATGGACAGCAGTGTAATAGTAGCGGTAATTTCGCTGGTGGGTACGCTTGGCGGGTCGCTGGGAGGTATACTGGTGAGCTCAAAGCTGACGGCGTTCAGGCTCCAGCAGCTTGAAAACAAGGTCGCTGAGCACAACAATTTTGCCCGCCGCATGCCGGTGGTCGAGGAACAGATAAAGGTCATCAATCACAGAATTGAGGACCTGGAACAGGAGGAGAAACATCATGAAAATTGAATGGAAACGCAAGCTGACTTCCCGCAAGTGGTGGGTATCCGTGGCGGCGCTGGTGTCGGGACTTATCCTGGCGTTCGGCGGTGGAAGTGACACGGCGCAGACCGTCAGCGGCTGTATAATGGCGGCGGCTGCGGTGGTCGGGTACACTATCGGCGAGGGTCTTGCGGACGGCTCGCATAAGGGTGGCAGCGATGGCACTGACCTTTGAGGCTTACGCCTGTAATAACGGGGCATTCCGGGCGGCTCGTCCCATGCCGTCCGGGAGCCCGGCGGGAATAATCATACACAGCACCGGGGCGAACAATCCTTATCTCCGGCGATACGTGAATGCTCCCGCCGTCTGCGGTGAGAACGCCTACAAGAACTATTTTGACCGCCAGGGCTCTGACGTCTGCCCGCATGCAGTCATTGGACTGGACAAGTCCGGGAACATTCGGGCGGCTAAGCTGCTGCCGTGGAATGTCTGCTGCTGGGGCTGCGGCTCGGGCGCAAAAGGCAGCTACAACTACAGCCCGGCGTACATACAGATAGAGGTCTGCGAGGACGATCTCACTGACCGGGATTATTTCGAGCGTGCGTTTGCGCTTGCCGCCGACCTCTGCAAGCGGCTCATGCGCAACTACCCGTCAATCAAGCCGGAAAACATCATCAGCCACCACGAAGCGCACCTCCGGGGCTACGCCAGCAACCACGCCGACTGCGACCACTGGCTCCGCAGGTTCGGGCGGGACATGGAATGGTTCAGGGCTCAGGTCAGCGGGGAGCCGGTAAAAGTCACAGCAACAAAGGACGTCCCGGCGGAGGAACTCGGCGAAACACTTCAGCTCCTGAGGGAGAACGGGTTTCAGGTCACCCGGGGCTGACAGTAAATTATCACAATAAATCAGGTGGGCTGTGGAGTTTTCCGCAGCCCATTGTTTATTTCGTTATCTCGCCCGGCGGCGCAGAAACTATATATTGTTATTTTTTCGTCAAAGTCTGCGTATATGTGTGGTTCGGAATATTGTTCCGGAGAGTTTGTGCAAATGGGAGAGAAATTTTCCACCTTTTCAACGGTGAAAACTGTTGAAAGTACAGTTAAATCTGTTGAATGGTTGATTAACTTTCAGCATTTTTCAACATTTCAGTTGAAATTTCACCTTAAACCGCTTGTACAGTAAACAATCAAAGTTGAAAACAATGTTAAAGCTGTGGAAAACCCAGTCAGTTTATAACTTTCCTTTTTAACTGGCATGAAATGTTATTACACATGTTATGCAGATTTGTTGTCATATATTCACCTAAATCACCTGCTGCGTTTTGTGTATTTGCCAGAATTTCGATCCTTAACGAAAAATTAGCGGATTTTTGGCGAAAAATGTGTTATAATACAGAAAACCAAAGAACGTCAGACGTTCATGTAAAAGTTATGGAGGTATTGGTATGTGGGTAATTATTTCTGAGGAAAGAATGACAGAGGAAAAGGAAAGATACACGGCGTACGGGGTCCGCAACAGCAGCTACTGTATAGGCGACCTGTGCACCGACAGCGACGAGATACTCCGTTTCGTGAGAGTGCTCAACAACTACGATGTTTCTCCCATGAACGCTCTTGATGTCGCTGAGGACTACCTTGCCGCCGGGGGATTTCCGGAGGAGCTTGTGGCTGATCTCGGCGTTACTGCGTGAGGGCGGTTCTTCTATCAAAAACAAATGTGGGCTGCGATATTTCGCAGCCCATATTCTTTTATATTGTTCTTCTTGTGAGCCGGTTGACTGCCGCAAAGCAGGCGGTGATACCGATCGAACCTAAACCTATGATAAGCGGATAGTAAGGAGTGTAGAGATATATTCTCGGTCCGGAGAACCAAAGGTTCAGCTCAATTATTCCGCTCACCACGGCAGCGACAAGCGCTATGACATTGACCGGGAGCACCGAAAACAGCACATAGTGCCGGAAGTCCGCACCACGGCGCAATTCAGCCCCACGCTCCATGACCGAAAGAAGAACTGCGAACCCTGCCGCAGCCAGCACCCATGCTGCCACTCCGAGTATGTCCCAGCAGATGAACGCCCCGATAAGAAACAGCACCGCCTGTCCGAATATGTTGACTACAGCGTCGAAAATATAAGTTCCTGCGGATCTCATAGAAACACCTCCCGTCTGTGTTACTGATATGATAACACAAATAACGGGAGGTGTCAAGTATCATTTCACAAGCAGCTTGTAGATCGTCCTTATCACGAACTGGAACGTGAACGTATCCGCCGCCAGAAGCAGACCGATTATCACCGTGAACCTCGACAGGAACACGCCCCAGCGCTTGTGCGCCGGATAGTCCCATACCCTGGGGACCCTGTACCGCCTGATCCTGCGCAGCTTCGCTATCGCCATGAACACGCCGATTATCATCAGCATTATCATCACAAAGCTGAATATCTGGTAGCAGACTATTCCGGGGGTCTTTTCAGTGGTATTGCCGAGCAGGTACTCCCCGACATCGTCAAACGTTATCAGAAGCAGCATTATTCCGGACATGCCGTTGAACATCGCATGCATGATGGTCGTGGTGACTATCGACTGCGTTGAAACTGCAATATACCCCAGGCAGATACCAAGCACAGAAGCATAGAAGAACTGCTCGAAGTTCGCATGGGTCAGCCCGAAAAGCAGCCCCGAAACCAGTATCGCAAACCCGTTTCCATAGGGGCGCAGCGACTCCATCACCATTCCCCGGAACCAGAACTCCTCGAACAGCGGGGCGATGACCACAAGCTGGACCAGCAGCACTATTGCGCAGAACATGTTGTCCGGCTTCAGCTCGTTCACCGTGTTGAACGACTTGTAAAGGTCAGTGTTCTGGAACAGCTTCGACACCAGCATGGTAAGCAGGTTCACCAGTATCGACAGCCCGTATAACGCCGGGAACATTCCCATCGCACTGCCGAAATACTTCGGCTTCGTGTAGACTTTTTGGCACATTCCCCGGGGTCTCAGCAGCAGCCATGTCGCCGCCATCGGGATAATGTACAGGAACAGGAAGCTCACCACCGTCTGTATAAGGTAGGCGGGGTCAGCCCCGATGCCGTCGAACATTCCCCGGGTCACCGCAAGGGAAAGCAGCAGGCTCTCCACCCCACGGGACACGAATATTATCACCACCATCAGCCCCAGCTTCAGGCAGACGTTCTTAAAGCCCTGCCTGCGCCCGTCGGGCTGGGGGGACTGCTCTGCAGGACTGGTCATGATCTCGTCCATAGCGCTTCCTTTCGTCACTTGCCGCCGATAAGGGCGTGCTCGCCCGCTATCTCTCCGACTATCTCTTCAATGGACTTGCCGGAGCAGTCCACCGTTATGTCTGCGTACTCCTCGTACAGCTTCCTGCGGCGGCGGAATACGTCCTCGATGGAGTCGCCGGGGCGCATCGCTATGCCACGGGTCCTGATGTTGTGCAGGCGTTTTTCCACCTGCTCCACCGGCAGGGAGAGGTAATACACGTAGCCGTGCTCCTTGAGATACAGCATTGCGCTGCGGGAATACACGGCGCTTCCGCCGGTGGCGATAACGCAGCCGCCGTTCTCCTCAACGGACATTATAGCCCGCTCCTCTTCGATACAGAACCAGTCCAGTCCCTTTCTGTCGATTATCTGCTGTAAAAGCATTCCGGTGCGATCCTGTATGGTGATGTCCGTGTCGATAAAGCGGAAGCCCATCGTCTTTGCAAGCAGCACCCCGATGGTGGACTTCCCGCAGCCGGGCATTCCTATAAGTATGATATTCTTCATATGAGCTCCTTACCAGGTGACTTTATCCAGACGCATGGTGGCGACTGCGTTGAGGTCAGTACCCGCAACGTGCCCCGCCTGGAACTCATAATAAGCCTGGCAGCCTATCATCGCCGCATTGTCGCCGCAGAGCTCTATCGGCGGATAGTAGACCTTCATGTGGTTGTAGTCAGCACGCTGCCGGAGCATGCTCCGAAGCCCGGAATTCGCTGCAACTCCCCCCGCAAGTGCAAGGGTCTTGAAGCCGCTTTCCTTTGCCGCAGAGATGAACTTCTGGGTCAGAATATCCGCCACGGTATACTGGAAGCACGCCGCAAGGCTGTTCACGTCTATCTCCTCGCCTTTCTGGCCTGCATTATGTATGAGGTTTATCACGGCGGTCTTTAGTCCCGAGAAGCTGAAGTCATATGGGTTTGCGGTGTGCGGGTGCGGGAGCTGGTACTTCTTCCGGTCGCCGCTCTGCGCCGCACGGTCTATGTGGACCCCGCCGGGATAGGGGTACCCCATCGCCCTTGCCGCCTTGTCGAATGCTTCGCCGGCTGCGTCGTCCACGGTCTGGCCTATCGTTTCAAAGTCCGTCCAGCTGTTGACCTTAACTATGTGGCTGTGGGAGCCGGACGCCACCAGGCAGAGATACGGCGGCTCCAGCTCCGGGTGTGCGAGGTAATTCGCAGCGATATGACCCCGGATATGGTGTACCGGTATCAGCGGCTTATCCAGGGCGAGCGCAAGTCCCTTGGCGAAATTCACGCCCACCAGCAGCGCTCCTATAAGCCCCGGGGCGAAGCTGACCGCTATTGCGTCAACGT
Organism: uncultured Oscillospiraceae bacterium; assembly: GCA_934454435.1. Classification (GTDB taxonomy): domain Bacteria; phylum Bacillota; class Clostridia; order Oscillospirales; family Ruminococcaceae; genus CAG-115. Next base: position 3,783 of record CAKSGA010000052.1, on the reverse strand, counting down.
CCTGCGCTTTCATTCCCGCTTTGTCCAGAGCTTCCTGAACTACTCCGACTATGCTCTCGCAGTGACGGCGGCTGGCTATCTCCGGCACTACTCCGCCGTACAGCTTGTGTTCTTCTATCTGTGTTGCGACTACTGATGAGATTATCTCACGTCCGTCACGTATCACGGCAGCGGCGGTTTCATCGCAGCTGCTCTCTATCGCTAAAATATCCAATGTTTTCCCTCCTGGGGTAGTTTATTTCGTGTCCGGCTTGCGGGACGTCAGGAACTCCACTGCACGCTCTATCGAATTCCTTACGTGCTCCATGTCCTCGTTGTGGAGCTTCCCGGCGTTGCGGTAGTCAAAGCTGTTGCAGAACTCATTGATGTCGCTGTTAAGGGACTTTATGTAATTCTCCACCAGACGGTCGGTGGCTTCGATGAACGGCTTCTGGTCAGGCTTTGCGAGCTTCGACTGCACGTGGGACATCATCAGGTTATAATGCGGTATGCAGATGTACTCCTGCGAGCTGTACAGGCTGCGGAACTTTGCGTCATCCCGGAACATCGTGAACACCGTGTCCAGCATGTGCTCCACGCCCCAGTCCACCTTGCTGCATACGAAGCAGGTGTTCTCTATCTCGCTGCACTTCTTCGCCTTGGCTCCCTTGGAGAAGAATATGCTCTTCTTCTCGAATATCTCCCCACGCAGGGTGCCGAGGTAGGTGTTCAGCATGAGCCCCAGCGACAGGCGGTTGTTCTGCTTCATCAGCAGGTTGAAGTGCGTGTGGCAGAAGCCCAGGCGGTTGGTTTCCATGCGGACGTCCGGCTCCATCATCGCAGCGCCCATTATGTACTCGCTGATGTGCTGCTCCACAGTGTTGCGCATGGCGCAGATGGGACAGCCTTCCCGGGGCTCGAACACTTCGTTTATCGGTATGGTAAGTATGCTTTCTCTCATTGAAGCTCCTTTCAGTTATACGACATGATTACGTTCAAAATATGAAAAATCTCTGAAAAAACAGCGCATGCCCTTGAAATTATACTTCTATTGTATTATAATTAAGACAAATTATCAAGGGGTTTTGTGAAAATTTTTATGGATCACGTAATACATAACGAAAATTTTGATATCCGGCGGACTTTCCTCTGCGGTCAGTGCTTCCGCTGGAAAGAGGGGGAAAACGGCGTGTTCACCGGCGTTGCCGGGGGCAGACCCCTCACCCTGTCGCAGCACGGCAGCGACGTCACCCTCCACGACATTCAGGAGCAGGACATACCGTTCTGGGAGAATTACTTTGACCTTGGAACCGACTACGCCGCCTGCATTCGCACCCTTTCGGCGGACGAAATGCTCGGCACCGCCTGCGCAGCCTCCCCGGGGATACGTATTCTGCGGCAGGAGCCGTTTGAAACGCTGATCAGCTTCATCATCAGCCAGAACAACAATATCCCCCGTATCGCCGGTATAATCGAACGGCTGTGCGAGGGCTTCGGGACGGACATCGGCGGCGTGTACGCATTTCCGACCCGGGAGCAGATGTCCGGGCTGACCCCGGAGGACCTGGCACCGCTGCGTGCGGGGTTCCGGGCACGATATATCGTGGACGCCGTGGAAAAGGTCGGCGCCGGTATAGTGGACTTCGACCGCATAGACCGGCTGCCCCTCGCAGAAGCCCGGGAGGAGCTCAAGCTCATAACCGGCGTAGGCGACAAGGTGGCGGACTGCGTGCTGCTGTTCGCATTCCACAAGACCGACGCATTCCCGAAGGACGTATGGGTCAAGCGGATAATGGCGCAGTACTATCCCGGAGGGCTTCCGGAATGCACGAAGGGTATCGAGGGCATAGCCCAGCAGTACCTGTTCGATTACGTAAGAAATCTGTCGGTCGTCTGACCGTTTGCGAAAGGAAGTATAATTATGTTCTGTAATATGTGCGGCAAGAAAATAGAGGACAACAGCTCATTCTGCACCTGGTGCGGCGCCAGGCTGGACCCGCTCCCCGGGCAGACCCATGAGGTCAGGGAACCGGTGCTGACACCTGCGGCCCAGCCTGCTCAGGAGAGCTCCACGGAAACGGCGCAGACCGGTTTTGTTCCGAATGAGGTACAGACTCCCCAGTCGAACACGTCTGTTCCCCAGGGAAGCTCAGTGCAGTACGGCAGGTCGGAGGGGATACAGTTCACGCAGGCTTCTGCGGAGGCTCCCCAGCCCCAGGCTAAGCCTCTGGACGAAAAGAAGCCAGGCCCGGTGTTCGGCGCTGAGGTCCCGATAAAGGACGTCCCGGAGGACACCGGGAATCCGAAGAAGTTCTACACGGGGGCGCATATAGCGCTCTGCCTTGTCACTACGGGTATAATGGCTATGGCGGCGGGAGTTTTTGCGGCGCTGTATTTCTCGGCGATACTCTGACAGTAAATGTAATGTAAACGAAACCACGAAAACCACGGGAAGCCCCCGTGGTTTTTTTCATAGGATTATGCACAAAAACTCTGCGGCGGGATTATTTTATTTTACCAATTTTCATGATATCAAGTTGACTTTTTGTGGGTTGTATAGTATACTTAATTTGGATAATTCTTTTTTCAGGGACTATTGTTTTTGAAGATAAAAGTAACCAATTGGGAGGCTTATATAATGTATTGTGAAAACTGCGGCAAGAAGCTGATACGTGGATATCAGTTCTGCGTTGAATGCGGAACTCCGGTACCGCCCGAGCAGGACGAACAGGAAGCTCAGCAGCCCGAGGCACAGCAGGGAGCTGAAATGCCGGGTATCCAGCCGATCGGCAGCGATGAGGGCACCCTCGTATACTGCCCCACCTGCGGCATGAGAATGCAGAAATCCACCGAATTCTGCGAGAAGTGCGGCATGAAGCTTGCCGGCAACGGTCCCACCAACAGCGGCGTTCCCCTTGTGAACTCCGACCCTCTGGGGGGAGATCTCAACGGTATCTCCGACAGCGACATCGCACAGATCGACAATTTCGTCAACAATAATGGCATCAGCTCCGGCATTGGCGGGGACTCTCTCGGCGGGGACTCTTTCAGCGGCGGTATCTCCTACAACGACCCTGCAATTCAGGGTGGAGTAGGCGGCGTTGGCGGTTTCGGCGGCGGAGATCTCAACAGCGAGATCGAAGCGCTCAACCAGCAGTTCGCAAACCTCAACTCCACTGCCAGCGACATGCCGGCGATAAGCGCCCCCGTGCGCCAGCCCGAGCCTGTTCAGGAGCCCGCTCCTGCAGTTCCCGAGCCCGAACCTTTCGCACGCCGTGTGGACGATTTCTCCATGGAAGCAGGAATGCCCGAGACCCAGTTCCTCTCCGAAAGCGGTCTGCCCGTTATCAACGGCGGCGAGATGTCAGAGCCTGACGTTCCTGTTGAGCTCGAACATCACCTCGATGATATCAGCATTGACGCTCCGGCTTATACAGCGCCCGCATCGGAAACGCCCGCATACACCGAGCCCGCTTACGAAGCTCCTGCCTATACAGAGCCCGCAGCGGAAACTCCTGCATATACCGAGCCCGCTTACGAAGCTCCGGCTTACACTGAGCCCGCAGTGGAAGAAGCTCCCGCATATACCGAGCCCGCTTACGAAGCTCCTGCCTATACAGAGCCCGCAGCGGAAACACCCGCATACACCGAGCCTGCTTACGAAGCTCCGGCTTATACAGAGCCCGCAGCGGAAACACCCGCATATACTGAGCCCGCAGCGGAAACTCCTGCATATACCGAGCCCGCTTACGAAGCTCCGGCTTATACAGAGCCCGCAGCGGAAACACCCGCATACACCGAGCC